>JBAVXA010000132.1:0-4597 GCA_049698095.1 Burkholderiales bacterium
GGCTGCGGGCCGTCGTTGAACATGTGGCCCTGGTGCCCGCCGCAGCGGATGCAATGGTATTCAGTCCGCGGCCACACAAGCTTGTAATCTTTTTTGCTGGCGGTGTGTCCAGGGATGGCAGTGAAAAAGCTTGGCCAGCCGGTTCCACTCTCATATTTCATTTCTGTAGTGAACAACGGCAGCGCGCAGCCGGCGCAGACAAAAACGCCGGCGCGTTTCTCGTTGTTCAATGGGCTGGTACCGGCGCGCTCAGTGCCTTCTTCGCGCAAAACGTCGAACGACTCAGGCGAAAGAATTTTCTTCCACTCTTCTTTCGTTTTCGTAACTGGCTCTAGCGCCAGCGAGACGTTGGCAGCGGCAGGCAGAAAGTTTTTCCAGTTCTTTTGGATTTGGTCCACAGTAAGGTTCCTTTCCGAAGCGGCGAAGGCGCTGGTTAAGTCGGCGAACGGAATAACGCCGAGGGAAATCAACAGTTGGCGACGGTTCATGTTTGAATTCCTGTTAACGTGAATGTCAGTTAGTCAGCTGCGGGCAAAAAATGTTCAATTAAAGTTGTCCGCATTTTTGATGGCAATCGATATTGGTCGGCCAATCAGGCGTTTCCTGACATTGCATTAATATCGCCAAACGAAAGCACGGTTAAGGATAATTGGGAACGAGCAATTAATAGGATTAACGCGGCAGGTCTGATTTCCCCATCAGGAATTCATCTACTGACCGGGCGCACTGGCGGCCTTCACGTATCGCCCACACCACCAGCGACTGCCCGCGCCGCATGTCTCCTGCACTAAAGATTTTCGGCGCCGACGTTTGATATTGTTCGGTGTTTGCCTTCACGTTGCCACGATTGTCGAGCTCGACACCGAGCTGTTCGAGTAAACCTTTTTGCACCGGGTGCAAGTAGCCCATGGCTAGGAGTACAAGATCAGCGGCGATTTCGAATTCCGAACCGGGCACTTCGGCGCTTTTCATCTGCCCATCCGGCGCCCGGACCCATTCCAGGTGCGCGCCGTGTAATGTCGTGACGCGGCCGTCTTTTCCGCTAAAGCTTCTCGTCACGATCGAAAACTCGCGTTTCGCGCCCTCTTCGTGGCTGGAGGAAATCCGCAGCTTCATCGGCCAGTTGGGCCAGGTAAGCGGCTTGTTTTCCTCGATTGGTGGTTGCGACATCAATTCAAAATTGGTCACCGATTTCGCGCCCTGGCGAATCGAGGTGCCGACGCAATCGGAGCCCGTGTCGCCGCCGCCAATGACCACGACATTTTTACCGGTGGCAACCAGTTGGTCGGGAACGCTGTCGCCGGCATTCTTTTTATTTTGTAATGGCAAAAATTCCATGGCGAAATGCACGCCTTTCAACTCGCGCCCGGGCACGGGGATATCGCGCGGATGTTCCGAGCCTCCGCTCAAAACGATCGCATCGAATTCAGCCACCAGTTTTTTTGCATCGACGTTCACGCCGACATGTTGATTGACGCGAAACTCCACCCCCTCCGCGCGCATTTGCTCCACGCGGCGATCTATATGGCGTTTCTCCATTTTGAAGTCTGGGATGCCGTAGCGGAGCAGGCCGCCGACACGATCGTTTTTTTCGAATAAGACAACGGCGTGGCCGACGCGCGCCAGCTGCTGCGCTGCGGCAAGCCCGGCTGGGCCGGACCCGATAACGGCGACTCTTTTGCCCGTTTTATGTTTTGCAACTTGTGCGGTGACCCAGCCGTTTTCCCACCCTTTATCGATGATTGCATGTTCAATATTTTTTATTGTTACTGCGTCATCATTGATATTCAATGTGCAAGCCGCTTCGCACGGCGCCGGACAAATGCGTCCGGTAAATTCGGGAAAATTATTGGTCGAGTGCAACACGTCCAACGCCTCACGCCAGTTACCGCGATATACCAGATCGTTCCAGTCGGGAATGATATTGTTGACCGGGCAGCCGATATGGCAAAACGGAATGCCACAGTCCATACACCGTGCCCCCTGCTTGCTGATCTCGGCATCGCTCAACGGCAGTTGAAATTCCTTATAAAAATGAATGCGTTCCTGTGGCGGCAGGCTTTGTGGATCTTGCCGCGCGATTTCCATGAAACCCGTTACTTTACCCATATGATCACATCCGGACTTATGCCGGCTCCAATTCAGATTTTTTGCTTTGTTGTGCGCTTGCCATTTCGGCCAGCGCACGGCGATATTCAGTCGGCATCACCTTTACAAACTTTCCGCGGAACGTATTCCAGTTATCCAGAATCGCCTTAGCGCGCACGCTATTGGTGTAATGCATATGCTTTTCAATCAAACCGCGCAGTAGCGTTTCATCCGCCTGACCCAGATGATTCACGTTGACCTTACCGTGGCTTTCCAGTTCTCCGCGCGTTTCATCGGACGCGGCGTCTTCCTGCGGCACCGGTTCGAGTTCCACCATCGACATATTGCAGCGTTGCTCGAAATTACCGGCTTCATCCAGGACATAAGCAACGCCGCCGCTCATGCCAGCGGCGAAGTTGCGGCCCGTTTGGCCGAGCACAACCACGGTGCCGCCGGTCATGTACTCGCAACCGTGGTCACCAAGCCCTTCCACCACGGCGGTCGCGCCGGAATTGCGCACGGCGAAGCGTTCGCCAGCGACGCCGCGGAAAAATACTTCGCCGCCGGTCGCGCCGTAGAGCACGGTGTTACCGACGATAATATTTTCTTCCGCAATAATCGGGCAGTCTTTTGGCGGGTAGACGATTAGGCGTCCACCGGACAGGCCTTTGCCAACGTAGTCATTCGCCTCGCCTTCCAATTCGATGGTGATGCCATGTGCGAGAAACGCCCCGAAGCTTTGCCCTGCGGTCCCTTTTGCTTTGACGTGAATCGTGTCGTCAGCCAGGCCGGCATGGCCGAATCGACGCGCCACCTCGCCCGACAACATGGTGCCGACTGTGCGGTTGGTGTTATTGATTCTGGTATCGATTTTTACTGCCTTGCGCGATTCCAGTGCTGGCTGCGCCTGCTTAATCAAATCGTGATCGAGTGCCTTGGCGAGGCCGTGATCCTGCTCTTCTACATGACGCACGGCGACGCTGACATCGACGACAGGCTTATAAAAAATCTTATTAAAATCAATACCTTGTGCTTTCCAGTGCTGAATGCCTTTTTGCGTGTCGAGCATCTCGCTGCGGCCTATCATTTCATTGAAAGTGCGGAAGCCCATGCTCGCCATATATTCGCGCACTTCTTCTGCGACGAAGAAAAAGTAATTGACTACGTGTTCGGGCTGGCCGGTAAATTTCTTGCGCAATGCCGGGTCCTGAGTTGCGACGCCGACGGGACAAGTATTCAAATGGCATTTGCGCATCATGATGCAGCCTTCGACGACCAAAGGCGCGGTCGCGAAACCGAACTCATCCGCGCCCAATAGTGCGCCTACCACTACGTCACGGCCGGTTTTCATTTGTCCGTCGGCCTGCACGGTAATGCGGCCGCGCAGTCTATTCAGCACCAGCGTCTGCTGTGTTTCCGCGAGGCCCAATTCCCACGGCGAACCGGCGTATTTGATCGATGACACCGGCGATGCGCCAGTTCCGCCGTCGTGACCTGAAATCGTCACGTGATCGGATTTCGCTTTTGCCACACCTGCTGCGACGGTGCCGACGCCCACTTCCGAAACCAGCTTCACCGAAATGGACGCGCGCGGATTGGCATTTTTCAAATCGTGAATCAATTGCGCCAGGTCTTCGATGGAATAAATGTCATGATGCGGCGGTGGCGAGATCAGGCCGACACCAGGCACCGAGAAACGTAGTTGCGCGATGTATTCGGATACTTTGTGACCGGGCAATTGGCCGCCCTCGCCCGGCTTGGCGCCCTGTGCCATTTTGATTTGAATCTGGTCGGCCGAGTTGAGGTATTCCGCCGTCACGCCGAAACGGCCGGAAGCGACTTGTTTGATCTTGGAGCGCAGCGAATCACCGGCTTGCAGTTTCAGGTCGGCCTCGATATTGGATTTGCCCAGCAGTGTCGCCAGAGAAGTGTCGACGGAAATTTTCTGGTAGCGCGAGGGGTCTTCGCCGCCTTCCCCGGTGTTGGATTTGCCGCCGATGCGGTTCATCGCGACAGCGAGGGCAGTATGCGCTTCGGTCGAAATCGAGCCCAAGGACATTGCGCCGGTTGCGAATCGTTTGACGATTTCTTTTGCCGATTCAACCTCGGAAAGCGGAATCGGCGTCGGGGATTTCTTGATTTCAAACAAGCCGCGCAACGTCATCAGTCGCGCGCTCTGGTCATTGACCAACTTGGCGTATTCTTTATACGTCGCATAATTGTTGGCGCGGGTCGAGTGCTGTAATTTGGAAATTGTGTCAGGGGTCCACATGTGCGCCTCGCCACGAATGCGGTAGGCGTAGTCACCGCCGACATCGAGCACATCGCGGTAAATCGGCGCATCACTATAGGCTAGCTGATGTTGCAGTACCGCTTCTTCCGCGACCTGTTTCAGGCCGATTCCCTCGATGTTACTGGGCGTACCAGTGAAATATTTTTTCACGAAATCCGAGTTGAGCCCGATGGCCTCGAAAATCTGCGCGCCGCAATAGGACTGATAAGTCGAGAT
>JBAVXA010000133.1:0-2740 GCA_049698095.1 Burkholderiales bacterium
GACGAAATGACCCCGCAAGGTTTTCTCACCAACCACGCCGGCGGCATCTTAGGCGGCATCTCCACCGGGCAAGACGTACTGGTGAATATCGCCATCAAACCGACATCGAGCATCCGCACACCCAGACAATCGATCAACAAAGCCGGCCAACCCGTCCTAGTCGAAACCCACGGCCGCCACGACCCCTGCGTCGGCATCCGCGCCACGCCAATAGCCGAAGCCATGCTCGCGCTGGTGCTCATCGACCATGCCCTGCGTCATCGTGCGCAGAATGCGGATGTGAAAGTATCGACGCCGAGAATTGCGGCGCAAGCGCCTGCTCGTGCGAAAGATTCTGGGGAGTTGGAGCATAAAGAAAATCCGGAGCCGGATGAGGCGTAAAGACGGCAGAGATCAATCAGGTATATATGGCGTACCGTCGGGCCAGGTGATTTTCGTTCCCTTCGCTATTTCAGCATTAAGTAATGCATTGACTAGTTTGATGGCAAGGGAAAGCGATTGAAAAGAATCAGACCCTATTATTGGCGCCAATATAGGATATAACGGCGCAATAGTAACCATTGTTCTGTATTCATTCTCCTTCGGAAAATATTCAACAGGCCCCAAGGAAATCCCTAACTTAATTGGCATTTCGTCAGTTCTTTCTAACAATAAATTCCGTTCAATTTTTGTGATCAGCATGAACCCAAGCATACCCCATATTCAAAAAACAAGCGTTGGGTGGGCAAAGCGATAGCGTACCCACGCCGAATGGCTGGTGGGCACACTGCGTTTTGTCCGCCCTACGAAAATTTGCATCTCACCATTTTCAAATGAAACCAAATTCTCCCCATTCTGCCCCGCGCTATTGGATCGGCGTCGTCAGCAAAAACCATGTGGCGCGAGGCGTGGCGGGTGGCTTTGCGCAACTCGGACACGGCGAGCGTGCGCCGCTGGCGCGCATGAAGGCGGGGGATTGGTTGATTTATTATTCGCCGAAGATGGAGATGGATGGCGACGAACCCTGCCAGGCATTCACCGCCATCGGTGTTGTTAAAACGGGCGAGATTTATGAGGGCAATATGGGCGGCGGCTTTGTGCCGAACCGCTTGGATGTCGATAATAAAAAATGCGTCGATGCGCCGATACGTCCGCTGATTGAAAAGCTGACGTTCATCGAAGACCCGAAACGCTGGGGCCATAAATTCCGCTTTGGTCATTTTGAAATTGGACAGGCGGATTTTCTGTTGATTGCCGGGGCGATGGGTTTGAAGCAGGGTCGGTTGGGCTCGCCCGGAAATTGCCTTCCCTGACGGTAGCGAGGGGTCTGTTTTTGGTTTTGCCTAAGGGCGGAACAGCAGATTCTTCGCTGGCGCTCAGAATGACCAGACTAAAACAGATTCTCCGCTATCGCTCGGAATGACAAGACTAGAACGGATTCGTCGCTGGCGCTCGGATTGACAAGGCCAAACCAGATTCTTCGCTGGCGCTCAGAATGACAAGATTAAAGCAGATTCTTCGCTGGCGCTCAGAATGACAAGGCTAAAACGGATTCGTCGCTGGCGCTCGGAATGACAAGGCCAAAGCAGATTCTTCGCTGGTGCTCAGAACGACAAGATTAAAGCAGATTCTTCGGTAGTGCTCAGAATGACAGGACCAAAGCGGATTCTTCGCAATTGCCCAGAATGACTGGCTTTACCTGTGCTGAAAAATATGTATTAAAATCAGATGGTTATGTAAATTCAGTGGCGACGTTTTTTTATTTGTTTTTGCCAGCCACTTCATGCAGGGCGTTCAGCGCCGCCGTCTCGACGAAATCTGGCGCGCCGATGTGCTATAACAAAACCATCTTCGGGATTTTGTAATCCTTATTTGAAACGTCTGAGGCAAGGAGGCAATATGTTACGCAAAAATCTTTTTCGATGTGCCGTTGCGGTTGTCCTCGCTGTTCCTTTTTATTCTTCGGCTGATTCTTTTAAGGTCAAGCCCGGGGCTTGGGAAATGACCACGACCACGGTGACATCGGGCTCGATGATGCCGCCGGACGTGCTGGCGAAAATGCCGCCGGAACAACGCGCCAAAATGGAGGCGACAATGAACGCGCGCGCGGGGAAGCCGACTTCGCATGTCACGAAAAGCTGCGTAACACAAAAAGACCTCGACGAAGACCGCATGACAAAATCGGACGATGACCAGTCCTGCACCAAGAAGATTATTTCGAAGTCGGCAACCAAACTCGTCATGGAGCGGACGTGTGCCGCGCCAAAGCCATCCAAAATGACCCTCACGCAGGAAGCCAAAACGCCGGAAAGCGTGGTGGTCAGCATGGACATGGTGCAAGGCGCATCCGGGGGGAAAGTCCACGTGAATATGGTTGGTCGCTGGCTCGGCGCCAGCTGCAAAGGCATCGACAAGGACAGCTAGCTCGGGGGCGGGCTACCATGGTTTTGTCGCGCCGTTGCTTCGGCGTACACCCCGGTTAACGGCTCGCAATAATTATATTAATAAAATCATATAGTTAACATAAGCCGTTGTTGCGAGTGAATTTGCCCGGTGCGGCGCTGTGGCACAATGCCCGTTCCATGCAATCTCCCGTTTACTGGCGTCTGTCCGGTTTTTATTTTTTCTATTTCGCCTTTATCGGCGCCTTTCAGCCTTATTTCAGCCTGTATCTGCAATCGCTCGCTTTTACCGCCGCGCAAATCGGCGTGCTGATGTCGACGTCGCATTTGATGCGCATCGTGTCGCCGAACATCTGGGG
>JBAVXA010000134.1:0-4721 GCA_049698095.1 Burkholderiales bacterium
GAATTCTCGCGCTTCCGCCTGCAGCTCGCGCAGGACAAATCCCGACCGGACGCTACCGATAACCAGTTCACTTTGCAATTTATCAATAGCCTGGGCGCCCACGGTGCGCACAAATACTAGGAGCGCCCATGAAGAAGTTCATATTGATGTGCTTACTGATTCTATCTGGCAGCCCGGCAAACGCTGCGCTGAGTATTCTCGCCTGCGAGCCGGAATGGTCCGCGCTGGCGATTGAAATCGGGGGAGACAAAGTAAGCGTATCAAGCGCCACCAATGCACTGCAGGATCCGCATCACGTCGAAGCCAAGCCGAGTTTAATCGCCAAGGCGCGTAATGCCGACCTGCTGATTTGCACCGGTGCGGAACTGGAAATCGGCTGGCTGCCTGTCGTTCTGCAACAGTCGGCCAACCCGAAAATCCAGCCGGGAAAAGCTGGGAATTTTGCCGCGTCGCAGTTTGTCGAAATGAAAGAACTGCCATTGCGCAACGATCGCGCTGAGGGCGATATCCATCCGGGTGGCAACCCGCATATCCAGACCGACCCGCGCAATATCATCCGGGTTGCTGCCGCGCTGGTGGCGCGCATGAAAGAATTGGATGGCACAAACGCGAATTTTTACCTGAACCGTTATGACGACTTCGCCGGCCGCTGGCAGGCCGCACTGAAAAAATGGGCGGTCGATGCAGCGCCGCTGAAAGGTCTGCCTATTGTGGTTCAGCACAGGGCTTTTATTTATATGAATGACTGGCTCGGCCTGAAGGAAATCGGCGCGCTGGAACCTAAACCGGGCGTGGAACCGACGGTCGCGCACATGTCCGAACTGCTCGAACAGCTCAAACGCACGCCGGCAAAAATGGTCATTCGTGCGGCTTATCAAAGCGAACGTCCATCGGAATTTTTGCGTGACAAAGCGAAAATTCCGGCGATTAAATTGCCGTTCACGGTGGGTGGTAACGACCAGGCCAAAGACTTGTTCGGCCTGTACGAAAACACCATTCAGCTTTTGCTCGGTGGCGCGAAATGAACCTCGCGTCCGTCGATTTCAGCATCCTGCTGTTTGCGTTTATCGCCGGCCTGCTGGTCACGCTGACGCATGTGCCGCTGGGCATGCAGGTGCTGTCGCGCGGAATCGTGTTTATCGACCTGGCCATCGCGCAGATCGCCGGAGTGGGCGTCATGCTGGCCGATTCCATCGGCCTCGAGCCGCAAGGCGCCGCGGTTCAGATTGCCGCGCTTGCCGCGGCGCTTGCCGGTGCGCTGTTTCTCACATGGACCGACAAAAAATTTCCCGAGGTACAGGAGGCCATTATCGGCGTCGCATTCGTTCTGGCCGCAAGCGGCGGCATTCTGTTGATCGCCGGCAATCCGCACGGCGGCGAACACCTGAAAGACCTGCTCGTCGGACAGATTTTATGGGTGAGCCGAGACGCGCTGATCGCGGTTAGCGTTGCGTATGCGTTGTTGCTCGCCATCTGGTTTGGGTTGAACAAGCACATCGGCCGCGTCGGATTTTATTGTCTGTTCGCTTGCGTTGTTACCGCGTCGGTGCAACTGGTCGGCCTGTATCTTGTTTTCACGACATTGATCGTTCCCGCCCTTGCAACGCGCAATCTGCAAAAACGTCGCCTGCTGTTTGCGTATGCCCTCAGTATCACAGGCTATTTGTTCGGTTTGATTGCGTCCGTAAAGGCGGACCTGCCTTCCGGTGCAGTGATTGTGTGGACCATGGCGATACTGGGCACGGCAACACATATCTGGATTTCAACTCGTCAGGCAAACGCTCTAAAATAACTTTAAACTGATCTTGAATTCGCGTGTCTTCGGCCGCATCTACACTCCGCAGGTAAGGTTGTTTTCTCTGGGAATTTGATATGTCTACTGAATCATTCCACGGCACCACAATTGTATCGGTGCGGCGCGGCAACAAAGTCGCCATGGGCGGCGATGGGCAGGTGACGCTGGGTACGGTCGTTGCCAAATCCACCGCACGCAAAGTGCGCAAAATGTACCACGACAGAATCCTCGCTGGTTTCGCCGGCGCTACAGCGGATGCGTTCACGTTGCTTGAACGATTTGAATCCAAGCTGGAAAAACACCAGGGTCATCTAATGCGCTCGGCCGTCGAACTGGCGAAAGACTGGCGCACTGACCGCATGTTGCGCAAACTCGAAGCCATGCTGGTCGTTGCCGACCGCGAGTCGTCGCTGATTATCACCGGCATGGGCGATGTGCTGGAACCGGAACTGGGCCTGCTGTCGATTGGCAGCGGCGGCAGCTACGCCCACTCCGCCGCGCGTGCGCTGCTGGAAAACACGGAAATGGCGCCGAGTGAAATTGTCAAAAAATCGCTGGTGATTGCCGGTGACCTGTGTATCTACACCAACCAGAATCACGTTATCGAAACCCTGGAATAACATGAGCCAGATGACTCCGCAGGAAATCGTGCATGAACTCGACAAGCACATTATTGGTCAACATGCCGCAAAGCGCGCCGTCGCGATTGCCCTGCGCAATCGCTGGCGCCGCCAGCAAGTACCGGAACCCTTGCGCCAGGAAATAACGCCGAAAAATATTCTCATGATCGGCCCGACCGGCGTGGGCAAGACGGAAATCGCGCGTCGCCTCGCAAAGCTTGCCAATGCACCGTTCATCAAAGTCGAAGCGACCAAATTCACCGAGGTCGGCTATGTCGGACGCGATGTTGACTCGATCATCCGCGATCTGGTCGAAATGTCGATCAAGCAAACGCGCGAACAGGAAATGAAAAAAAACCAGCTTGCTGCCGCCGATGCGGCGGAAGACCGCGTACTCGACGCGCTGCTGCCGCCTGCACGCCCGGTTGGTTTCGGTACCTCGCTGGATACGTCAACAGACCCGGAACAAAATGCCACGCGGCAGAAATTCCGCAAAATGCTGCGTGAAGGCAAACTTGACGACAAGGAAATTGAACTCGAAATTGCCGCGCAGCCGATGCACATGGAAATCATGGCGCCGCCGGGCATGGAAGATATGACGTCGCAAATCCAGAGTATGTTCCAGAATATGGGTGGCGAGCGCAAGAAAATGCGCAAACTGAAAATCGCCGAAGCCATGA
Source organism: Burkholderiales bacterium (assembly GCA_049698095.1). Lineage (GTDB taxonomy): Bacteria > Pseudomonadota > Gammaproteobacteria > Burkholderiales > JBEEJL01 > JBEEJL01. The sequence goes on from JBAVXA010000134.1 coordinate 3,096, forward strand.
AGCTGCTAGTCGAGGAAGAAGCGATGAAGCTGGTAAATAACGAGGATCTGAAGGTTCGCGCTCTGGAGAACGTCGAGCAGAACGGGATTGTGTTTCTGGACGAAATCGACAAAATCACCAGCCGCTCGGAAGGCAGCGGCCCGGACGTTTCCCGCGCGGGTGTTCAGCGTGATTTGCTGCCATTGGTCGAAGGCACGACCGTGTCGACCAAATACGGCATGATCAAGACCGATCATATTCTGTTCATCGCCAGCGGAGCGTTTCACCTGGCCAAACCATCGGATCTGATTCCTGAACTTCAGGGTCGCCTGCCGATCCGCGTCGAACTCAGCTCGCTGTCGGTTGACGATTTCGAAAAGATTCTTACCAGCACTGATGCCTGCCTGACCAAACAGTATGAAGCGTTGCTGCAAACCGAAGGTGTGACGCTGCAGTTCAGGCCGGACGCGATCAAGCGCCTTGCCGAGATCGCCTTTCAAGTGAACGAAAAGACCGAAAATATCGGTGCGCGGCGCTTATATACGGTGATGGAAAAATTGCTGGAACAGATATCTTTCGACGCCGGCAAGGCCGAGCGGCAAAGTGTCGACATCGACGCGCAATACGTCAATGCCAAGCTCGGCGAACTGGCAAAAAGCGAAGATCTGGCGCGCTACGTGCTATAATAAATATGTTGTAACTATTTGTTTTTATTAGACTATTTATGAGCGTTATCAATATCGCGGCGTACAAATTTGTTGCGCTGGACAACCTGACAACCCTGCGCGAAACACTGAAGGCAGATTGCCTTGCATTGAATTTACGCGGCACGATTCTCATCGCGCCGGAAGGCATAAACCTGTTTCTGGCGGGCGAACGCGCCGACATCGAAATATTTTTCTCGCAATTAAAATCCGACCCGCGCTTTGCCGATCTGGCCGGAAAAGAGAGTCCGTCGGATGAGAAACCGTTCAACCGCATGCTGGTAAAAATCAAAAAAGAAATTATTTCCATGGGCATGCCGGAAATTTCACCCGCGCTCGGACGCGCGCCTGCGGTTTCCCCAACGACGCTGAAGCAATGGCTGGATGAGGGCCGCGACGTGGTGTTAGTCGATACGCGTAACGAATACGAAATCCGCCTGGGCACTTTTCGCAATGCGTTGCCCATCGGGGTCGATACGTTTCGCGCATTTCCGCGCAAAGCCGCACAACTCGACGCATCGCTGAAAAACAAAACCGTCGTGACCTTTTGCACCGGGGGAATCCGCTGCGAGAAAGCCGCGCCGGTTTTGCGGAATCTGGGCTTCAACAATGTGTATCAACTGGATGGCGGTATTCTCAAATATTTCGAGGACTGCGGCGGCGCGCATTATGACGGCGATTGTTTTGTGTTCGACCGCAGGGTTGCGCTGAATCCTGGGCTGGAGGAGTCCGGCGTCGTGCAATGCTTTAACTGCCTGAGTCCGGTGACTAAAGAGGAGCAACGGTCGCCCTACTATGCGCTCGGCGTATCGTGCCCGCACTGCGTCGACGGCAAACCGGCGAAGCGCATAAGCGACATACTGTCGGCACAAGAAGCATAAAACAGGTTTTCGAAAAAATAATAATCAAGCGGGAGGAGCACATGTCTTTTCCGGTACTGGGC
>JBAVXA010000135.1:0-4250 GCA_049698095.1 Burkholderiales bacterium
GGTACTGGCGCGGCAACCGGTTGCGCGGGAGCTTGCTGCACGGGCGCGGGCGGCTGGGCGTAGGTAATCACTGGCGCGGGTGGCGCCGCGGCAACTACCGGCGCCTGGCTCACTGGCGCAGACACCACCGGGGCGGTCGCGGTTTTGTTGGCGGCGAAGCCGGGCGGATCGAGCAGAATCGGATATTCGCGCAGCAGGCGACCGGACGACCAGGTCAGATCAATAAGCAGATCGATTACCGGCTCATTGACCGGCTGAATTGTAGAAATGCGCAGGTATGGCTGGCCGCTGGAACGCTTCTCGACGGCAAATTTTACATTGTTGAGTGAAGCAGCATATTCAAGGCCGGCATCGCGGAACGCGTCCGGCGAAGCGACACGCGCGACGATCGATTCGAGTTCGCCTTTTTGCAACGAAACGAGGTCTACCTCAGCCTGCAGCGGCTGGCCGAGTGAAGACAACACGTTAAGCTTGCCGAGGCCGGCGGCATGAACCACAGGGCTCACGAAGGCGGCGCTCAGGGAAATGGCAACAGCGGCAACGATTTTTTTGATTTGGGCCGTGTTGTTTTTTGTAGATTTGACCATCGGACTCAACATCCTTTTCAAATTAGGTTTTTAGACTAACATCATAAGGTTAGCGTTTCAACCTATAAAAATGCCTTAGGTTTGAATTTGGGCTTGATTATGTGGTTTTTTTGCTGAATGTTGCGCTGTGGTTTTGTTCTTGTGCAGCATTGCGCAAAACCCGGCGAATTATGCCTGAATGCACCTGCAAATAACGCATTTTTTGCATAATTTCTATTGCAAACAATGTTTTCCGTCTAATTTTGGAGCGAAGGCAAACTTTCAATCAAGTAAAATCCGCAGCATGCGGCGCAACGGCTCGGCCGCACCCCAAAGCAACTGGTCCCCGCAAGTGAACGCGGACAGGTATTGCGGCCCCATATTCAGCTTGCGCAGACGCCCGACAGGCACCGTAAGCAGCCCGGTCACTGCGGCAGGCGTCAAATCGCGTATCGAACTATCTTTTTGATTAGGAACGACTTTTACCCAATCATTGGCCTCGTCGAGCATCCCTTCGATTTCGCCTAAGGGTATATTCTGATTAAGTTTTATGGTCAATGCCTGGCTGTGGCAGCGCATCGAGCCGATGCGCACGCACAGGCCGTCCATCGGAATCGGATTTTTTTCCAAGCCGAGAATTTTGTTGCCCTCGGCCTGGGCTTTCCATTCCTCCTTGCTTTGGCCGTTGCCCAGATCCTTGTCGATCCAGGGAATCAGGCTGCCGGCTAGTGGCACGCCGAAATTCGCGGTCGGAAATTTATCGTCGCGCAAAATGCCGGCTACTTCGCGGTCAATGTCGAGAATCGCAGAATGCGGATCGTCGAGCAGATTCTTTACCGCCAGATGCGCCTCGCCCATTTGAGCCAGCAATTCGCGCATGTTCTGTGCGCCCGCCCCCGACGCCGCCTGATAGGTCATGGCGCTGATCCATTCGACATAACCGCGTTGGAATAATCCACCCAGCGCCATCAGCATCAGGCTGACGGTACAATTGCCTCCAATATAATTCTTTACGCCCTTGTTCATGGCGCCTTTTATCACCTGCATGTTGACCGGATCGAGCACGATGACCGAATCGTCATTCATGCGCAAAGTTGATGCGGCATCGATCCAGTAGCCGCCCCACCCGGCCGCACGCAACGGCGCGAAAACCTCCGTTGTGTAATCGCTGCCCTGGCAGGAAATAATCACATCCATTTTTTTCAATTCGTCGATCGACCTGGCATCTTTCAGTGCGCCGGTTTCATTGCCGTTCACTGCCGGGCCTTTACCGCCTGCGTTCGACGTAGTAAAAAATACCGGCTCGATGAGATTGAAATCGCGCTCTTCCTGCATGCGCTGCATCAGCACAGAACCGACCATCCCGCGCCAACCTATTATTCCGACCCGTTTCATAATTATTCCTGAATATTCAATATAATCAATATATTACATCGTGCTACATATTTGCGACGACGGCATCGCCCATTTGTCTGGTGCCAACTTTATTCATTCCGGGCTGAAAAATGTCGCCGGTGCGATAACCCGCGGTCAAGGTTTTCTTTACCGCTTTTTCCACTCGCAGCGCGTTTGCTTCGTCACTAAATGTGTAACGCAACATCATCGCCAGCGACAGAATTTGCGCCAGCGGATTGGCCAGATTTTTTCCAGCGATGTCCGGCGCGGAGCCGTGAATCGGCTCGTACAAACCCTTGTTATTCGCGTTGAGCGATGCCGACGGCAGCATGCCGATCGAGCCGGTCAGCATCGACGCCTCGTCGGACAGAATGTCGCCGAACATATTGCCGGTGACAATGACATCGAACTTTTTCGGGTTGCGCACTAATTGCATCGCGGCGTTATCGACCAGCAGATGCGACAATTCGACCTGAGGATATTCGCGGCTCACTTCGATCACGACATCGCGCCACAATTGCGTGCATTCAAGCACGTTCATTTTATCCACCGAGCATAATTTTCTGCCGCGCTTCAGCGCGGTTTTGAAACCGACGTGCGCAATGCGGCGGATTTCGCTTTCACTGTAAATCATCGTGTTGAAACCGACGCGCTCGCCATTTTCGGTCTTTATGCCGCGCGGCTGGCCGAAATAAATATCGCCTGTGAGCTCGCGGATAATCATGATGTCGAGTCCGGCCACCGCTTCGCGCTTCAGCGACGAAGCATCGGCGAGTTCGTCATACACCATTGCCGGGCGAAGATTGGCGAACGCGTCCATGGCTTTGCGAATCCGCAGCAGGCCGCTCTCCGGCCGCATCTCGCGCGGCAAAGTATCGTACTGCGGCCCGCCGACCGAGCCGAACAGGACAGCGTCCGATTGTTCGACCAGCTTTTGCGTCACTGCCGGAAACGGATCCTTGTGCGTGTCGTAACCCGCGCCGCCCATCGGCGCGTCTTCGGTTTCGATTTTCATGCCGTCTTTACGCAGCACGTCGAGAATCTTTTTCGCTTCGGCCATGACTTCAGGGCCGATGCCGTCACCGGGGAGAATCGCGATTTTCATAGTAAACTTTTAAAGTAATTTTTGAAAAAAATAGTCGATGCCTGTCATCCGGAAACCACCCACCTGTCGTCCTGAGCGCAGGGAAGGATCTGCTGTTTGTTTCAGCCGCAACCAGAGTAAAAGCTGATCCTTCACTGCGTTCAGGATGAAACGGGAGTAATGTCCATCACTTCAGGAAAACAACCAAGGCTCCGCAAGTTTCCGCTTCACTTCATACACCTTTATCTTATCCGCATGCTGCAAAGTCAAACCAATATCGTCGAGGCCGTTGATCAAACAATGTTTGCGAAACGCATCGACATCAAAGGCATAACTTTTTCTGCCTTCGGTCGTAACCGTTTGCTGTTGCAAATCGACCACCAGCTTGTACGCGGAATTCGATGCCACTGCTTTGAATAGCTCATCGACTATCGCCGCACTCAACACCACCGGCAACAGGCCGTTCTTGAAACAGTTGTTGTAGAAAATATCGGCAAAACTCGGCGCGATGATAATGCGGAAACCGTAATCGAGCAGCGCCCACGGCGCATGCTCGCGCGAAGAACCGCAGCCGAAATTCTCGCGCGTCAATAAAATCTGCGCGCCTTTATAACGCGCGTCGTTCAACACAAAATCTTTATTCAGCGGGCGCCCGGTGTTGTCGCGCCCGGGTTCGCCGTGGTCGAGATACCGCCATTCATCGAACAGGTTCGGACCGAAGCCGGTGCGCTTGATCGATTTGAGAAATTGCTTGGGAATAATCGCATCCGTGTCGACATTTGCCCGATCCAAAGGCAACGCTATGGATTTGATTATATTAAATTTTTCCATAGTCATTTTACCTCGCGCACATCGACGAAATGACCGGCGATGCCCGCCGCCGCGGCCATCGCCGGGCTGACCAGATGGGTGCGTCCGCCGGGGCCCTGACGGCCTTCGAAATTGCGGTTCGATGTCGATGCGCAACGCTCGCCTGGTGAGAGCTGGTCGTCGTTCATGCCGAGACACATCGAACAACCGGGCTCGCGCCATTCGAACCCGGCGTCGATAAAGACCTTATCCAGGCCTTCTTTTTCTGCCTGCACCTTTACCGGACCGGAACCGGGCACCACCAGCGCCAGCGTCACATTCTTCGCCACGCGTTTGCCGCGCACCACGTCCGCCGCCGCGCGTAAATCTTCGATGCGCGAGTTGGTGCAGGAGCC
>JBAVXA010000136.1:0-2136 GCA_049698095.1 Burkholderiales bacterium
GCGCTCACCTGTATCAGGATGAGTGCTGAACAACCCTTTTAAGCCGCCACCGGATAAGGGGTTCATGATCATCATTTGCGCGGTTTCTGGATGCATTTCGGCGGCGTTTAGTGGCAGGCCCTGCGCATAGCGATGAATTTTTTCCAGCACGCTGGCAAGCGCTTCCGGATCGCCGGATATTTCCGCTCCGCCGCGGTCAGCCGAAAACTCGCGCGTGCGTGAAATGGCCATTTGAATAATCATTGCCGCGATCGGCGCAAGAAACATGATCAATATGCCAACGACAGGATTGGACCGGCCTTCGCCGTCGCGCGCGCCGAAAAATCCGGCAAATTGCGCAACCGAGGAAATTGCGCCGGCGACGGTGGCGCTGACGGTCGAAGTAAGAATGTCGCGGTTTTTGACGTGCGTGAGTTCATGCGCCATCACGCCGCGCAACTCGCGTTCAGTGAGAATCTTCATAATGCCCGAAGTCGCCGCGACGGCCGCGTGCTCGGGGTTGCGCCCGGTGGCGAAGGCATTTGGCTGATCCTCATTGATCAGATACACCTTGGGAATTGGCAGGCCTGCGCGCTGCGTAAGGTCTTTAACGATATTGTAGTACTGCGGCGCGCTGTTCTCGTCGACTTGCTGGGCGTTATACATTTTCAGCACGACCTTGTCGGAAAACCAGTAGGCGTAAAAATTCATGCCTGCCGCCATCAGCAGTGCAATCATCATGCCTGTACCACCGCCCAACTGCAGACCAATCACACCGAACAGCGCGACTATACCGGCCATGAGGATGGTGGTCTTAAGCCAGTTACCAAACATGCGTAATCCTTTCCTGTCTGTATGCGCAGACATTGCGCACGGATTAGATTATACCTTTGAGGAAAAATTCAAGGCGCAGAACCGGTCAAGCGTCGAATTTCTGCCCGCTATTGATTGCATTGCCCGACAGGAATTTTTCTATATCAAGGCGTTTGCCACCAGCTTTCTGGACTTCTTCAAGACGCAACGCGCCGTCGCCACAATCAACAGTAACTATATGATTATTATAAATATTTATTATTCCAGGGCGCTGCGATTGCGCGCTGGCAGGCGCTGCACGGGCACGCCAGATGCGCAGGTTTTCCCCGTTTAATCGGCCAAATGCCACCGGCGAAGGATTGAAGGCGCGAACTTTCCGCTCGATACTTTGCACTGATTGATTCCAGTCGATGCGCGCTTCTTCTTTGGTAATTTTGCGCGCGTAAGTGACGCCTTCATCAGGTTGCGCGACAGGCTTGATCTGCTCGAGACGCGCCAGCACGTCAACAACGCATTCTGCGCCGAGCCTCGCCAGTTTATCGTGCAGTGACCCTGTGGTTTCATCTGCGGCAATGTTGATTTCGCGCGCCAATAACATGGCGCCGGTGTCCAGTCCTGCGTCCATTTGCATTATCGTGATACCCGTTTCGCGATCCCCTGCCTCAATCGCCCGGTGTATCGGCGCCGCGCCGCGCCAGCGCGGCAGCAATGAGGCGTGAATATTCAAGCAGCCGCGCGCCGGAATATCGAGCACCGCTTGGGGCAAAAGCAAGCCGAACGCCGCGACAATCATTACGTCGGCCTGAACGTCGGCAATGATTTTGTGCGCCTCAGCATTTTTAAGCGATAGCGGCTGGAAAACGGCAATGCCGTGTTGTTGCGCGAGCAGTTTCACTGGGCTGGCATGCAGCTTCATACCGCGCCCTGCAGGCCGATCGGGTTGGGTCAAAACCAATGGCACGACGTGGCCGGCGCGGATGAGCGCAGCAAGCGCGACCGCGGCGAAGTCCGGCGTTCCGGCGAAAATCAGGCGCATGGTAAATGAATGTCAGAGAAGTCAGGCGGGTTCGCGTTCGCGTTTTTTCAGCTTCGCGATAATACGATTCTGTTTCAGGCGCGACAAATACTCGACGAATACCTTGCCTTTCAGGTGGTCCATTTCATGTTGGATACAAACCGCCAGCAAGCCTTCGGCGTGAAGTGAGAATTTTTTGCCGTCGCGACCCAATGCTTCTACGGTGATTTTTTCCGCGCGCTCGACGATGTCGAAAATTTCCGGCACCGACAGGCAGCCCTCTTCGCGTTTAGCGGAGCCTTCTGCCTTGGTTATGACCGGATTGATCA
>JBAVXA010000137.1:0-4562 GCA_049698095.1 Burkholderiales bacterium
TGATTACTGCGTGCGTCACGACGTCGTCGCGCTCGACGATTTCAGTGCCGCCGCACCAGGGCAGAAATTCCGGATATTTTTCCACCGCGTCCACCAGCTTGAACATGGTTTCGGCCGGATGCGATACGAGCATGGTTTTTTTTACTTGTGCCATGTGCCAGATTGTTTGAAAAGTGAATGCGGCAAAGCTGATAAAATAAGCTATTGTCCCCTAAAAACCTTCCCCTGTTTATACCCTCCCGATGAGCATTGCGCAAAATAAAAAAGCCTTTCACGATTATTTTATCGAAGAAAGATACGAAGCGGGCATGGCACTTGAAGGCTGGGAAGTAAAAGCCATCCGCGCGGCGCGGGCGCAACTCAAAGAAGCCTATGTAATTATTCGCGGCGGCGAGTTGTTCCTGATCGGCTGCCATATCAGCCCGTTGCCCACCGCGTCGACGCATATTACGCCCGACCCGGTGCGCACGCGCAAACTGCTGTTGCACAACGAAGAAATCGGCAAGTTGATCGTCAAAGTTGAGCGCGCCGGCTACACCATTGTCCCGCTCAATCTGCATTTCAAAAAAGGCCGCATCAAACTTGAAATCGGTCTCGCCAAAGGCAAAAAACAGCACGACAAGCGCGATAGCGAAAAAGACCGAGAATGGCAGCGCGAGAAACAGCGGGTCATGAAAACTAACGCAAAAAGCTGAATTTAATCAATAAATTAAAATAATTATTCGATGGCATTAAAACCCGGTGATGCGGGAATATACTAATTACCGCTCCCTCGTTACCATAGATCGGTCATTCACCAAGAGGCCTACCCGTCATGAAATATCTCGACATGTTCAAACTCAATAATAAAGTCGCGTTCATTACCGGCGGGTCGCGCGGACTGGGACTGGAGATTGCCGAAGCATTACGCGAAGCAGGCGCGAAGGTGGCGCTGATGGCGCGGCGCGAGGCGTATTTCGCCGAAGCCCTCGAATCGATCCCCGATGCGCTGTGCATTATCGGCGATGTGTCGTCGGAAGATGACGTAAAACGGGCGGTTGCGGAATGCGAGGCGAAGCTGGGAACGGTCGACATTCTGGTCAACGCGGCAGGAATTTCATGGGGTGCGCCGGCGGTCGACATGCCGGCGGAAAAATTCCGCCAGGTCATGCAGGTGAATGTCGACGGCTCGTTTTACGCCGCGAAGGCCGTGGCACCGGGCATGATTAAGAAAGGCTACGGCAAAATAATCAACATCGCCTCCGTCGCCGGCATCAAAGGCGAACCTGCCGATGTGCTCGACGCAGTCGGTTACAGCAGCAGCAAAGCCGCGGTGATCGGCATGACGCGCGATCTTGCCAACAAATGGGGCAAACATGGCATTCGCGTCAACGCGCTGGCCCCGGGATTTTTCCCGACCAAGATGACGGAAAAAGTCATACCGCGTATCACACAGCGATTGGAGGAACACAACCCGCTCAAGCGCGCCGGCAAGCCCGGCGAAATGGGCGGCGCCGGTCTGTTCCTCGCGAGCGCTGCGTCCGATTACGTCAACGGCCACACGCTGGTGGTCGACGGTGGCGGAGTAGCCTGATGCACGAGCAATTCGTCGGGACCATGGCGGTGAGCGACAAGCACCGTTTCGACAATGCCGCGCTGGAAAAATATCTATCGCGACATGTCGATGGCTTCAATGGACCGTTAACAGTCGAGCAATTCAAAGGAGGTCAGTCCAACCCCACGTTTAAACTTCTAACGCCGCAAAGAAATTATGTCATGCGCGCCAAGCCGGGGCCGGCATCCAAACTGTTGCCGTCGGCGCATGCGGTGGATCGCGAATATCGCGTGCTCACCGCGCTGCACGGCACCGACGTGCCGGTAGCGAAAACCTACGCATTATGCGAAGACGAAAGCATCATCGGCCGCGCGTTTTATATCATGGATTGCGTCGACGGGCGCGTGCTATGGGACCCCACCCTTCCCGGCTTCACCACAAGCCAGCGCCGTGCCGTTTATGAAGAAATGAACCGTGTCATCGCCGCGCTGCATAAAATCGACTATGCGGGCATCGGCCTTGCCGACTACGGCAAGCCGGGGAATTATTTCGCGCGTCAGATTGCGCGCTGGAGCAAACAATACAAGGCCTCGGAGACGGAAAAGATCGACGCAATGGACAAGCTCATCGAATGGCTGCCGCAGAATATCCCGACTGACGAGGAGTCGAGCATTGTTCACGGCGATTATCGCCTCGATAATATGATCTTCCATCCGAGCGAGCCGAAGATCCTGGCTATTCTCGACTGGGAACTTTCCACCCTCGGCCACCCATTGGCGGATTTTTCCTATCACTGCATGACCTGGAATCTTTCTGCCGAAGAATTTCGCGGCATGGCGGGCGTCGATTTAACCAGCCTCGGCATTCCCACACAGGGCGAATATGTCGACATGTATTGCCGGCGCACCGGCCGCAGCAAAATCGACAACTGGGATTTTTACATGGCGTACAACATGTTCCGCCTGGCCGGCATTCTGCAAGGCATCATGGGCCGCGTCGTCGATGGCACGGCAGCGAGTTTGCAAGCCGCCGAATCGGGCAAGCGCGCACGCCCGATGGCCGAAGCCGGCTGGCGCCAGGTGGAAAAAATACTGTCGCAGAAGTAGTTGTAACTATTTGTTTTAATTTAATAATTAATTAACGGAGCTAACATGGATTTCGCCTACTCGCCAAAAGTTAAAGACCTGCAATCGCGTCTGAATGCATTCATGGAAAAAAATGTTTATCCGAACGAACAACTGTTCCACGAACAGGTAGCGAAAGGCGATCGCTGGCAACCGACGGACATTATCGAAGACTTGAAAACCAAAGCGCGCGCTGAAGGTTTGTGGAATTTATTTTTACCCGAATCGCCGCGCGGCGCTGGCCTGACCAATCTGGAATACGCGCCGTTGTGCGAGATCATGGGCCGCTCGCCGATTGGGCCGGAGGCATTCAATTGCTCTGCGCCCGATACCGGCAATATGGAAACCATCGAGCGTTACGGCAACGACGAACATAAGAAACAATGGCTGGCCCCGCTGCTCGAAGGAAAAATCCGTTCCGCGTTCTGCATGACCGAGCCGGCGGTGGCCTCCAGCGACGCGACCAATATCGAAAGCAGCATTGTGCGCGACGGCAACGATTACGTCATCAACGGCACCAAATGGTGGAGCTCCGGCGCAGGCGACCCGCGCTGCAAGATTCTTATCTTCATGGGCAAAACCAACCCAGAAGCGCCGCTCCACTCGCAGCAATCGATGGTGTTAGTGCCGATGGACGCGCCGGGAGTGAAGGTAAAAAGATTTTTGCCTGTGTTTGGCTATGACGACGCGCCACACGGCCACATGGAAGTCGATTTCAAAAACGTGCGCGTGCCGGTGAGCAATATTCTGCTCGGCGAGGGCCGCGGCTTTGAAATCGCGCAAGGCCGGTTGGGGCCGGGGCGCATACATCACTGCATGCGCCTGATCGGCCTCGCGGAACGCGCGCTGGAAAAAATGTGCCGCCGCGCAAAAACCCGCGTCGCGTTCGGCAAGCCGATTTCAGAGCAAGGCGTTACGCTCGAACGCATCGCAGAATCGCGCATCCTCATCGACCAGGCGCGCTGGCTCACACTCAACGCCGCCTACATGATGGATACCGCCGGCAACAAATACGCCAAGGCCGAAATCGCCATGATCAAAGTCGCCGCGCCCAACATGGCGCTTCAGGTCATCGACTGGGCGATCCAGGTCCACGGCGCCGCCGGCATCTGCGACGACTTTGGCCTCGCCCAGGCCTACGTCAACGCGCGCACACTGCGCCTGGCCGACGGCCCGGATGAAGTGCATCGCAATGCGATTGCCAAATTGGAATTAGGCAAATATCTGTAAAAATATACCTAGAGGAAATGCTGAGGAATCCGTATGAAGATTTAATTTAAGGGGCAATTGAATGGCAAAACCGGAGTTTAAACCAAGCCAGTTGTGCAAAATGACCGACGAAGAATTAGCAGAGCATTGCTCTGGTTGGAAGAAAGAATCGCGAGACGGGTTCTTATGCGAAATGGAGGTTAAACGCCGTCCAAATGCCTCGAATGAAATGCGAGGATGAATTTCAATTATATTGTCTGTCCTTGCAATCGTGGTCTCGCTTTTGGCTCTTCACTTCAATATTAAATACTAAGACTCGCTGAATATGGGTGCCAGGGGTAGCCCGGCGGAAAGTCACTTTTTTGTTTCACCAAAAAAGTAACCAAAAAAGGCGAACCCGCCACGCTGTTTTTTATTTTTTTGTTTTTGTTGTCGCCGCTATTTCTGCCGCCTATAAGGCGTGGAGCACAAACTCGCTCTTACCTTTAATTGAAAGCTTAGTCACCGCTTAGCTCAAACATGTGCTCGCCAACGGCCCCCGCTAGGCAGCAAAAATAGCGTCGGCGCAGAAGGGTGAGCGTTTCTTTCTTCGAATTAACATTTTCTGTCATTCTGAGCGAAGCGAAGAATCTGCTGTTAGGCGCGCCAAATCAAAAACGAAAAGCAGATCCTTCGCAAAGCTCAGGATGACAAAC
>JBAVXA010000138.1:0-21167 GCA_049698095.1 Burkholderiales bacterium
GCGATCAGCGCTTATCACCAGCATGCTTCGTCCTACCGCGCCTTGCATGATATGGAAACCGGCTTGCCCAACCACGCATTGTTCATGGACGAATTGCGCCGCACGCTCAACGCGAATCGCGATAACGGCAACATGATCGCGCTGCTTACCCTCGACCTGCACTATTTCAATCCGCATCCCTCCACTGCCGGCAATGAGATCAAGCCGTACGTCATCGCGGCAGAACATTTGCGCAGCGCACTACGCGAAGAGGACCTTCTGGCGCGCCTGTCGAACAAGGAATTCGGCTTCATGCTGCCGGGCATTGCCAGCGAAGGCCACGCCATTCTCGCGGCAAACAAATTTTTGCGCACGCTGGAAAACCAATTGAATCTCGGCGAAGTCGCCACGCACATCCGCCCGCGTATCGGCATTGCGCTGTTTCCCGAACAAGCGCAGCACGCCGAAAGCCTGGTGCAATTCGCCACGGTCGCGCGACGCGAAGCGGAGACCAACGATAACGGTTACGCCATTTACAGCGCGGATTTCGACAAAAGCGCCATGCAGGTTCGCTCACTCGAGGCCGGCCTGAAAAATGCGTTACGCGAAAATGAGTTGTTGCTGTATTTCCAACCCCAGTGCAACGCCACCACCGGCGCCGTGATCGGCGCCGAAGCGCTGTTGCGCTGGCGCAGGAACAACAACGAATGGGTACCGCCGAACCTGATTGTCGAAGTGGCAGAGCAGACCGGCTTGATCTCGCAGCTGACCATGTGGGTGATCAATTCCGCCTTGCGTATCCGCGCCGGGTTCATGAAATCCGGTATCGATCTGATCGTCAGCGTCAACCTTTCCGCCGCGAATCTGCTCGAGACCGAATTACCGGCATTCGTCGAACAGGCGTTGCGCACCTGGGGTGTCCCGGCCAGTTCGCTGATGCTGGAGATCACCGAGAGTGCAATGATTACCGACGCAAAGACATCGCTGGAGATTTTGCATCGATTGAAAGCCCTGGGCGTCAATTTGTCGATCGACGACTTCGGCACCGGCTATTCGTCCATGGCGTATCTCAAGCAGATGCCGCTGGATGAATTGAAAATAGACCAGACGTTTGTGCGCAAACTGACCAGCGTGCGCGACGACCAGCGTATCGTGCGCTCCATGATCGACCTCGCGCATAATTTTGAGCTGCATGTGGTGGCGGAAGGCGTGGAAGACGCACCGACCATGGATATGTTGCAGACCATGGGTTGCGACGTGATTCAAGGCTATTATCTGGCCAAGCCACTACCAGAAGCGGAATTTATTAAATGGTGTACGGATCGAGCTGCGGCACTGCAAAATTCGCCGCCGCTTGAAAAATCGGCTTGATTATAACTATTTGAATTATTTGATAATTTCTGATGTAAAAAAGGTTTTCTGAACTCCCGCGCAAGAGGTGAAAGCGAGCGTTTCGCCGAAGCGTAAAAACTGCCCCTCCTTTTTCAGATAGGCGTTCTGCGCGCGATACGCTTCTGTTTCGGTTTTCATCGCCGCTTCGCAACTGGCGAAAATTTTCTCGCCGTTGGCCTTGAATTGGAGCACGTGAACCAGCTCGTGCAGCAAGAAGGAATTATCTGCCGCATTCTCCGCATCCAGTTCGTCGCTGTATAAAATTCGATAACGTTCCGTATCGAACACCGCCACCAAGCCGCGGCATTCCGCCGGCCTCGACGGACAAATCTCATTTGCGATAACGTCACGCGAAACCGCCCGAATTGGCGGAAGACCCTCTAATTCGATCGGCGGATATCCAGAGTTGGATATGGCGGCCTGCAACAAAAAAACTATCAGCGACGCGTCGAGCATGACAACCCCTTCAACAAGTCATGCCATGCAGATTGCGTATGCGGCGGATAGTTCGCGTCAAACCCTACTTTGCCGCCTTTGCCGTCAGGCGCGGTTCGTTCAAACGCAAGGTCAGGCATTTCGCCGAGCCGCCCGCCTTCATGAATTCACTTAACGGGGTCTGCAATATGCGAAAGCCCTTGGCTTCCAACGTTTTGACCAAAGCGTCGCTCGCCTGATTCATGATCACGGTATCGTCAACGTTCACGGCATTGCAGGCGAAATTCAGCGCGTCGGGTTCGGCGACCACGATTCGCAGTTCGTCCGGCACGCGGTCGGCGATCGCTTTTTGCGATTTCTTGTCGAACGCGGGCGGAAAATACATCACATAGCCGCCGCTCAACGGGCAGAAACAGGTGTCGAGATGATAGAAACGCTCGTCCGCCAGCTTGAGCAGCTGCACGTCAATCTGCAGCCAGTCGGCAATGTACGCCAGTGCCTTGCGGCTGGAGCGATGGCCATAGCCCATCCACAGCAGCGGCAGCTTGCGGTCGAGCAATGCATCGCCCGCGCCCTCGAACGGGATGTTTTTCGGTAACTTCAATACGGCAAAGTTATGACTGCAAAACCATTCCTCAAAATGCGGTTCTTCACCCTGCCGCTCCGGATAGAGAAAGCGCGACAGCACGATACGGTCGTCCAGCACGAGGCCGGCGTTGGCGCTGAACGGCATGTCCGGCACACCCGGCTGCGGCGGCACCAGCTCGACCGTCGCGCGCTTGCTGATCAGATTGAACAATGCCTGCCATTCCTGCTTGGCGCGTTCGATCGATGCGCCGTGCACATTGCCCTTCATCCACGGGTTGATCACATATTCCACATTGAAGTAGGATGGCGCGCACATCAAATAGCTATTGGACAAGTTATTTCCCCTTGTTGTAAAAAACGGATCAGGCGGCTTCGCGAATCGGGATGACCGGCGAGCGAAATGCTTTAAGCAGATTATGTTCTGTCAGCTGCACTTGCTTTACGTGGCGTTGCTTTACATGGCCAAAGCCGCGGATGTGTTCCGGCAACGCGGCGATTTCCACCGCCGTAGCGTAATTGTGGCGGTTGAGGCCGGATAATATTTCAGCGATATTTTTTTCATAATCGGCGAGCAATTGTTTTTCCATTTTGCGTTCGGCCGAATAACTGAAAATATCCAACGCCGTGCCGCGCAAAAACTTCAATCTATTCAATAACTTAAATACATTCAGCATCCACGGCCCGAATTCCGATTTTTTCATTTCGCCGGTGACCGGATCAGCTTTAGCAATCAACGGCGGTGCCAGATGAAACCGGATTTTGTAATCGCCGTCAAACGTCTGCTTAACTCGTTTTAAAAATTCACCGTCCGTATAAAGCCGTGCGACTTCATACTCGTCCTTGATCGCGAGCAGCTTGAAATAATATTTAGCCACTGCTTCGGTCAACGTTTGTTTGCCCGACACCTGCTTTTCTGCCGCAGCCACTTTATCCACCAGATCGGTATAGCGCGCGGCGTAGGCGGCATCCTGATAGGCGGTCAGGTATTTGACGCGCCGCGCGATGGTTTCGCCCAGATTTTCCGCCATGACCTGCGACTCGGGCAGCTCGGCCTTGGGTTCGGCGATGTCCGTCACCGCCTGCAAATCATGCGCCGCTCGGCGGCCCCAGGTGAAGCTCTGCTTGTTCATGTCGACCGATACGGCGTTCAATTCGATCGCCTGCATGATCGATTCCAGTTGCAGCGGCAGCAACGCTTTCTGGAACGCATAGCCCATCATGAATAGATTGGTCGCGATAGCATCCCCCATCAGCCCGGTCGCCAGACCGGCAGCATCAATAAAGTCGGCATTCTCGGCTGATACTTCCTCCTGGATGGTCGCGACCATATCGGCAACCGGGAATTGCAGGTCGGGATTGTGAGTAAACTCGGCGGTCGGCGTCATCGAGTGGTTAATCACCGCACGCGTGACACCGGTCTGCATTTTGGCAATCGCTTCATCGCAGGCGGCAACCACTAGATCGCAGCCCAGCACCAGATTTGCCTCGCCTGCCGCAACCCGCACTGCATGCAAATCTTCCGGGCGATTGGCGATGCGTACATGCGAAAACACCGCGCCGCCTTTTTGCGCGAGGCCGGTCATATCTAGAACGGTGACGCCCTTGCCTTCAATATGCGCTGCCATGCCGAGCAAGGCGCCAATGGTTACCACCCCGGTCCCACCCACGCCGGTAATCAACACGCTGTATGGATGCGTAATCGCGGGAATGCGCGGCAACGGCAAGTCTGTCAACTCCTCATTCCTGCTTTGCGTTGCCTTACGTTTTTTCAGCCCGCCGCCTTCGATCGTGACAAAGCTCGGGCAAAAGCCATTGACGCAGGAATAATCCTTGTTGCACGATGACTGGTTGATCACGCGCTTGCGGCCGAATTCGGTCTCCACCGGCTCCACCGACAGGCAATTGGATTTGACGCTGCAATCGCCGCAGCCCTCGCACACCGCCTCGTTGATGAATGCCCGCTTGGCAGGATCGGGAAATTTGCCGCGCTTGCGCCGGCGGCGTTTTTCCGCGGCGCAGGTCTGGTCGTATAGCAATACGGATACACCTTTTTGCTCGCGCAATTCGCGCTGCACGGCGTCGATGTGGTCGCGATGCTCGTAGCGCAGGCCGGGCGCCATGCCGACATAGCTGGAATATTTTTCCACATCGTCGCTCATCACTACGATGTTGTTCACGCCTTCGGCCTTCAATTGTTGCGTGATGATCGGCACGGAAATCGGCCCGTCGACGGGCTGGCCGCCGGTCATCGCCACCGCGTCGTTGTAAAGTATTTTGTAAGTGATATTGACGCCTGCCGCAACCGCCGCACGGATGGCAAGGCTGCCGGAATGGTAATAAGTGCCGTCGCCCAGATTGGCGAAAATATGCGGCGTGTTGGTGAAAGGTGCCTGGCCGATCCACGGCGCGCCCTCGCCGCCCATCTGGGTAAACGTCGACGTTTCGCGATCCATCCAGATCGCCATGTAATGGCAACCGATTCCCGCCGTAGCGCGACTGCCCGCCGGAACCACGGTCGAGGTGTTATGTGGGCAACCGGAGCAGAAATACGGCGTGCGCTGGATCAACTTGCGCGGCTTGGCCAGGGTCTTTTCTTTTTCATCCAGAAATGCGAGGCGTTTCTGGATAATGTCGCTGGTGTGAAAGCGCGCGATACGCGCCGCGATCACGCGCGCGATCATCGCCGGCGTGAGCTCGCCGGCGGCGGGCAGCAAGCCGTGACCTTGCGGCAAAACCCATTCGCCTTTTTCATCATATTTACCGACCACGCGTGGCCGTACGTCTTCGCGCCAGTTGTACAGTTGCTCCTTTAACTGGTATTCCAGCACCTGGCGCTTTTCTTCGACCACCAGAATTTCTTCCAAGCCCTCGGCAAATTTGTGAATGCCTTCCGGCTCCAGCGGCCAGGTCATGCCGATCTTATAAACACGCAGACCGAGTTCCGCCGCATGTTTTTCGTCGATTCCCAGATCATCCAGCGCCTGCCTCACGTCGAGATACGCCTTGCCGCTGGCGATGATGCCCAGTTTCGGCTTCGGGCTGTCGATGATAATTTTATTCAGATAGTTCGCACGCGCGTAGGCAAGCGCCGCGTAAATTTTTTCGGATTGAATGCGCTTTTCCTGCTCCAGCGGTGGATCGGGCCAGCGGATGTTCAGCCCGCCTTCCGGCATGTTGAAATCCGTCGGGATGACAATCTTTACGCGGAACGGGTCGATATCCACTGAGGTGGAAGACTCCGCAGTATCGGAAATGGTTTTGAAGCCGACCCAGCAGCCGGAATAGCGCGACATGGCCCAGCCGTGAATGCCGAAATCGATAAACTCCTGCACGCCGGCAGGCGACAGCACCGGTATCATCGCCGCGTCGAACGCATGGTCGCTTTGGTGCGGCAGGGTTGAGGACTTCGCCGCATGGTCGTCGCCCGCCACCAGCAATACACCGCCATGTTTGCTGCTGCCGGTTGCGTTGCCATGCTTGAAAACGTCGCCGCACCGGTCGACGCCCGGTCCTTTGCCATACCACATGCCGAACACACCGTCGTATTTCGCCTCGGGATACAGGTTGACCTGCTGCGACCCCCACACTGCATCGGCGGCGAGTTCTTCGTTTACGCCGGGAACAAAAACAATGTGATGCTGATCGAGGTGTTTTTTGGCTTTCCACAAATTCTGGTCCAGCCCGCCAATGGGCGAACCGCGGTAACCCGAAATAAAGCCGGCCGTGTTCAAGCCCGCGGCAAGATCGCGCTGGCGCTGAATCATCGGGAGCCTGACTAATGCCTGGATGCCGGTGAGAAACACGCGGCCAGAATCAAGTGTGTACTTATCATCGAGCGAAATCGGGCGGGCGGTCATTACATCTCCTCAAAAATTATGTTTTTGGGTCATACGCCTCCCAATCGGGAATTATGTTCCGTAAGGGCGGTTGTTTCTCAGCCACATAAGTGTGTTGTGGCGATCATGCGTGAGGCTCGATTGTAATCAAGTCGGAAACATTGTTCAAATTTCGTCGTCGTCCATATCCCTACTACGCGGCTGGCATCCGAGATTTGCCAAGGCCGTTTCCAGTGGCGAATTCCGCAGCTTTTCTCGATAAACTGTTGCAAA
Organism: Burkholderiales bacterium; assembly: GCA_049698095.1. Classification (GTDB taxonomy): domain Bacteria; phylum Pseudomonadota; class Gammaproteobacteria; order Burkholderiales; family JBEEJL01; genus JBEEJL01. The sequence goes on from JBAVXA010000138.1 coordinate 6,504, forward strand.
AGGCTAATCCGCCGATTCCTTACCGCTTCCCGCCAACCATGCCAGGCGAAAATCGAACGCCCCGCCGCAAGCAATCTGCCACGGGTAGCCCTCACACCTTTTATCTTTATCTGAATTCAAATATCCACTATCACCTTGAACCCGCCCCAGAACATGCGCTTGCCGTCGAAGGGCATGGTTTTCGGGTTCATCATGGCGGCAAGTCGGGGGTCTTTCATCGCTTTTGCGTTGATGCTGTCGCGCTGCTTGCGCGATTTATAAACAATCCACGAGAATACCACCACCTCGCCCGGCTTGAGCTTGACACTCTGCGGAAACGACGTGTGTTTGCCCGGCTTCACATCGTCCGCCACGCACTCGCGGAATTCCAGCGCGCCGTGCTCGCGCCAGACTTTTCCCATCAGGCGCGACATTTTTTTGTAGGCTGCCAGATTTTTGGTGGGAACCGGTACCACAAATCCATCGACGTAGTTCATATAGCCTCCTCGCTTTTCCGTTGAACGAAACACACAAACTCGCACCCGGTTTCAATATTACGCCAAAAAATAAGAGCTAGCGCGTGCACCGCAAACTTTGCGCCGGTTTTCACAGAATTACCAATAGGCATATTTCGTCGGCCGGGGAAATTCAATCGCGGCCAACCGGGGAATTCGAATTACCTGAACTTTGAGTAGATTGTGCGTAGGTTCATGCGATAGACTTGGCAGGAAATTCGATGCACCAACAAAATGCGCGCCGCACTGACGCTGTGCGCGGAATGCCAGAGCGCTTCCCGGATATCGGACAAATTCGATAATAACGGTAAGGATTTAATGAAGAAATTTCGCCGGGCGCGATTCGTGCTTTAGTATAGACAATATTCCCTAGCCAACCCGGTTCGAAGCTGCCATGAATATTGCCTACGACGAAATGTATGCTGCCGACGGCTCGGTGCGCGAGAGCTACAAGGACTACGCGGCATGGCTTCAGGGCACGCCCGCTGACGTGATTGCGCGCAAACGCGAGGAAGCGGCTGTCGCGTTTCATCGCGTCGGTATTACTTTCGCCGTGTACGGCGAAGATACTGGCCAGGAGCGTCTGATCCCCTTCGATATCGTGCCGCGAGTCATTCCTGCACATGAATGGAAGCGCCTCGCCGATGGCCTGCGCCAAAGGGTAAAGGCACTGAATGCCTTTCTGCATGATATTTATCACGATCAGGAAATTCTCAAGGCCGGACGGGTTCCCACCGAACAGGTTCTCGGAAATTCCCAGTATCGCAAGGAAATGGTCGGCGTCAGCGTGCCGGAAAATATCTATGCCCACATCGCCGGGGTTGATCTCGTGCGCGCCGACTTTGGCGACAAAAATGGCGAGTACTATGTGCTCGAAGACAATCTGCGCACGCCATCCGGCGTGTCGTACATGCTCGAAAATCGCAAGATGATGATGCGGCTGTTTCCCGACTTGTTTGCGCGCCAGGCGATTGCCCCGGTAGAACATTATCCGGATCTGCTGTTAAATAACTTACGCTCCGTCGCCCCCATAGACGTGAGAGACCCCACTGTGGTGTTATTGACTCCCGGCGAGTTTAACAGCGCCTATTTTGAACACGCCTTCCTCGCCCAGCAAATGGGCATTGAACTGGTGGACGGCAACGATCTGTTTGTCCAAGGCGAAAAGGTATTCATGCGCACCACACAGGGCCCACGCCGCGTCGACGTGATTTATCGCCGAATAGACGACGATTTTCTCGATCCGTTGGCGTTCCGCAAAGATTCCATGCTTGGCGTGCCCGGCTTATTCGCCGCCTACCGAGCCGGCAATGTCACGCTGGCGAATGCAGTTGGGACGGGAATTGCCGATGATAAGGCGATTTACGTGCATGTCCCGGAAATGATCCGCTTCTACTGCGGCGAAGAACCGATTCTGTCCAACGTGCCGACCTGGGAATTAAGCAAAGCGCAGGACCGAGACTACGTACTGGCCCATCTGGCGGAACTGGTCGTCAAGGAGGTTCATGGCTCCGGTGGATATGGCATGCTGGTCGGGCCGACAGCGTCAAAGGACGAAATCAACCTGTTCCGCAAAAAGATCATTGCTGCGCCGGATGGCTACATTGCCCAGCCGACGCTTGCGCTTTCCACCTGCCCAACCTACGTTGAAAGTGGCGTGGCGCCTCGCCACATCGATCTGCGTCCATACGTCCTTTCCGGCAAACACATCAACATGGTTCCCGGTGGACTAACCCGGGTCGCGCTCAAGCAGGGCTCGCTGGTCGTCAATTCATCGCAGGGTGGCGGCACCAAAGACACGTGGGTGCTGGAAAGCTAGCGGAAAACAACATGCTTTCATCCACCGCAGATCATTTGTATTGGAAGGCGCGCAGCCTCGAGCGGGCGGAAAATACCGCGCGCATGCTGGACGTGACTTATCGCATGTCGCTGTTGAATCAGGCGTTAGCCAATCCGCACCACGAATGGCGCGCCATGCTGTCGATCAGTGGATTGCATGAAGATTTCGAGGCTCGCTATCCCGAGCCCAGCGCCGGAAATGTGATGCATTTCATGACGCTGGACAAAGCGAACCCTGGCAGTATCTATAACAGCATATTCAAGGCACGTGAAAATGCACGGGCGGTGCGCGGCTCGATCACTTCCGAAATGTGGGAGGCACTCAACTCGACATGGCTTGAAATGCGCAACATCCAGGCTAAAGGCATTGCCGAGGATGGCATTTCGCAATTCTTTGATTGGGTAAAGGAACGCTCTCACCTCTCGCGCGGGGTTGCCCACGGCACGCTGCTGCGCGACGACACCTTTCGCTTTTTACGACTCGGCACCTTCTTCGAACGGGCTGACAATACCGCGCGAATTCTGGACGTAAAATATCACATACTCCTGCCCAGTCTTGAAGACGTCGGCGGCGCAGCAGACTATTACCACTGGGGAGCACTGCTGCGCTCGGTTTCCGCGTTTGAATCCTATCGCAAGGTATATCGCGATCAGATTACGCCGAAACGGGTGGCCGAATTGCTGATCCTGCGGCCCGACATGCCGCGCTCGCTCACCGCCTGCCTTGAAGAGGTAAATCGGCTCATCAGGGAAATCAACGGCCCGCGCGCGGGGGAACTGTTGCGGCGCACGGGAATGCTGCATGCACAACTGCGTTTTGGCAGTATTGATGACATTTTCGCCAACGGCTTGCATGAGTTCCTGTCCGAATTTCTTGAACAGATTTACGATCTGGGGGGTCTCGTTAACACCACTTATTTCTGGTCGACGGATGAATGACGCCGGTTTTTCGTCACAATATTGCCGGCCTGCCCTGTTTGCTTCAAAATGCAACCCTCTTGCAATCGAAACGTACTTCGGAAACTGAGGGTTTAGAAACATGACTTATTGTGTCGCCACCATGATTAATGCCGGCATCGTATTTGCGTCGGATTCGCGCACCAACGCAGGGCTGGACAACATTTCTACATTCAGCAAAATGAAAGTTTTTTCGCATCCGGGGGACAGAGTACTGATGATGGTCAACTCCGGCAATCTGGCTATCACCCAAGCTACGATCAATCATCTCGAACAGGCAATCCGCCACAACACGGGCCCGCACCTGATGAACGTTTACTCCATGTACGACGTCGCCGAACTGGTCGGCGCGGCATTGCGTGAGGTGCGCCACCGCGACGGTCCATTTCTACTCGAAAACAACGTCGACGGCGGTGCCAGTTTCATCGTTGGCGGGCAAATTGCCGGCGAGAGCCTGCGTTTGTTCATGGTCTACACGGAAGGCAATTTCATCGAGGCAACGCCCGAGACGCCGTACTTTCAGATCGGCGAAGTGAAATACGGTAAACCGATCATTGACAGGGTCATCAGCGCCGAAACCTCGATGAACGATGCTATCAAGTGCGTACTGGTATCGTTTGATTCGACCATGCGTTCGAACCTGTCGGTCGGCTTGCCGATCGACATGGCCTGCTATAACCGCGATTCATTGCAGCTCACGTCAAGACATCGCTTCGACGAACAGGATCCCTATATGTTGCGCTTGCGCCAGAGTTGGGGGGAAGGCGTGAAGCGTGCCTTTGCCCAATTGCCGAATCCCGAATGGTAAATAGAACGTTTTGCGCGAAGTCGCGGTAATTTCCCGATGAAAGATTTCAAATGACCATCCGCGTCGCGCTCAACCACCAAACCCGTTATTCCTTCGACAAACCAGTCAGGGTCTGGCCGCATGAAGTCCGCTTGCGCCCTGCCGCACATAGCCGCACGCCGATTCTCAGCTATTCGCTGACGGTCAAACCCACGGGCCATTTTCTCAACTGGCAACAGGATCCGTTCGGGAACTGGGTCGCTCGCCTTGTATTTCCGGAAAAGACCGAATCGCTGGAAATTACCGTCGATTTGGTAGCCGACATGACCGTGATTAATCCATTTGATTTCTTCATCGACGAATTCGCCGGCACCTTCCCCTTCAAATACCCGGATGAGATGAAGCGGGAACTTGGCCCCTACCTCGAAGCCGAGCCGGCTTCACCGTTGCTGGCGGAGTGGCTCAAACGAACCAGACGGGAGTTCCTCGATAAACCGCTACGCACCATCGATATGCTGGTCGGCATCAACCAGCGCGTCCAGCAGGATGTCAGTTATATTGTTCGCCTTGAAGCCGGCGTGCAGACGCCGGAACAAACGCTCGAACTCAAGCGCGGATCGTGCCGCGACTCGGCCTGGCTCCTGGTGCAGATAATGCGTCATTTAGGCGTTGCAGCGCGCTTTGCTTCTGGTTACCTGATTCAGCTTAAAGCCGACGTCAAGGCGCTGGACGGTCCCTCCGGAACCGAGCGCGATTTCACTGATCTGCACGCATGGGCTGAGATATTCATTCCAGGCGCAGGCTGGATAGGCCTCGATGCCACATCGGGCCTGCTGGCGGGCGAGGGGCATATTCCGCTTGCCTGCACGGCGATGCCGTCGTCTGCCGCCCCTGTCATCGGCGCAACCGAAGTGTGCGAATCACACTTCGATTTTTCCATGCAGGTCACCCGCATCCATGAAGACCCCCGCGTTACCCAGCCCTATACGGACGCGCAATGGCAGGCGATACTCAAACTCGGCCAGCAGGTTGACGACGATCTGAAAAAACATGAGGTGCGTCTCACCATGGGCGGCGAACCGACATTTGTTTCGATCGACGACATGGAGGGCGCAGAGTGGAATATTACCGCCCTATCGGACAGGAAGCGCGAGCTCGCGGGCGATTTACTCGACCGGCTGCAGGGAAAATTTGCGCCTGGCGCAATGCTTCATATAGGCCAGGGAAAATGGTATCCGGGGGAACCCCTGCCGCGCTGGGCACTGGGCTGCTATTGGCGCACGGACGGTAAACCGCTGTGGCAAAACCGCGACCTTCTGCTTTCCGGGGAAGGCGGTGGTTCAAGCCAGACTGCCGATGCATTCCGCTTCATTAAGCATCTCGCGCGCGGGCTCGGCGTCGACGAAGAATTTATCATCCCTGCTTATGAGGACTTGACACAAATCATCGAGCAGGAACAAAGCTGGCCGTTAAATTTCAACCCGCTTGACGCCGATCTGAAAAAAACCGATGAACGGCGCCGAATGGCAACGCTGATCGAAAAAGGACTCGGCGAAACGGTGGGGTACGTGCTTCCGCTCAAAGCCATTCCACGTAAGGCGGGAAGTCGTGCTGGTAAAACCGATCCGTCCCCCTGCTTCCGCTCGAGCCGGTGGCCGCTGCGTCGTCAACACCTGTTCCTGATTGGCGGAGATTCGCCAATGGGACTGAGACTGCCGCTGGCATCGCTACCGTGGGTTGCACCCGGCGAAAAAGAGGAGGAATTCGGACTTGATCCTTTCGAAGCGACTGGCGAATTGCCGGACGCAAGCGCAACGACGAAGGAGAAAGCGGCCGCTAAAACAAGCGACAACCCGAAGGAAATCGTTCACACCGCCATCTGCACCGAGGTGCGCAATGGCATGCTTTGCGTTTTCCTGCCGCCTGTTTTATTGCTGGAAGATTTTGTCGAATTGTTGAATGTAATTGAATCCACTGCAGCGGAACTTAAACTGCCGATAAAGCTTGAGGGGTACTCGCCGCCTGCCGATACGCGCCTGAAGGAATTTCGCATCACGCCAGACCCCGGCGTGATCGAAGTGAACATTCATCCCTCGAGTAGTTGGGACGAACTGGTGAAAAATACTCAGGTGCTATACGACGAGGCACGGCTTTCGCGGCTGGGAGTCGAGAAATTCATGCTCGACGGCCGGCACACCGGTACCGGCGGCGGCAATCACATCACGCTCGGGGCTGCAACCCCGGCCGACTCGCCATGCCTGCGACGTCCCGACGTTCTGATGAGTTTGATTACCTATTGGCAAAACCACCCTGCCCTGTCTTACCTGTTTTCCGGCCTCTTCATCGGCCCGACCAGCCAGGCTCCGCGCGTGGATGAGGCGCGGCATGAAAGTCTGTATGAACTGGAAATCGCGTTTCAACAAATGGCGGAAAAATTGAAACCCGGCGACGAAAGCTTGCAGCCATGGCTGGTCGATCGCCTAATGCGAAATTTATTGGTCGATCTTTCCGGCAATACCCACCGCGCCGAATTCTGCATTGATAAATTGTATTCGCCCGATAGCCCGACCGGTCGATTGGGCCTGGTCGAGTTTCGCGGTTTCGAAATGCCGCCGCATGCACAGATGTCGCTGCTGCAGATGCTGTTGTTGCGCGCATTGGTTGCGCGCTTTTGGAAGACGCCATATCGCAGCGGCCTGATTCGCTGGGGCACCGAGTTGCATGATCGCTATATGTTGCCGCATTTTGTCGCGCAGGATATGCGCGACATCGTGCAGGACCTGCAGCGTGCCGGCTATGCATTCGAGTACGACTGGTTTGCGCCGTTTGTCGAGTTCCGCTTTCCGCGCTTCGGCACAGTGGTCTACCACGGGATCGAAATCGAACTGCGTCAAGCCATCGAGCCGTGGCATGTGCTCGGCGAAGAAGTCGCGGCCGGCGCAACGGCACGCTATGTCGATTCTTCGCTTGAACGCATGCAAGTCAAGGTGCGTCACATGAACGACAACCGGCATGTTTTGACGTGTAATGGCCGCCCGGTTCCTTTGGCAGCGACCGGCGTGCGCGGCGAGTATGTGGCGGGCGTGCGTTTTCGCGCCTGGGCTCCTCCTTCCGGTTTGCACCCCACCATCGGTGTACAGGCGCCGCTGGTGTTTGATCTGGTCGACACCTGGAGCGGGCGTTCGATAGGCGGGTGCACATATCATGTCGCGCATCCCGGCGGTCGCAGTTACGACACGTTCCCGATCAATGCCAACGAGGCCGAGTCGCGCCGCGTCGCGCGTTTCTGGAACCACGGTCACACGTCAGGACCGATGCAACTGCAAGCCGAAGGACGCAATCCGGATTACCCCATGACGCTGGATCTGCGTCGCGCGGCGGAAGCCTCGATGGATGGCGCGCCTGCCATCCCCAGCGAATTGATCAAGCAGGCGCAGCAAGGACAGCAATAAAACAGGCGCGGCGTGGCGACTATCCTTTTAGCCGAATTGTCGACAGGCAGCCGGGCTCAAGCGCAACGATGGATTTCAGTTCAGGTTGACGCCTGATATCTGAAACAGGAAACCAGATGGTCATTGACCATGCCAGTCGCCTGCATATACGCATAGCAAATCGTACTGCCGACGAATTTGAATCCGCGCTGTTTCAGGTCTCTGCTCATAGCGTCCGAGTGGAGTGTGAATGCAGGAACTTCGCCGGAGCTGCGCCATTTGTTTGTGATGGTTCTGCCGCCGGTAAATTGCCAGATATAGGCGTCGAAACTGCCAGCCTTTTCCTGCACCTCGAGGAATTTTTGTGCGTTGACGACAGTGGACTCGATTTTCAGCCGGTTGCGCACGATTCCTTCATTTTTCAACAGGTCGCCGATTTTCTTGCCGGTATAGCGCGCGATTTTTTCCGCGTCGAAATCATCGAACGCCCGGCGATAATTTTCGCGCTTTTTCAGAATGGTATCCCAGCTTAATCCGGCCTGCGCGCCTTCCAGAATCAGAAATTCGAACAAGCGCCGATCGTCATGCAGGGGCACGCCCCATTCGCGATCATGGTAAGCGATCTGGTATTCATTCGATTCACTCCACGGGCATTTTTTTAGCATATATAACTATTTGTTTATATTGAATAATATTTTGTTTCGGAAAAGGCCGCCGGAGAAAGCATCATAGCGCAAAAAATAATTTTGGTATGCTGGCAAAGTGCTCGCCGTTCAGTCAACTTCTATTCTGGAAAAGCATGCAATCGGCTCTGGTTATTTCCGCATTAACGAAAAAATTCGGTGACAAACTCGCCGTGAAGAATCTTGACCTGACGATTCCCGCAGGTGAGTTTCACGCTTTGCTCGGGCCGAACGGCGCGGGCAAGACGACCACCTTGCGCATGGTTGCCGGCTTGCTGAAAGCCGACGCCGGGCAGGTGTCGATATTCGGCCATGACATTGCCACTGCGCCGAACGCTGCGAAACGTATCATGGCTTTTTTGCCCGACGACCCGATGTTGTACGGCAAATTGAATTCGCTCGAGTATCTCGAATTCGTCGCCGGCCTGTGGAGCATTGCGCCGGACGAGGCGCAGCTCCGCGCGCAGGAACTGCTCGAATGGCTGGAGTTGTGGGACAACCGCGCCGAGTATATCGAAGGATATTCACGCGGCATGCGGCAAAAGCTCGCGCTGGCTGGGGCGATGATCCATCAGCCGAAATTGATGGTGCTGGACGAGCCGTTGACCGGCCTCGACGCACATGCGGCGAAATCGGTAAAGGACATGCTGGTAGATTACGTCGCACGCGGCAACACCGTGGTACTGACTACGCATATCCTCGAAATCGCCGAACGCCTGGCTGAACGCATCAGCATCGTCCAGCACGGAAAAATTGTCGCGCAGGGGACGCTGGAAGAATTACGCGCGCAGTCGGCGAATCTCGGCAGTCAGCCCGGCGCAACGCTGGAGCAGGTGTTTATGAACCTCACCGAAGCCGCATGAAATCGCCGCCTCCGGGCAGTTGGCCGTGGTTACTGCGCCATGAAGTGCGCCTCGGCTGGCGCCGCACGGGAGGAAAAAGCATCTGGTTCGTTGCGATCGCCGGCGGCGCGCTGTGGTCGATGTTTCACCTTGTTGCATGGTATGGATTAAATACCGCAGGCGGCGCGTCGGACCCGCTGCACCTCGAGCGCAGTCTTATCATGACCGGTGCCGCATTCTGGTTCATGGTGTCGATTATGGTGTCGCAGACCATGGCGCATGCAGTCGCCGCGTTGTTCGACCGCGGCGATCTTGATCTGCTGCTTTCCTCGCCTCTCTCGCAACGCGCCATTTTTGTCGTGCGCGGCGCGGGCATTGCATTAGCCGCGTCATTATTGCCGGTGGTATTTGTTCTGCCGTTTGCGCACGTCGGCTTGTTTTCCGGCAGGCCGGCACGCATCGCCATCTATCCGGTCATCATTTCCGTTGCACTGGGTTGTGCCGGTCTGGGCATGTTGTTCACCATGTCGCTGGTTCGCTGGCTCGGCGCGCGGCGCGCCAAAACCGTGGCGCAGATAATCGCGGCCTGCATCGGCGCCGGATTTTTTATCCTGACACAACTGAGCAACTGGATTTCAGTCGACAACCGGCGCCGAATCGCGGACTGGCTCAAATCACAAACGGATAGCGAGGGCTGGCTGGCGGAAACCAGTCTGCTGTGGTGGCCGGTTCGCGCCATGCGCGGGGAAATCCTGCCGCTGCTCGCGGTTGTGCTGGTCGGCATCGGCGGATTCTGGCTGGTGATCCTGCTTACCTACCGACGCTTCGTCACCGGCACGCAGGAAACGCTGACCGGCGGGCGCACGCGCGCCCCCCGCGGCAACCGGCCAAAGCCGTTCCGCGCAGGCCTTGTCAGAACGGTATTGATAAAAGAATGGAAAATGATCGCGCGCGACCCGCAATTTATTTCGCAAACCCTGCTGCAACTGCTGTATATGTTGCCGCTGCTATTGGTCGGCTTTCGCAGCGACGGCGCGCAATGGTTGCTGCTGCCAAGCCTGGTGCTGCTGGTGGCGTCGCTCGCCAGCAATCTTGCCTGGATCACCGTTGCGGCGGAAGACGCGCCGGACTTGATCGGCAGCGCGCCGGTCGCGCTGAACCGCACCAGGTGGATCAAGGCGCTGGCGGCGGTATTGCCGGTGATGGCGCTGCTGCTGCCGCTTGCATTGTGGTGGCTGACGCGCGAGCCGTGGGCGGCATTCGTTCTCCTGTTCAGCGCAACAGGCGCGACGATGTCGGCGGCATTGGTGCAGATATGGAATCCGCGGCCCGGCAGACGCAGCGACTTGAAAGCGCGCTATCAGAAAAAAGGCATCCTCAGCCTGATCGAATTATTCAGCTCCCTCGGCTGGGCGGGCGTAGCGGCATGCATGCAAGGCTACTGGTTTTTATTTCCCCTCGCGTTGTTGATTGCCCTGACCGGTCCGGCAGTCGCATGGTTGGTCGGCCGTGCGGCGCGTGAAGGCCGTTGATACGCGATCAACGAATTGATTTAACTATTTGTTTTTATTGATTTATTTATATGCACTTGATGACGCGCGTTCGACCGGTGTCAACACGAAAAAATTGTTTTTGGAATGCCGTCAAAGCAAGGGATAATAGCGTCCATTCAAGCCGCTTCTAGTCTTTAATTCTGTCAGGGAGATGCGTATGTTAGGTAAGCTCATGCCGCGCGAGGGCAAATTTTTCGATTATTTCAACGATCATGCCGAGCAGATATTGCAGGGAGCAATTGAACTCAACGCGTTCATGAACGACATCGACAACATCGAAACCCACGTGCGCAATGTCGAGACGATAGAAAAACGTGCCGACAAAATTACCCAGCAAACCGTCGCGCTGCTGCACAAGACATTTATCACGCCGCTCGACCGCGATGAAATCCACCAGCTCATCAGCAAAATGGACGACATCCTCGACATGATCGAAGACGTGGCGCAATCGATGTTCCTGTATAACGTGCATCACGTCACCCCGGAAGCGAAAAAGCTGGCGGAAATCTGCGTCACCTGCGCGGAAAAAGTCAAAGCCGGCGTGGCGCTGCTTTCCAACATGGAAAATTCCGATGCGATTCTGAAGAACTGCGCCGAGATCGACAAACTCGAAGCCGAGGCCGACCACGTGATGCGCTCTGCCATGGCGAAGCTGTTCCGCGACATGGATATCGAGCCGCGCGAACTGATCAAGCTGAAGGCGATATACGAAATGCTCGAAGCGGTGACCGACCGTTGCGAAGACGTGGCCAACATCATTGAAGGCATTGTGGTCGAAAACGCCTGATAAAAATCACCGGATAAAAATAACATGCAAATCAGTTTTGAAATGATCGTCCTGCTGGTCGGCCTCGCGCTGATATTCGATTTTTTGAATGGATTTCACGACGCGGCCAACTCCATCGCCACCATCGTTTCCACCGGCGTGCTGAAGCCGCAATGGGCGGTGGCGTGGGCGGCATTCTTCAACGTCGTGGCGATCTTCGTTTTCAAATTGAACGTCGCTGCCACCATCGGGAAAAATATCATCGACCCGAGCGTAATCGACCAATACGTCATTTTCGGCGCGTTGGTCGGCGCGATCGTGTGGAACGTCATCACCTGGCTGTACGGTATCCCTTCCAGCTCATCGCACGCATTGATCGGCGGCCTGATCGGCGCCGCCGTGGCGAAGGCCGGCACCAGCAAGCTCATCGCAAGCGGGATTCTGAAAACCGTTTCCTTTATCCTGATTTCTCCGTTACTGGGATTTTTGTTCGGCGCGATCCTGATGGCTGCCACGGCGTGGATTTTCGTCCGTACCACGCCGCGCAAAGTGGACAAATGGTTCCGTCGCCTGCAGCTGGTGTCGGCTTCGTTTTACAGTCTCGGCCACGGCGGCAACGACGCGCAGAAGACCATTGGCATCATCTGGATGCTGCTGATTTTCGCCGGCATGAGCTCAAGCGTGGACAAGGCGCCGCCATCCTGGGTAATCATTTCCTGCTACGCCGCCATCGGCCTCGGCACCTTGTTCGGCGGCTGGCGCATTGTCAAAACCATGGGGCAGAAAATCACCAAGCTCAAGCCGGTCGGCGGATTCTGCGCCGAAACCGGCGGCGCGATCACCTTATTCCTGGCGACCGGCCTGGGCATTCCGGTATCCACGACGCACACCATTACCGGCGCCATTGTCGGCGTCGGCGCGGCGCAAAAACTCTCTGCCGTGCGCTGGGGCGTCGCGGGGAATATCGTGTGGGCGTGGGTGCTGACCATCCCATGCTCGGCGTTCATGGCGGCAATCGCCTGGTGGCTCGCCACCCACTATTTGTAACACTGCAAAAACAAAAAAGCCCGGCGCGGTATCGCCGGGCTTTTTTTATTTCAGTATTTGCAGCCTTGGAATTTTGACCTTGCTCACCGCCTGCGCCAGCGCCTCCATTGCGCCGGCGCGCGAAAATTGCCTGCGCCACGCCAGCGCAATCCGGCGCGACGGTACGGGCCGCGCAAACGGGATCACCTTGATGAGTTTGCTGCGATAGTTTTCGCCGGTTGCGCTGCCCGGCAACACCGTGATGCCCAACCCCGAGGCGACCATATTGCGAATCGTTTCCAGCGAATTGCCCGGCTGCGTGTCCCCGCGCGCGCCGAGTTTCGGGCATGCCTCCTCCACCTGGTTGCTGAAACAATGGCCGGAATCGAGCAGCAGCACGCGCTCGCCGGATAATTCTTTCGCCCTGATCTCTTTCCTGCCCGCCCAATCGTGGCCGGCCGGCACCACCACATCAAACTCCTCGTCGTAGAGCGCGCGCGTGACAATGCCGCTGTCGCCGAACGGCAGGGCGATGATAATTGCATCCAGCGCGCCCTGCTTCAGGCGCTGCTCCAGATTTGCCGTCGTGTTCTCTTCCACTTCGAGCGGCATGTCCGGCGCGACCTTATGCAAGGCCGGAATCAGGTCGGGCAGAAGATACGGGCCGACGGTATAGATCACGCCGAGCCGCAACGGGCCCTGCAATGGATCCTGGCCCGCTGCCGCCAGCGGCTTGATTTTCGCCGCTTCGTCCAGCACGCGTTGCGCCTGTTCCACAATGCGCGCACCTACTGGCGTAAGCGCAATATCGGTTTTGCTGCGCTCAAAAATCTGCACCCCCAGCTCGGTCTCGAGTTTGCGGATCGAAATCGATAGCGCCGGCTGCGTGACAAAGCATTGCTCGGCCGCGCGGCGGAAGTTGCGTTCGCGTGCCACTGCCAGGATGTATTTAAGATCGTTCAGCGTCATTTTCGTAAGTGTTTTATTTATTTCAATATTAATAATTAAATAAATTTATCATTATTATCAAAATATACAATTAGATTAATGATTCGTCAATGCGTAAAGTACGTTCATCGCATGAAGTTTTGCGACTTTCAATTAACCCGAGGAGACTGATATGAAACGTCCGGAAATCAAAACCCTGCAAAACCTTGAATCCGCATTCGCCGGCGAGTCGATGGCGCACATCAAGTATCGTTACTTCGCCAAGCTGGCGCGCGCTGCCGGTGACGAAGACACGGCGCGCGCGTTCGAAGAAACCGCCGATCAGGAAGTGCAGCACGCTTTCGGCCACCTGGACTTGTTGTACCCGGCCAGCGAAATGACGCCGGCCAAGGCGCTTGAAATCGCCATTGCCGGAGAGACTTACGAGTACACGGAAATGTATCCCGGCTTCCGCAAAACCGCTGTCGAAGAAGGCAACAGCGCCGCGATCAGGGAAATCGACGAACAGATTTCCGAATCGAAAGAGCACGCCGCCAACTTCAAAGCAGTGCTGGAAAAAGCTTCCAGGCGCTTTGCCGCGCTGGCGAAAGTGGAAGAGCGTCACGCTAACCACTACAAAGACGTGCTGAAGAAAATTGCGGCTTAACCGATTTTTTAGCGAAAGGATGAAACATGAAAACCTGGCAATGTATTGTATGCGGATTTATTTACGACGAGGCGCAGGGCCTGCCGGAAGAAGGCATCAAGGCCGGCACGCGCTGGGTCGACATTCCCGAAGACTGGTCCTGCCCTGACTGCGGCGTTGCCAAGGCGGACTTTGATATGGTCGAGCTTGCCGCCTGACCGAGGCGAAAAACCGATGCGCCGTTGTGGATTACAATCTGCAATGGCGCATCGCCCTTAGGCAGAGGAGGAATTCATGGACACCGGAATCAGCGAAAAAGACCGTGCAGATATTGCGGCGGGATTATCGAAACTTTTGGCCGATACTTATACTTTGTATCTCAAGACGCATAATTTCCACTGGAACGTGACCGGTCCGATGTTCCAGACCCTGCACCTCATGTTCGAGGGACAATATAACGAACTGGCGCTGGCCGTCGATGCCATTGCCGAGCGCATTCGCGCGCTGGATTTTCCGGCGCCCGGCACCTACAAGGAATACACCAAACTGTCGTCGATCAAGGAAACCGAGGGCGTGCCCAAGGCGACGGAGATGATCCGCTTGCTGGTCGAAGGGCAGGAAGCCGTGGTGCGAACCGCGCGTTCGATTTTCCCGATCGTGGAAAAGGCGCACGACGAACCGACCGCCGATCTGCTCACGCAACGCATGCAGAT
>JBAVXA010000139.1:0-3951 GCA_049698095.1 Burkholderiales bacterium
TATTGCCCAATGTGAAAGGCTTAAAAGGTCCGTTCACCTGTCTCGATTCCGCGCGATTCGGCATTTCCTGGGGGCCGCTGGGCGCGGCGGAATTCTGCTGGCACACGGCGCGCCAATACGTACTCGATCGCAAGCAATTCGGTCGCCCGCTAGCGGCGAATCAGTTGATACAGAAAAAATTGGCCGACATGCAAACCGACATCACCCTCGCGTTGCAAGGTTGCCTGCGTTTAGGCCGCATGAAAGACGAAGGCACGGCAGCGGTGGAAATCACCTCGATCATGAAGCGCAATTCCTGCGGCAAGTCGCTGGAAATTGCGCGGGTGGCGCGCGACATGCTGGGTGGCAACGGTATTTCAGACGAATATGGCGTCGTGCGCCACATGCTCAATTTGGAAGTGGTAAATACTTACGAAGGAACCAGCGATGTGCATGCGCTTATTTTGGGCCGCGCACAGACGGGCATACAAGCCTTTTTTTGATATTAAATGATCGTTTGATTTCCGCCCTAGACCCAAGAGTTGCTCAGTCATTACGTTGCGCATCTATCGAAAAGTTAGATCGATAGATGCACGAAAGTCCGCAATTGAGATTTTCTAAGTTAGACAAAATCGGCCAAGAGCTGACGTTCGATATTCTTCTACATAGCAGCCATACAGACAGACATCATTATTATTTAAGTGATTTAAATTTGGCGGATTCATGCGAGGCTAAACAAATTGTGTTCAGCTTCAAGTTGAATTGGAGGGGTCTCCGGTGGAGCGTCTATACGTTCGATGTGCGCGGCAACATGCTTGTGCCAAGGTGTTCCGGCGATGGGATCACGGTCAGCGCCGCTAGTGAGTTCGTTGAGTGACACCCCCATGCGCACTAGTGTTCCGTCGGCAAGGTGATATTCGATGCCTTGCCCATTCGGTAGTGACACATGCCCCGACCCCATGTCGGGGGTGATTTCGACTTGCGCGCGCGTATTGCCGCGACGGGTAGTGAGTCGCACCCAATCTCCGTCGGCACATCCCAGTTCTGTGGCATCTTCAGGCGCCATGCGCAGAGTGCCGTAGGCTCCCTTGCGGTGCCAGCCGACATCGCGGATGCTGGTGTTGCTGGTGTCACTACGGCGCTCGCCTGCTGACAACACGAACGGCCAAGCGGGATCATTTGTCGGACGTTCGGTGGCAAGTTTCGCCAACTCCGGCATCAACTCGGCAATGAATAGCTCGATCTTATGCTCAGGTCGCCGAACGGCGGTCCAGCTGTCGTCGTATTCGCTCGCGGCAAACACCACGCCAGATGGCGCGCCGAGGATGGCTTTGAATAGATGATTGGCAGCACGCGTAGGCTTGCCGCCGAAGCCAGCGCGGCGTGCGGCCTCAGGCTGCTGGCGCAGGTAGCGCTGGCAGATACCCCATAGCGATGCAGCGGGCGCGAGCGTTGCAGGCAATGTCGCACCAATCGTTCGATATAGCACCACCGATGCGTAGCGTGCTATTGCTTTGTCGCGCGCGGCTTTCCAGCCGAACACTAGGGCAAAAGCAGGTAACCCCAGTTTGGCCGCGCGGCGAAGCAAACGGTAGTGGCCGTTATTTAATTCGCCCATTGCTTCCACCAGTCGAGTGTGAATCTCCGCTTCGGTCAGCGTGCCGTCGCGCGGCGGGAACAGCGGCTGACGCAAGTGGAAAGCATTACGTGGGAACTCAAGGTTGAAAAAAGTCGCTTCGGCTTTTTCGAACTGCGAGGTGGCGGGGAGCACGTAGTCGGCCTGCGCGGCGGTCTCGGTGAAGGCCACGTCGATGACTACGCTAAGTTCCAGCGCTCGCAACGCCTCGCGCATGCGCGGGCTGTCGGCTAGCGAGTGCACCGGGTTTGCGCTCTCGATAAACATCGCGCGAAAGCGCTTCGGATGATCGGTCAAAATCTCGTCAGGAATAACGTTGCAAGGGATCAAGCCCATGATCACCTTAGCCCCAGTAACAGGACTATGCGAACCCGGACGGGGCTTGGCGGGGGCGCTCTCTTTAGTCGCTGATTTTGTCTCTTGGCTGCGCTCGGACATGGATAGATTCAGCAACGGTACGAACGCATTGTTGGTACCCGGTCGCGCAAAGTGCCCGGTTAGCAGCCACACCAAGCGGTTGAGGTAACTGACAAGCGTCGAGTGCCGGTTCATTTGTACACCGAGATCTTCAATCATCGACACACTCTTTGCGCTCGCAATGCGTTCGGCGGCGGACCGCAAAAGTGTTTCGTCAACGCCGCAGATGGCAGCGTAGTCGGCTACCGAAATGCGTTGAAGCGGCTCGGCGATCTGCTCAAATCCTTGCGTGTGTAGTGCGAGCCACTCGCGCGCGACCAGCCCACTCTGCACGAGGATAGCGGCTAACGCAGCGAGACACCATGCGTCGGTGCCGGGCCGCACAGCCAGATGAAAGTCAGCCATCTTGGCTGTTTCGCTGCGGCGCGGGTCGATCACAATCAGCGAGCGCACCGGGTCATGCTGAATATCGCGCAGGATTACTCTTGTGCGCGCAAAGCCGTGCGACTGCCACGGGTTCTTGCCAATGAACACAGCTACCTCGGCATGCTCGAAGTCGCCATGCACGCCTGTGCCCATCATTTTCCCCTGCACCCAAGCCTCGCCAGTTTTTTCCTGCGCGAGTGCGTTGGAGCGGTAGCGCACACCCAATGCTTTGAGCGTGCTCTCGGCATAGGTTGCGCCCAAGTGATTGCCTTGACTGCCGCCACCGTAGTGGAGGATGGTCTCGCCGCCGTGGGCGGCCTTGATCGCTTGCAACTTGGCGGCAATCTCACGAATAGCCGTGTCCCCGTCTATGCGCTCGTAGCTACCATCGGCGCGGCGGCGAAGTGGGGAGTCTAGCCGGTCGGCACCATTTTGGTAGAAGTCCATCCGTTGCGACTTCTCGCAGACATAGCCTTGCGAAGTGGGATGGGCCTTGTCACCACGGATGCGCACAATGCGTTGACCCTCGGTCTGCACCTCCAGTCCGCAGTTCAGCGAGCAGATGATGCAGGCGGTCTTACGCCAGCCGCTTGCGGGGCTTGTTGATGGTGCTGCTTCGTTCATACTAGTAGGGACGGTTTGCGAGGTCATTGCTTCAGCCTGTGTAGTGTTTTTTTGGAAAACGTATGAATTAACCGATTAGGCTAATCTGTCTTCAGCCAGATCAACAAATTATACTCTCCCATTTGCCGCCACAAATACAACAAGCATATTTATCCTAACGGCAGCTTTTCAGAGGCCGACTGTCTCCTCTGGGGCGATTTTGTTAGTTGGAGCGCCGTATCGTTTATTAGCAGACATGCAGTTTTTTACAGCAATAAAATTTCCGGCTCTTCAACGTAGGGTCAGGTGCGCTATTGAATGATTAGCTTGATTTCGTTTTGCTTTATCAAAAAACAAAGCCCGCGAAAGCGGGCTTTGTTTTTTGAATTTATGCCTGCTTCAAGGCTTTTGCGCCAAAAAATTTCCCAATTCAGCCATCAATTTTGTATCATCCGGCTCCACCGCGCTGGCAAAACTCTTGACTGTTTTACCGTCGCGCGCGATGAGGTATTTGTGGAAATTCCATTTCGGTCGTTCGCCCGAGGCATTGGCGAGCAAGTCGTAAAACGCATTCTTGCCTGCGTCGCGCACCGGCGTTTTTTCGAACATGGGAAACGTCACGCCATAATTTATTTGGCAAAAGTTTGCCACTTCTTTATTTGCGCCGGGCTCTTGTGCGCCGAAATCGTTAGACGGGAATCCGAGCACGACCAGGCCGTCATTTTTATATTTTTTGTACAACGCTTCCAATCCGGCATATTGACCGGTGTAGCCGCACTTGCTCGCGGTGTTGACCACCATCACGACTTTGCCGCGATATTCACATAGATTCTTTTCGCCGCCCATCAGATTGTTTACGCTACGGTCGAGCAGCGGCGAGCAGGCGGCGT
>JBAVXA010000140.1:0-4136 GCA_049698095.1 Burkholderiales bacterium
GGCAATATAATGGCCGTCACGGTTGTAAACATGAATGCCGTCGTCGCTGATCTGGATACGGAAACTGGGGTCCTTGACCAATGCCGCGAGCTCGGCGATTTCGGTGGGCGTATCGGGAAACGGCTTGCGCTCATGCAGCGACAGCAATTCATCCGACAAGCCTTTCGGCAGGCTGTTGCTTTCGCGTGCGGCGTACATGATGCGGCGGGCAACGTCGGCCTCGCGCACGGCGCGCAGGGCGTGGCCGCTCACCTGCGTAGCGAGCACGGCATTGATGTGCAATTCGGAAATAATGCCCATCAGGATGGCGTTGATCCCGGTGGTGTCGGCGTCAGTGAGCTCGGTCAGGTTGCCGATACCCATCATGATTTGCACGGTGGGGAATTTGTTGCGCAAAGCACTGTAGCGCACGATAGATTCAGTGAGGCCGAAATGAATCGGGTCGAGAATCGCGTCGGCGAAAAAGGCGCGGCCTTTGGCTTGCATTTTTTCCATCGCGCGTTCGAGCGACGCCATGTCGCCGGGTTGCGCGGGAATCAGCACCGGTGTCGAGGCGACCTCGTCCGCGACCCAGACGGTATTTTCATTCAGGCTGAGCAGATAATCCGCGCCGGCTTTGCCGCCGCAAATCAAATCATCCGTCTCCATCGAATCGACGCTGACTTTATAGCCTTCCCCTTTCAATGCCTTTACCGCTTCGGCGAGATGCGGGAAGGGCGTGCTCGGCAAACAACCGAGATCGATTACGTCGGCGCCGTCGTTTCTGTAGGCGCGGGCACGCGCTAGAATCTGCTCGATGCTTATTTGCGGCGCCTCGACAATTTCGGCGAATATCAGGACGTCGTATCTGGATAAATCCGTCGCGACGGCTTTACGGCCGAAGTGTTGCGGCAGGTCCTTGAGTTCGTCCGGCCCGCGCTCGACCGATATACCGAATTTTTTTTCCAGTCGAGTAAGATCGCCGCGGCAGCGACCCGGCACCATGATTTTCGTTGCTCCCTTTATGACGTCGGCTGCGTCGGGCAGGCGGCGTTCGATCATCTCCGCTGTCATCAGCGCGGCGACGCTGACGCCGATTTGATGCACGGTAAAGGTGAATGGCAGCGGCTGCATCGACGCCAGAACCTTGTGCAGATTTTTTTCCGCCAGTTTGCCGGTAAGGAAAAGGATATGTTCGGACATGACGGTTTCAGATTTTTCCGGCGGCTCGCAGCGATGCGTAGCGCTGATCGATCTGACGGCGCAATTCGTCGATATCGCTGACCACCGTCACCGCTTCCATCTGCTGCAGCCGCTCGGTGTTTTCCAGATCGATGCGGCGCGGGAATACCGTGACCCATTCCTTCGGCGATTCGGTTTCCACTTCGGGTTCGTTATCGCAGGCGAAGACAATGCTGGGAATGTGGCGTTTGCCCGCCTGCGCGAAAATGTTGGTGACCAGGGTGTCGGAAATGCCGACCACGCATTTCGCCACCGTGTTCGAGGTCGCGGGCGCGATGACCACGGTGTGATAGACGCCTTCGTAAAACAATCCGACCGGTGCCGCGCTGGCGGTGTTGTCGCGCATGATGCGGAATTCCTTGCGCAGGTCTTCGACATCGTGCCCGTACATGTTGAGCACTTCGGCTGCGGCTTTGCTGAGGAATAAATCGACGTCGGGAAATTGGCGTGCGAGGTCGAGACTTTCTTGCAGAAAATGACCGGAGCCGGTGAGGCCCCAGGCTAATCGCGGTTTGTTTTCAGTCGCCACAGTGAGTTTTCCTTACTATAGCGATATTATCTAAGTATTTGATTATAATTAATATTTCAACTCAATGTATGGGCGATCGCTTGGGATCCTTGATGCCGAGTTTTTGCATTTTGCGATATAGGGTGTTGCGGCTCATTTTGAGTTTTCGCGAAACGTTGGTGATGTTCCAGCGCTGCTGCTCCAGCTCGCGCATAAGCACGTCGCGTTCCGCCTGGTCGAGCGGATCGAGGTCGGTGCCTTGTGCATCGCAATCCGCGGCCAATTTTTGCGCCGGTTGCGAACTGCGGCCGAAAAATCCCTGCGGCAGGTCGTTCAACGTCAGGCGCGTATCGTCGCCCAATGCGATCATGGTGCGCAATACGTTGCGCAACTGGCGAATATTGCCGGGCCAATGATAATTACACAACGCGTCCAGCGCGGCGCGGTCAATCTCGATACATGGCTGGTTGCCCCACTCGAGTTTCAGAATATGTTCGATCAGTTTGCGTTTGTCCTCGCGGTCGCGCAGCGCCGGCATGGTCAGCGTCAAGCCTTGCAGGCGGTAATACAGGTCTTCGCGAAATTCGTTGCTGGCGATTTTTTCCGTCAGGTCGCAATGCGTTGCGCTGACCAGTCGAATATCGACTTTCTGCGCCACGTCGCCGCCCAGCGGCAGGATTTCGCGTTCGGCCAACACGCGCAACAAACGCGCCTGCAGCTGGATCGGCATGTCGCCGATTTCGTCAAGGAACAGCGTGCCGCCGTTGGCCTGCAGAATCTTGCCGCGCTGTCCTTCGCGGTTGGCGCCGGTGAACGCGCCTTGCTTGTAGCCGAACAATTCGCTTTCAATCAGGGTTTCCGGAATCGACGCGCAATTGATTGC
This sequence comes from Burkholderiales bacterium, assembly GCA_049698095.1. Taxonomy (GTDB): domain Bacteria; phylum Pseudomonadota; class Gammaproteobacteria; order Burkholderiales; family JBEEJL01; genus JBEEJL01. The sequence continues at coordinate 2,613 of JBAVXA010000140.1, forward strand.
GATAAACGGTTTGTCCGCGCGCGGGCCGGAAAAATGCAGCGCGCGCGCAAACATTTCCTTTCCCGTGCCGGTTTCGCCGTAAAGCAATACCGCGACATCGCGGCTGGCGATGCGTTTTGCGCAGGAGATGTTGTGCGCCATTGAGCGGTCGCCGAATTCCAGCTCGTCGAGCGCGGTGCGCGCCGATTTGCCGGCTGCAGATTTTGCCGAAGCAACCGGCGCCGCCGACGCAGTAAAAAATTTTGCCGCCGTGCCTTCGGGCTGCTGTGCAACGGTATAAAAACGTCCGCCGCGGCGGGCTTCAAAAAGCGGAATCGGGTGAAAGGATTTTTTCGCGCTTGCTTCCACCAGTGCGCCTAAAGTGGTATTGAATAATTCGCCGATGTCGCGTCCGCGGATGTCCGCTGCGTTGGCATAACCCAACTGAAACAACGCGCTGCGGTTGGCGGCGAGCAATGCGCCGTTTTCGCCGAACGCCATCACGCCTTCGTTAAGCGTATCGACGAACTCGGGCCGGCTGTGAAAACGAATCACATAGTCCTGCGCGAACTGCTGCAGCAGCACGCGGTTTTCAATCATTTGCGCCGACATGTTGACCAGCACCAGCGTGTGCTGCTGCGCCAGCTGCGATTCGCCCGAAGCATCGAGCACCGCGAGCAGATTGCCGGCGTGGTCGAATACCGGTGCGGCCGAGCAGGTCAGGCCAATGTTGCGCGCGAGATAATGTTCGTGGTGGTGGATGACCAGCGGTGCTTTTTCCAGCAGGCAGGTGCCCATGCCGTTGGTTCCCTGCTGGCGTTCGGTCCACACGGCGCCGAGCGTCATGCCGGTTTTGGAGGCGGCGTGGGTAAAGCTGGGGTCGCCGAAATAATTCAGCAAAACGCCGTCGGCGTCGGTAAGCATGATGGCGTAACCCGAGCCGGCCAGCTGCTGGTACAGATTCGCCATTTCGATTTTCGCCACCGAAAGCAGCCCCGATAGCTTCTCCTGGCGGTTAATCAATTCAACGCGTTCGACGATGAGGGGGTCTGGCGAGGCAGCCGGGTCGAGGCCGAATTCCTTTTCGCAGCGCATCCACGACCGCGCAATGCGCTCGGGAATCGCCGGTCCGTGATGCTTCAATCCGCCGTGCAACACGGAATAGACCTGCTTGACGTGATTGGCAATCATGTCGTTCATACCCATCTCCTCCGAGAGACTGTGGCCATTCGGTTCTTCTTAATACTGTTTTTTACATACAATTTAACAAATCATAGCACTATTTTTTTGCTCCTGTTGCCGCCGGGCATGTGTTTTGCGTTTGTAAGTTGAATACATAGGACCCGCGCGCGCGGCACACACCCGGTTGGCGCATGGAGCGCGTGGCACCGCGTGAAAGAAATATAAATTAATTCAATACCTTGCGACGACACACGCATTCAAACCAAGTGTCTTTTTTTTGCAATGCCTGTGCCAGCAATGAAACAAACAGAGAAACCATCAGCCGTGATTACCATTCCCCTGGTTGAAGTTAAAAAACGCCTC
>JBAVXA010000141.1:0-2996 GCA_049698095.1 Burkholderiales bacterium
TCCGGCATTTCGTCCTGGGCGAAACTCGGCCCGATGACTTTTCCCAGCGACGCGGTCATGCCCTGCGATCCGCCGATCGAAACCTGATACCACTCGGCACCGTTTTTATCCACGCCGAGAATGCCGATCTGGCCGACATGATGATGGCCGCAGGCGTTCATGCAACCGGAAATATTCAGTTCAAGATCGCCGATGTCGTGCAGATAGTCGAGATCGTCGAACCGGCGCTGGATGGCTTCGGCGATCGGGATAGATTTCGCATTGGCGAGCGAGCAGAAGTCGCCGCCCGGGCAGCAAATGATGTCTGTGAGCAGGCCGATGTTGGGCGTGGCGAAACCGATTTTTTTGGCGCGCTCCCATAACGCGAATAAATCTGCCTGTTTAACATCGGCGAGAATCAGGTTTTGCTCGTGCGAGATGCGCACTTCCCCGAACGAATATTGGTCGGCGAGATCGGCCACTGCGTCAAGTTGTTGATCGGTCGCATCACCGGGCGCAACGCCGGTCGGTTTGAGCGACAGCGTCACGGCAGCATAACCCTCGACTTTGTGCGGAAAAACATTACGTTTCGCCCAATTATAAAAGCCTTTGATTTCATTGAGCTTTTTCAAATAATTCAAATCATCGCCGGAGAACGTCTGGTACGTCGGCGCAGTGAATGACCTTTCCATGCGCGCAAATTCCGCATCGGTGATCGTTCCCGGGCCGTCTTTAAAATGCAGCCATTCGTCTTCGACTTTTTCGGCGAAATTTTCCGGCTTGAGTTCTTTGACCAGGATTTTGATGCGCGCTTTGTATTTGTTATCGCGCCGGCCAAAGCGGTTATACACGCGCAGAATCGCATCGAGATAGGTGAGCAAATGTTGGCGCGGCAGGAATTCGCGAATTACATGGCCGATGATCGGCGTGCGACCGAGGCCGCCGCCGACCAGAATGCGAAAACCGATTTCATGGCGGTCATTGCGCACGGCGTGCACGCCGATGTCGTGCACCAACGTGGCGGCGCGATCTTCCACCGAACCGCTGACCGCGATCTTGAATTTGCGCGGCAGATAGGCGAACTCCGGATGGAAGGTGCTCCACTGGCGGATCAACTCGCAGTACGGACGCGGGTCGATCAATTCATCGTACGCCACGCCTGCGAATTGGTCGGATGTCGTATTGCGAATGCAATTGCCGCTGGTCTGGATGGCGTGCATTTCGACGCTCGCGAGCTCCGCCAGAATATCCGGCACGCGCTCCAGCACCGGCCAGTTGAACTGGATATTCTGCCGCGTGGTGAAATGACCGTAGCCTTTGTCGTATTCGCGCGCGATGTGCGCCAGCTTGCGCACCTGGCGGCTCGACAACAGGCCGTACGGCACGGCGATGCGCAACATCGGCGCATGACGCTGAATGTATAAACCGTTCTGCAAACGCAGCGGACGAAATTCGTCTTCGCTTAATTCGCCGGCAAGAAAGCGCCGCGTCTGGTCGCGAAACTGCGCGACGCGTTGATCCACAATCTTCTGGTCGTATTGGTCGTAGATGTACATGGAGGATCTTAGAAAACGAACTTGCCGCCGATGACCAGCAGCATGGTGGCCAACGCGGTGCGCAGCCATTTTTCCGGTACGCGCGATGACAAGTGACTGCCGATCCAGATGCCCGGCAGCGAGCCGACCAGCAGGCTGGCAAGCAGCACCCAATTCACCGTGCCGAGGGCGGCGTGGCCGAGCCCCGCCACCAACGTCAGCGGTACCGCGTGCGCGATGTCGGTGCCGACTATCTGCACCGGCTTAAGTTTGGGGTAAAGAAAAAATAAGGCCACCGTGCCGAGCGCGCCCGCACCGATGGAAGAAATCGTCACTAGCACGCCGAGCGCGACGCCAGTCAAAACTGTGACACTGACCAGATGATGTTCACGCCAGCCGGGTTTTTCTTCAGCATCGTGTTTAGCGTATTGCGCCAGCTTGCCCCGAAAAATAATCGCGGCGGCCGTCAGTATCAACGCAATGCCGAGCGAAAATTTGATTAATGCGTTGAACTTGTTTGCATCCACACCGAGCCAGTGCAAAAACATCGTGGTGACAATTGATGCCGGCACACTGCCCACAGCCAGCCAGCCGACGATATTCCAGTTCACCGTGCCGCGATTGTGATGCGCAACCGAGCCGCCCATTTTGGTAAACGCTGCGTATAGCAAATCTGTCCCGACGGCGACGGCGGGCGCAATGCCGAACACCAGCATCAACAGAGGCGTCATCAACGACCCGCCGCCTACACCGGTGAGCCCGACGATCATGCCAACCACTAATCCGCTAAGAGGGTAAAGCCAGTCCATGGTGCCAGCGCCTACTTATACATAGAGGAGCGATAGTAGGCAATTAGCCTTAGACTGTCAAAGAATATTATGTTAGAGTTTAATAACTAAATAGCATTTAGTAAATTATTAAATATAATCAAATAGTTATTATTAGCTATTGGTGGGGCTTGATCAAGTCCATGGTATCTCAGGGGGGATGAGGGGCTGCGTCCCATCCCTTTCAAGAGGAGGGACAGGGTGGGGATGGGTACGACTTGCTCCCCCCATCCCAACCTTCCCCGTCAAGGGGAAGGAGCTTGTCATCCTGAGCAATAGCGAAGGATCTGCTTTTCGGTTTTGATTTGCCAAGTGCAACAGCAGATTCTTCGCTATCTCTGAGAATGACAACTGGTGTGCTGTGCGCACGGGGTACCTATTCACGCAAATCGAAGAAAGAAATGACCACCCTTCTGCGTCGCTGATATTTTTGTTGTGGATCGGGAGCCGTCGGCGAGAACCTGTTTGAGCTACGCGGTGGCGCGGATTTCAATTGAAGGTTTCAGCGGGTTTTCTCGCCGCCCGATTCACAACAAAAATATCAGCGACAAAAAGACAAAAACAAAAGGCAGCGCGGCGGGTTCCCCTTTTTTGGTTACTTTTTTGGCGAAACAAAAAAGTGACTAGCCGTCGGGCTACCCCCGGCACACTTATT
>JBAVXA010000142.1:0-8807 GCA_049698095.1 Burkholderiales bacterium
GGCAACCAGCATCCGCCGATGACCCTGCGGGTGAATCGCAAACAAATCTCCCTGACCGATTATTTGGCGCGGTTGAAGGCGGAGGATATTGTCGCTACGCAAACCGGTATTGATGCCATCACCCTGCAGCAGCCGTCAGCGCTGGAGAAACTGCCGGGGTTTCGCGAGGGCCTCGTCTCGATACAGGACGCTTCGGCGCAATTTGCCGCGCCGCTGCTGGACTTGCGCCAGGGACAGAAAGTGCTCGACGCCTGTGCCGCGCCGGGGGGAAAAGCCGCGCATATTCTCGAATGCGCCGAGGTGCGCTTGACTGCGATGGACGACGACGCGTCGCGGCTCAAGCCCGTACACGAAAACTTTGCCCGCCTCGGATTGCATGCCGAAGTGAAATGTGCCGATGCCGGGGCAGTAACATCCTGGTGGGACGGCGAGAGTTTCGATCGCATTTTGATCGATGCGCCATGCTCGGGCTCCGGTGTGGTCAAACGCCACCCGGATATCAAATGGGCCCGTCGCGCGTCTGACCTGCAACAATTCGCCGCTCAGCAGGCGCGCCTGCTGGAAGCCCTGTGGCAATGCCTAGCACAAGGTGGTAAATTGCTGTATGTGACCTGTTCGGTTTTCCGAGAAGAGAATCAGGATCAAGTACAGGCATTTTTAACCCGTCATCCTGATGCAGCCAGCTTACCGCTCAACCTGCCACTGACAACAAACGGGCAAATTCTCCCTGATGACATTCACGACGGCTTTTATTACGCGCTGTTGCAAAAAAACTGAGCATAACGGCACAGACATTTTTAATCGCCTGAACGGGCTGCTGCTGCACGGAATGTTATTGCTGCTGCTGGGTTTTGCGCCGCCGCAATACGCGTTCGCCGAAGGAATTACGGTTACTTCCGCCAGTCTTGAGCAGGTCGACGAGGGCTATCGTCTCGACGCCGAAATGGATTTCGGCCTGACACCGACCCTTGAAGACGCCATCAATAAAGGCGTGCCGCTTTATTTTTCGCTTGACTACGAAGTGGTTCGACCGCGCAAATACTGGTTTGACGCCACTGAAGTCGAGGGGGCAAAGCTATGGAAGCTTTCCTATAACGCGCTGACCCAGCAATATCGCCTCGCCATCGGCTCGTTTTATCAGAATTTCCAGACGCTCGACGATGCGCGGCGCCTGCTGTCGCGCCAGCGCATCATTATCCTCGGTAACGGTGATAAAGGCGCATTGAAAAAAAATACCACGTATAAGGTTTCAGTACGTATGCGTCTTGATGTAGCGCAACTGCCCAAGCCATTTCAGGTAAATGCGCTGGGTTCGCGCGAATGGAATCTCTCCTCCGACTGGTTTACTTTCAATACCACGCCATGACCTCGCCTCCAGAACAAGACCGTCGGCCCGAAGATAAGCCCATGCGCGTTTTGCATCGCCGCCGTAGCGGCACGCCGCCCGGATTGCGCACACTGGTGATAGCCTGCGCTTTGTTTGGCGTGGGGTTGCTGGCGTTGTTGTCCCAGGCTTCGGCCAACACCTCCCTGCTGGCGGGGCATTATCCATTGCTGTTGGCGCTGGGCGGCGCGCTGGCGGTCGGTTTGATGGTGCTGATCGGTTATCAGCTGTGGCTCTTGAAGCGCAAGCTCAAAGCCGGCGTATTCGGCTCCAAGCTCACCATGCGGCTGATGCTGATATTCGCGTTAATGGCGCTGGTGCCCGGTGGGTTGGTGTATGCGGTCAGCGTGCAATTCATCGGCAAAACCATTGAATCCTGGTTTGACGTGCGCGTGGACAAAGCGCTTGAAGGTGGTCTCAAGCTGGGCCGCAATGTGCTGGACAATTTGCTGCGCGACCACGACGACAAAGCGCGCAATATGGCCACCATTCTCGCGGAGGCAAAACCCGGCGAAGAAGTCAAAATTCTCAACCGCCTGCGCGAGCAAATGCGCGTAGAAGAGGCGACGCTTATCAGCGCGCGCGGTAAAGTCGTGGCATTTTCCGGCAATGAAAATGCCGGTCTGCTGCCGGATTTGCCCAACCCGATGTTGATGCGTCAGGTGCGCGCACAACAGGGTTTTCGCAATATCGAAGAAATCCCATTGCGCGGTTTGTATTTGCGCTCGCTGGTTCCGGTCAACGCCGTTTCTTTGATTGATGAGGTCCGCGTGCTGCAGGTTTTACAACCGGTGCCGGCAGCGATATCGAAAGAAGCGCAGACTGTCGAGGAGGGCCGCCGAGACTACCAGGAGTTATCAGTGGCGCGAGTCGGCCTGAAGCGCATTTTCGGTCTCGCGTTGACGCTGGCGATGTTGATTACCTTGTTGATCGCTATTGCGTTAGCGCTGCTCATGTCGGAAAAATTCAGCCGCCAGCTGGGATTGCTGGCGGAAAGCGCACGGGCAGTGGGCGAATGGGATTTCAGCCGCATGAACCCAGTGCGCAGCAGCGACGAGCTCGGCGCGCTGACTCAATCGTTCAACACGATGACGCGCAGGTTGGCCGAGGCTTCGGCGGCCATGGAGCGCAACAAACAGGAGCTGGAAAATTCGAAAACGTATCTTGAGAGCATCCTGGGAAATCTCTCGGCAGGCGTATTGGCGTTTGATGAAGAATTGCATTTGCGTACGGCAAACGCAGCAGCCGAAAATATACTCGGCGTTCAGTTTTCCGCCGAAGGCGGCAATACTTTGGCTGATTGGCACGAGGTTTATCCGGCACTATTGCCGTTGGCTGACGAAGTGTCGCGCCGTATCGATGAGGCGCCAGGCAAAGTATGGGAAAATCAGGTCGAGGTATCCGGCAGGTCAGGCGCGCGCACCTTGCTCGTGCGTGGTACGCGGCTTGCGCAGAATGCCGGCGGCGGCTATGTCGTCGTTTTCGACGATATAACGCGTTTACTTCATGCGCAGCGCGACGCAGCCTGGGGCGAGGTAGCGCGACGCCTGGCGCACGAAATCAAAAATCCGCTTACACCAATTCAGCTTTCGGCCGAACGCATGGAGCACAAGCTGCAAGGGAAACTGCCTGAAGCGGAATCCGAAATGGTCAAGCGGTCGACTGCAATAATCGTCAACCAGGTGGCGGCGTTGAAAAGCATGGTGGATGACTTCAGCGAATATGCCCGCTCGGCCAAACTGCGGGCGGAGCCGATTTCGTTGAATAATCTGGTTCGGGAAGTGCTCGGCTTGTACGAATCAATGGGCGTGCGGTTAATTTCGGAGCTGGAGCCGATGATGCCCAAAATTCGCGGCGACGAAACTCTGCTGCGCCAGGTATTGCATAATCTGATGCAGAACGCGCTTGACGCCCTGGCAGGTGTGGACAGCCCGCAAATTCATGTCAAGACTGAACGCACCCCCGCCGGGGTGCGTTTGTCGATTCGCGACAACGGCAGCGGTTTTGATGATAGTTTGTTGTCACGTGTGTTCGAGCCGTATGTGACCAACAAGCCGAGGGGCACTGGCCTCGGTCTGGCGATTGTGAAAAAGATAATCGAAGAACACCAGGGACAGGTGGAGGCGACGAATGTGCCGCCTCACGGCGCCAATGTCAGCATAGTCCTGCCGCTGGCAGCATGAGCGATGGCAGAAGTTTGAGGGCATACATGAAACCTAGGATATTACCAATCAAGTTGCGAGGTGCGCGTTGAATCAAGTCATGGTAGTAGACGATGAAGTAGGCATACGCGAGCTATTGTCGGAAATCCTGCGCGATGAAGGCTATGAAGTGCAGCTAGCCGAAAATGCCGGTCGCGCACGAGAGTTGCGCCGCGCAGCGCGGCCGGACCTGGTTCTGCTCGACATCTGGATGCCGGACACCGACGGTATCACGCTGCTCAAAGAATGGGCCGGCAGCGGCCAACTCAATATGCCGGTCGTCATGATGTCGGGCCACGGCACGATTGATACTGCCGTCGAGGCCACGCGAATCGGGGCCGTGGATTTTCTGGAAAAGCCGATCAGTTTGCCCAAGCTTCTGGCAACGGTAGGCAACGCGATGCAAAGCGGCAAAGCACTGTTGCGCAGCGAGCTGACTCTCACCAATCTTGGCCGAGGCTCTGTCATGACGCAGTTTCGCCAGCGTCTGGCGCAGGTCGCTCCGCTGAAAAACAGCGTATTGCTGTCGGGAGAGCATGGTTCCGGCTTCGATCTTGTCGCGCGTTTTCTGCATCCGGCCAATACCCCCTTCATCTCGCCTGCGGATAGCGTATGGCTGATTGATAATCCGTTCGAGCCGTTGAATGAAGCGCGCGATGGTGTGCTGTTCATCCAGGATGTTTCGCAGCTCGGCCGCGCGGAGCAAAAAGGACTCGCGCAGGTGATCCAGAAATTGGAAAAATTTAATGTGCGTTTGATTTGCGGCACCTCGCAGATGCTATCGCCTCTTGTAGAGGCGGGCGAATTCGATGCCGCCTTGCACGGCACTCTCAGTCAACTCACGCTCACACTCCCGGCGCTCCGCGAGCATGCTGAAGATATCCCCGACGTTGCCAATACCTTATTGGCTCAAATGGTCGAGGCAAAGGAAGTCCCGCTGAAGTCTTTCAGCACTGCGGCGCTGAACAGTCTGCGCAATTTGCCGTGGCCAGGCAACGTGGCAGCCCTTACCAATGCAGTAAAGACGCTCGCGCTCACCTCACTATCAACCGAAATAGGCGTAGACGATGTAGTGCAAGTTGCGGCTGAGTTTAATCCCGACGTGGCGCCGGCAAACGCCCATGGGCTGCCGCTGGAATTACCCTTGCGCGAGGCGCGCGATATTTTCGAGCAGGTCTATTTCACTCACCATCTGCGCGCTGAAGGAGGCAATATGTCCCGCGTGGCGGACAAAGTCGGCCTTGAGCGCACCCACTTATATCGCAAGCTCAAACAGCTAGGCATCAAGCCCGGCAAGCCTTAAATTAGATAATTAAATCAATTAGTTATAATACAAAAGGATTTTTATCTTAATTGGTTTTATTGCACCGCAATAAAGAGTAAACTGCTTTTCCCTGTGGCAGCGAAACCGTGCCAGGCAGCAGAGACCGAGATGCCGGCGTGACTAGCCAGATTATTGCGAATTTTGAAAAAATGCTCGTCGCGGGCAGGGATAGCGCGCTATTGCGCTTCGGTCTGGGCAACGAATATTTCAAAGCCGCGGACTTCGATTCAGCCATCCCGCACTTTTTCAAAGCGGTAGAGCTGGATGCAGACTATTCGGCTGCATGGAAAATGCTCGGCAAGTGTCTGGCCGAAGCTGGTCGAACCGACGATGCCCGGGCAGCATATGGAAAAGGCATTCTCGCGGCACAAAAGAAAGGCGATAAACAGGCAGCAAAAGAAATGGCGGTATTCCTGAAACGATTGGGCTAAATCCACTGGCCCGACAAGACAGCAAGAACAACTCATGCCTACCAATTCAGTTATTCAAAACCCAACTTTCTATCGGCGCGTGCACGATCTGATGCTCGGTCCGCCGCGCGATCCGTTGAATCCGGAAACCCGTCATACGATGGTGTTGATAGCGTTTTTCGCATGGGTCGGCTTGGGCGCTGACGGCTTGTCATCTTCGGCATATGGCCCGGAAGTTTCTTTCCTCGCCCTGGGCGCGCACAAACACCTCGGCTTGTACCTCGCTGCAATGACCATGATCACCGTGTTCATTATTTCCTTTGCCTACAACCAGGTCATTGATCTGTTTCCCAGCGGCGGCGGGGGATATAAGGTTGCGACGCAGCTTATAGGGCCCAAGGCCGGGCTCGTGTCGGGAGCCGCGTTGATCGTCGATTACGTACTCACAATCGCTATTTCTGTGGCATCAGGGGTGGACAATTTTTTCAGCCTGGAATTTTTTTCCGGCCGTATTCGGGAGTGGAGCCTGCCCGTAGAGATGGTGATTGTGGGATTGCTGGTGATGCTTAATCTGCGCGGCATGAAAGAGGCGATCAAAGTCCTGTTACCCATTTTTGTCGGATTTGTAGTGTTGTATGCAGTGCTGATCGTATACGGAATCGCCGCCCATGCGGACCGTATTCCAGCTCTGCTCCCGGCAACCCTGCAGGAGACCAAAGAATTTGCCAGCGAAAAGGGTTGGATCATCGTCGTGTCGTCGCTCATGCTTGCGTATGCTCAAGGCGGCGGGACGTATACCGGCCTTGAAGCGGTGTCGAACAACGTCAATACATTGAAAGAGCCGCGCAAACGCACGGGCAAATGGACCATGTTTTTCATGGCTTGCTCACTTGCATTCGCTGCGGGCGGGTTGATGTTCTTATATGTGTTGTGGGATGTAAAGCCGGTCGAAGGCCAGACACTGAATGCCGTGTTGTTCCGCGATTTGACAATGGGCTGGAGCATAGGCGGATTTAATATCCAGAATTTATTGTTGCCGGTCGTATTGGCCTTTACTGCCGGGTTGTTGTTTGTCGCAGCCAATACGGGATTTCTTGGTGGACCGTCCGTTCTGTCGAACATGGCGATGGATCAATGGGTGCCCAACCAGTTCTCCTCGCTTTCCTCGCGACTGGTGACCAAACATGGTGTGATGCTGATGGGCGCCGGTGCGCTCGGCATTCTCCTCTGGACCCAGGGCAAGGTGGCATTGCTGGCAGTGATTTACAGTATCAACGTTTTCACCACCTTCACCATTTCTCTTTTCGGTTTGTGCATTTATTGGTGGCGCCATCGCACTGATGAGGCAAGATGGCTGCCGCGAATGTTGTTGTCGGCGACTGGCTTGTTTGTCTGTTCCAGTATTCTGCTGGTCTTGGTGTTGCAGGAATTTACCCATGGTGGCTGGATTGCCGTTTTGATTACCGGCGCCGTAGTCGCGTTATGCGCATTAATTAAACGCCATTATCAAGCGACGCGATTGCAGCTGCGCAAGATCGATGAATTGTTTGCGGCAGTGCCTAGCGAGCCGTGCGATGCCCCTCCATTGGACCATGACGCACCGACGGCCGTATTCATGGTCAGTCGCTCCCGCGGCGCCGGCATGCATACCATGCTTTGGGTGCAACGGCTGTTTCCCGGAAACTTCAAAAATTTTGTTTTCCTCAGTGTCGGCGCGGTCGATACGGCCGCTTACGGCGGAGAAGGAACGCTGGAAAAGCTGCAGAAGGAAACGCACGAGGCGCTGGAGTACTACGTGAACTTCTGCCACCAGCATGGCATAGCAGCCAAATCTTACGAAGCCTATGGTACCGACCGGGTGAAGGAATTGACCGGGCTGGTATTGAAGGCGAAAGAAGAGTTTCCTAACTGTGTATTTTTCTCAAGCAAACTGATTTTCGTGAACGATAATTGGTTCACGCGCATTCTGCATAACCAGACGCCGTTAGCGATGCAGCGGATATTGCATCTGATGGGCCTGCAAATGGTGATACTACCCATGAAGGTGGAGTAGTACACTGTATGTTTGTTGTTGTAATTGTTGATTAATATCGAATTTTTTATATGAGGCTCGCCATGAATGCACCCCTCGCCCAGCACAATACCGCTACCGTGCCGCAAACCCACCCTAGGCGGTTTGCCATTATTCTGGCCGGCGGGTCGGGCACACGCCTGTGGCCGTTGTCGCGCGCAACCATGCCGAAGCAGTTGTTGCCCTTGAACGGCAGTGAAAGCTTGCTCCAGCAGACATTCCGCCGTGTATTGCCGCGAGTCAGCGCCGACCATGTTTTGACCGTGACCCATGCCGATCATCGTTTTGAAGTCGCAGGACAGAGCCATGCGGTGAATCATCAGTTGGCTGCCGGAGTGATTGCTGAGCCTATGGGACGCAACACCTTGCCGGCCATCGCATGGGCGGTGGCAAAGATTGCCAGGGAGACTCCTGACGCACTAATCGGTGTTTTCTCTTCTGATCATGCGGTTGCAAACGATGCAGCATTTCTTGCGGGGTGGGACGCAGCCGAAAAATCTGCCGAGGCAGGCTACATTACTTTGTTCGGTATGCAACCCACTGAGCCAGCGACAGGATTCGGATATATTCAATCGGGCGAGGCGTTGGTTCTCGCAGGCGTGGCGAATGCTGCCGTGAAACGCGTGTCCCGCTTCGTCGAAAAACCGAATCTGGAAACCGCAAAATCTTATTTACAGCAAGGCGGTTATTACTGGAACGGCGGCATGTTTGTTTTTCGCGCCGATGTTTTTTTGAAATGGGTTGAGGCGTTACAACCGAAGATTTTCGCGGCGTTGCCGGCGCTGCTCAAGGACGAAAGCGGTATTGCGCCGACGGAAATTTACGCACAGCTACCCGACCTGTCTATTGATTACGGTGTCCTTGAACATTGCGACAACGTAGCGGTAGTTCCGGTCGATATGGGCTGGAGCGATTTGGGAAGCTGGGAGGCGCTATACCAGCAGCGAGATAAAGACGAAGGCGGCAACGTGATTCAGGGCAATGTATTGGCGCATCACAGCGAAAATAATCTGCTCTGGAGCGAACACGGCATGCTCGCGGCTCTCGGCCTGAAAAACGTTGCTGTGGTGCAAACCCGCGATGCAACCCTGGTTTGCCCGCGCGACCAGGTTGATGAGTTGAAACAGTTAGTGGCCAAAGTAAAAGAAAGATCACCAGCGCTCACCGAATCTCATATGACCGTCGCCCGCCCGTGGGGCTCGTACACCATTCTCGAAGACGGACCGCAATACAAGGTAAAGCGCATTATGGTCAAGCCGGGACAAAAACTGTCCATGCAAATGCACCATCACCGTGCGGAACACTGGGTAGTCATCGCCGGTACGGCGCGTATTGTCAACGGTGACCAAGAGATCTTTCTGGAAGAAAATCAATCGACCTATATTCCCAAAACGCACAAACACCGGCTGGAAAACCC
>JBAVXA010000143.1:0-13842 GCA_049698095.1 Burkholderiales bacterium
GTTTGCCCGACAGACTGGCAATACTTTGCTCTCGTCGGCGGAAGTTAACAAGGAATTCGTTTTTTTGATGCAGAAAAAAGCAGCCTGAGGCCTACAAAATGCCACGCGCGCGTGCATCGATCTTGAATGGGCTGCTCTCGCCCAGCTCGTCAATATATTTTTCCACTCCGCCGGATTCACGGTGCAGGTAATTCTCCACCGCCTTGGCGAACTCAGGCTGTGCCAGCCAGTGCGTCGACGCAGTCTTTACCGGCAATAATCCCCGCGCCAGCTTGTGTTCGCCTTGAGCGCCGCCTTCGAAAACCTGGATCTTCTCCTCGATACAAAACTCGATCGCCTGGTAATAGCAGGCTTCAAAATGAAGGCCCGGCAGATATTCCAGCGCGCCCCAATAGCGGCCATACAGGTGATGTGCATTATGAATATTCAGCGCCGCTGCAATCGGCACGCCATTGCGCTCGGCAAAAATCAATAAAATATTCGGCGCCATGGACGTGCCGATGCATGCAAAAAACTCGCGATTGAGATACGGTGTCGATCGATGCATGCGATAGGTGTGGTTATAGCATTGGGTAAAAAAATCCCAGTCGGCTGACCTGATTGCGTCTCCGCGCAGCCAGCGAAAAGTTACGCCAGCCGTGCTGATTTTCTTGCGCTCCTGGCGGATTTTTTTTCGCTTTTCCTGATTCATGTCTGCCAGAAACTGTTCGAAGTGCGAATAATTTTGATTGCGCCAGTGGAATTGCACGCTGTCTCGCCGCATCATTCCCAGTTGCGCCATTTCGTTTGCCTGTTCGTCGGTAGGCAGCAGACAATGCAGCGATGACACCTGCATCTCCTGCGCCAGTGCCAGCGCGCCCCGAACCAGCATCGAGCGGGGCTCCTTTGTGTTTGCGAGAAGGCGCGGACCGGTTACCGGCGTAAATGGAATGGCCGACAGCAATTTTGGATAATATTTCAATCCGCTGCGCTCATAGGCATCGGCCCATGCCCAGTCGAAAACATACTCGCCATAAGAATGAAATTTTAAATATAACGGCATCGCGCCGATCAACTTTTCATTTTCGTACAACGCCAGATGGCGCGGCTGCCATCCGGTTTCGCGCGTGGTGCAGCCGGTTTGCTCCAGCGCGAGCAGGAACTGGTGCGCGACGAACGGATTGTCGCCGGCGAGGTGATTCCACGCCTCGGCGTCAATGTCACTGATCGACGAAACTATTTGAAGCGAGTGATTCGGCGCGTTGGTTTTATCACTCATGCGTGCTGGGCAGGGAAAATTTCGCCTTCATGATAATATTGGCCATTGGAAAAGGTAATCATCGATCGGATCGTCGTCCGGCTACATATTGCATGAAAATCCCGCTGCAACCATGATAATCGCGATCGCCCAGCTTAACTGCATCGTCGGCGACCTTGCCGGCAATGCTGAAAAAATCTTCGCCGCTGCCGAGCGGGCCAAGACAATGGGAGCGCGCGTCATGGTCACGCCCGAGTTATCCATTGCCGGCTATCCGCCGGAAGATTTGTTGTTGCGCGACAGCTTCATTCGCGATTGCGCGCAGACAATCCAAGCGCTTGCAAAAAAAATTAATAAAATCAATGTATTAGTAGGGTTTCCGCTGATGCAGGATGGCGCTCGCTATAACGCCGCTGCAGTGTTGGGCGACGGGAAAATCAAAGCAATATACCGCAAGTTTCATTTGCCCAATTACAACGTCTTCGACGAAGAGCGTTATTTCGAGCCGCATGACGAACCTTGCGTGTTTGACGTCGACGGAGTGCGTTTCGGCATCAACATTTGCGAAGACGTCTGGCTTCCCGGACCTGCTGCGCGCGCGCAGCAGGCGGGGGCAGAAATTCTGCTGGTGTTGAATGCGTCGCCTTATCACATCGGTAAAGGGCAGGTTCGTTATGATGTCGTGCGCGAGCGCATCAGCGAATGCCACATTCCCATCGTGTTTGCCAATCTGGTTGGCGGGCAGGACGAGCTGGTATTCGACGGCGGGTCATTCGCCATGGATGCGACAGGAAACATCACGCATCAGTTCGCCCCGTTCGACGAGTCGCTCGAAAGTATCCAGGTCGAAAACAAACAATTGGTCGCAGGAAAAAAAGTTGCGGCACTGTCGACGGAAGCGGCCGTTTACCAGGCATTGTGCATCGGCGTGCGCGATTACATCCGCAAGAACGGTTTCCCCGGAGTGTTGCTCGGATTGTCCGGCGGCGTCGATTCCGCATTGACTATCGCCGTCGCCGTCGATGCGCTTGGCGCAGACAAAGTCCATGCCGTGATGATGCCGTCGCCGTATACGGCGAAAATCAGCATCGACGATTCGCGCCAGATAGTCAGGACGCTAGGTGTGAAATACAGCGAGATTCCGATCAACCCGGTTTTTGATGCTTTCAAAGCAGCGCTGGCAAACGAATTCACCGGAAGAAAAGAAGATACGACCGAGGAAAATATTCAGGCCCGCATCCGCGGGACGCTACTGATGGCGTTGTCGAATAAATTGGGCGCGATTGTTATTACCACGGGCAACAAAAGTGAAATGGCGGTCGGTTACTGCACGCTTTATGGTGACATGGCCGGCGGTTTTGCCGTGTTGAAAGATATCAGCAAGACGCTGGTTTATCGGTTATGCGAATACCGTAACACCCTGTCCAAAGTGATTCCAGATCGGGTGATCACGCGCGCACCGTCTGCGGAGCTGCGCGAAAATCAGACTGATCAGGATTCATTGCCGCCGTACGATATTCTCGACGCCATCATGGAACGGTACATGGAGCGCAACCAGAGCGCGCAGGAAATTATTGCCGCCGGATTCAAAGCGGACGATGTAAATCGCATCGTCAAACTGATCAAACACAACGAATACAAACGCCGGCAATCGCCCGTGGGCGTCCGCATTACCGCACGCGGATTTGGCAGGGACTGGCGTTATCCGATAACATCACGTTATGCGCCGGATTTATAGCCGGTTTACAGTTGAATTTTCCGCATCACTATCTGGGGATTGACATGAAAAAAATCGAATGCGTCATCAAACCGTTCAAGCTCGACGAAGTGCGTGAAGCGTTATCTGAACTCGGTGTTTCCGGATTGACCGTCACCGAAGTCAAAGGCTTCGGCCGCCAGAAGGGCCACACCGAACTTTACCGTGGCGCCGAGTATGTAGTGGATTTTTTGCCCAAGGTAAAAATCGAGGTTGTAATCGGCGATGATCTGGTTGAAAAGGCCATCGACTCAATTGTGAAAGCCGCGCGCACCGGCAAGATCGGCGATGGAAAAATATTCGTCACCAGCGTCGAGCATGTCGTACGCATTCGTACCGGTGAATTGAATGCCGATGCAATTTGATTCTGCGCGCGACATCGTCCGTACCTCTTTATAACTTTTTGATTTTATTTGATTTTATTATTCCCTGATTATTCTTCGAGAGCTCATGCAACGAAAAACTGACGACGTCCGAATTAAAGAAATAAAAGAACTGCTTCCACCGGCGCACGTGTTGCGCGAATTTCCCCTCAATGACGATGCCTCTGAAACCGTCTACCAAGCGCGGAAGGCGATTCATCGCGTCCTGCATGGCGCGGATGACCGCTTGCTGGTGGTGATTGGCCCATGTTCGATTCACGATTACGCGGCGGCGAAAGAATATGCAGGCAAACTAAAAGCGCTGCGTGACCGTCTCGGCAACGATCTACTGATTGTCATGCGGGTATATTTTGAAAAACCGCGCACTACGGTCGGCTGGAAGGGGTTGATCAACGACCCGACCCTCGATGGCAGTTTCCGTATCAATGACGGCTTGCGCCTGGCGCGACGGCTGCTTTTGGAAATCAACGACATGGGATTGCCCGCCGGCACCGAATTTCTCGATTTGATTACGCCGCAGTATGTCGCCGACCTGATCAGTTGGGGCGCCATCGGCGCGCGCACCACTGAGTCGCAGGTGCACCGCGAGCTGGCGTCGGGTTTGAGTTGCCCCGTTGGTTTTAAGAACGGCACCGACGGCAATCTCAAAATCGCGGTCGATGCGATTCGCGCGTCGCAGCAGCCGCATCACTTCTTATCCGTCACCAAAGCCGGCCATTCGGCAATTATTTCCACGCTGGGGAACGAGGACTGCCATATCATTTTGCGTGGCGGCAAGCAGCCGAATTTCGACGCAGTGAGCGTCGAGCAATCAGCAAAAGAGCTCGGCGCGGCCGGACTGGCGGCGCGGCTGATGATTGATTTTTCCCATGCCAACAGCGCGAAGGATTATCAAAAGCAGATGCAGGTAACTGACGACGTTGCGCTGCAAATTGCCGCCGGCGACGAGCGCATTGTCGGCGTGATGGTGGAAAGCCACCTGAAACCCGGACGCCAGGATCTGATTGAAGGTAAGCCGCTGGAATACGGAAAAAGCATCACCGACGCGTGTATAGGCTGGGAAGACAGCGAAAAGATTTTGGCCTTGCTCGCGGATTCCGTGCGCAAGCGCCGTCTGGCGCGCGGAGCCAAAACCGATTAATGGTCAGTCGCGCAGGTATTCTTTTTGCATTCGTTTTCTGCGCTATTCCTGCGGGCGCATCGGCGCAACAGAATGACCGCAGCGGTCGCCTTGGCAGACTCACAACGTCTAGCGAGCGTATCGTCACCTTGGCGCCGTTTCTCGCTGAGCTGGTTTATGCGGCCGGCGCGGGTGACAAATTGGTCGCAGTCAGCTCTCACAGTGATTATCCCGCCGAAGCAAAGAATAAACCGGTTATCGGCGACGCGTCGGCCATCGACATGGAGCGCCTCGTCGCGCTCAAGCCGGATCTGGTGATTGCATGGACAAGCGGCGGGCATCCGGCAGCGACCCGGCAGCTGACCGAATTCGGCATGCAGGTGTTTCAGGTCAATGCTGAACACATAGCGGACATCCCGCGTCTGCTGCGCAGTATCGGAGAGCTTGCCGGCACTCAAGCCGCGGCGGACGACGCCGCGGAAAAATTCGACCAGCGCCTCGCCTCGCTGCGCCAACGGTACGCCGCCAATCCGCGGCAAAAAGCCTTTTTCGAAATCTGGCACAACCCGCTGATCACCGTGAACGGCAAGCATTACATCAGCGAAGCGATGGAAATCTGCGGCGGCCGAAATATATTTTCCTCAGTCGCGGCCTCGGTGCCGACGGTTGGACTGGAATCGATTTATGCGGCAAATCCGCAGGTGATTCTCAGCAGCACGTCGACGGGCGATGCGGATGCGAAAAAGCCTTGGCTCGCGCATCGAAAATTGCAAGCGGTGAAGCGGGGAAATATTTTCGCGCTCGATCCGGATCTCATCCAACGTCAGACCCCGCGCCTGCTCGACGGCGTCGAAAGTATCTGCCGGGCCCTCGAAGGCGCCTCTCGCACCACATTCACTAATTCATATAAGTAATTGATTTTATTTATTTTTATATATTCACCTTTATTGTTCGCGTGGTTTCCAGTAAACGTCGCTTTCGCCGGCTTCGCGATTTATCACGCGGCACAAAATAAACAACAGGTCGGATAGACGATTGAGATATTGAATCGCCAGCGGCGATACGCCTTCAGCGCGCGACAGCGCTACCACACTGCGCTCGGCGCGCCGGGCCACGGTGCGTGCGACATGACACAGCGTCGCCGCGCGTGATCCGCCGGGAAGAATAAATTCCTTCAGCGGCCGCAGCATGGCGTTGTGCTGATCGATCAATGTATCCAGCCGACTGAGGTGGCCGGGCTTCAAAGTCTCGTGCCCCGGAATGGCGATCTCGCCGCCGAGATCGAATAAATCGTGCTGGCAGTCGGCGAGGATCACGGCGATATTCTGCGGCAGATTCTCTGCCAGCAATACGCCCAATTGGCTGTTCAACTCATCGACATCGCCCAGCGCTGCGACGCGCAAGCTGTCTTTTGCCGTTCGCGAACCGTCTGCCAGCCCGGTCGTGCCGTCGTCACCCGTGCGGGTAGTAATTTTTGTCAGCCGGTTAGGCATAAATTTGACTCCGATGAAGGGTTGATTCGATAGCGGCAAATTATAGCCTGTAGCTCTGAAACCTGACGAAATGCGGTATTATGGCGTCGTTCATCCAATCTGCCGGCCCCATGAAAATTACCTTTCTCGATTTTGAACAACCCGTCGCCGAACTGGAAAACAAAATTGAAGAACTGCGCTTCGTGCAGGACGATTCCGTAGTTGATATTTCGTCGGAAATCGATCGCCTGCAGAAGAAAAGCCAGACCATGACCAAGGAGATTTACGCCAAGCTCAATGCATGGCAAATCTCCCAGGTCGCGCGGCATCCACAACGTCCCTATACGTTCGACTATGCCCAGCTCATGTTCACCGATTTTCAGGAGCTGCATGGTGATCGCGCCTTTGCCGATGACCAGGCGATCGTCGGCGGCCTCGCGCGCTTTAACGGCCAGACCGTGATGATTATCGGCCACCAGAAGGGGCGCGATACCAAAGAAAAAATTGCGCGCAATTTCGGCATGCCGCGCCCGGAAGGCTATCGCAAAGCGCTGCGCCTGATGAAACTGGCGGAAAAATTCGGTGTGCCGCTGTTCACCTTCATCGATACGCCAGGCGCTTTTCCCGGTATCGACGCGGAGGAGCGCGGGCAGTCTGAAGCCATCGGCCGCAACTTGTATGAGATGGCCAAACTGCGCGTGCCGATCATTTGCACAGTGGTGGGCGAGGGCGGCTCAGGCGGCGCGCTGGCGATCGGTGTCGGCGATGCCATGTTGATGCTGCAATACTCGACTTACTCGGTGATTTCGCCCGAAGGCTGCGCCGCGATTTTGTGGAAAAGCGCGGACAACACCGCGGAAGCGGCGGAAGCGCTGGGCATAACCTCGACGCGCCTGAAGTCGCTCGGGCTGGTGGACAAAATCATTAACGAACCGCTTGGCGGAGCGCACCGCGACTACGACGACATGGCAAAGTCATTGAAAAAAGTATTGCAGGACACGCTGCGCGGATTGCAGGACAAGCCAATCGATAAACTGCTCGAAGCGCGTTACGTGCGTTTGATGGAGTACGGCAAGTTCAAAGAAGTCGAGCAAAAATAATTCACCATTTTTTGCGCCATTTATTCCGCCCCCGCGCACGCCATGTCAGCCGCAGATTTGTTCGTCACCCATACCGCACAACTTAAAACCTTATTCGCAAAAGGTTCGCGCGTTCGCGTCGGACTATCTGGGGGCCTCGACTCGGTGGTATTGCTCGACCTGCTGTGTAGATTTCAAGTTATTGATTATATTGAACTATCTGCAATCCATATCAATCATCAGCTAAGCCCGAATGCAGCTTCGTGGGCGCGATTTTGCGCCGGGCTTTGCGCGCAAAAAAATATTCCATTTCAGACTGAGACCGTCGAGGTCGCCCGCGATCTGGGTGCGGGAATCGAGGCAGCGGCGCGCGAAGCACGGCACAAAGTATTTGAGAAGCAGAATGCCGACATCATCGCTCTTGCGCACCATGCGGACGACCAGGCAGAAACGCTGCTGCTGCAATTATTGCGTGGCGCAGGCATGAAAGGCGCGGCGGCGATGCCGGCCATGAGTAACGGCAAGCCCGCGCTGGCGCGCCCCTTGCTGGACGTGACGCGCAGCGAGTTGGAGCTGTATGCAGCGCAGCGCGGATTGACATGGATCACCGACGAATCCAACACCGACACCCGCTTCGACCGAAACTATCTTCGGCTTGAAGTCATGCCGCAGATCGCCAAACGCTTTCCTGCCTATCGCGCGACGCTTGGACGCGCCGCGCGGCATTTTGCCGAGGCGGCACACCTGCTCGGCGAGCTTGCCGCTGTCGACGCAAAAGATGCAATGCGCGACGATAAATTGTCGCGAAACGCGTTTGCGCGCTTAAGTGAAGCCCGCGCGAGAAACTTGCTGCGCTTTTTTCTCGCGCAACACGGCGTCGCAATGCCTCAGGCGAAACGACTGGATGAACTGGTGCGGCAATTACAAACCTGCGCACGTGATGCGGAAGTCTGCTGCGAACTCGGCGAGCATGAAGTGCGCGCATGGCGCGGCGGTATTTATCTTATCGACCGTCCGCCGCCCGCAGCGAAGCTTGTGCTGGCATGGAACGGAGAGTCTGAAATCAAGCTTCCGTACCATACGGGGGTGGTGAAATTCAACGGGACAATCGGGCAGGGTATCAGTTCGGCAAAATTGAAAACGCGAGCGGTAACGGTGCAAACCCGACGCGGCGGCGAAACGCTCCAGCTCGCATCCAACCGTCCGCGCCGCACACTGAAAAATTTATTACAGGAATCGAATGTGCCGCCGTGGCAGCGCGAATGTTTGCCATTATTGTTCTCTGGCGATCATTTGGTCTGGGTGCCGGAAATCGGTATTGATATTAATTTTCTGAGCGTCAGCGGTGAGTTGGGCTTTAGCGTTGTATGGGCTCGCTGAGGTATTCCTTCCTCTATGGGATTGGTGTACGATTGCGAACGTGAAAAAAACATACAAAGAAAGTATTTGATTACATTGATTTTTTTATTAATCACTCTATTCTCGAGGAATTTATATGAAACAGAAATTTCTAGCTATCGCCTTTTCAACGCTCTCTTTGCTGGGCGCTGCTGCAGTGCAAGCAGACGAATTTCCCTCCAAACCCATCACCATGATCGTGCCGTTTGCTGCGGGCGGACCGACCGACACGGTGGCGCGCTTGCTTGCGCAATCGATGAGCGTGGATATGAAACAAGCTGTCAATGTGGAAAACGTCGGTGGCGCTGGCGGCACATTGGGGGCCGGCCGCGTAGCGCGTTCGCCTGGCGATGGCTACACCATTTTCCTGCATCACATCGGCCATTCCACCGCGCCCGCGCTTTATCGCAAGCTGCCGTACAACGCGGTTGACGATTTCGAGCCGATTGGCCTTGTGACTGACGTGCCGATGACGTTGATCGCGAAAAAAGATTTTCCGCCCAATGATATGAAAGAGTTGGTTACTTATCTGAAAGCCAACAAAGACAAAGTAAATTACGCCAACGCCGGTTTGGGCTCCGCTTCTCATTTGTGCGGCATGTTGTTCATGAGCGCGATTGAAACCGACCTGACGACGATCCCGTACAAGGGTACTGGCCCCGCTATGAATGACATTCTTGGCGGCCAGGTTGATCTCATGTGCGACCAGACTACCAACACCACGCCGCAAATCAAAGCCGGTAAAGTAAAGGCCTACGGCGTCACCACCAAAACCCGCGTGGCGTCGCTAAAAGAGATTCCGACTGTCATGGAAGGCGGCGTGAAAAACTTTGATATCGCCGTGTGGCACGCGCTGTATGCCTCAAAAGGCACGCCCAAGTCTGTGGTAGATCGGCTGAATAAGTCGCTGATCTTGGCGTTGAAAGACGCCAATGTGAAACAGCGTTTCGCCGACCTCGGCACTGAGCCCGTAGCGGAAAATCGCGCGACTCCCGAAGCGTTGCGTACATTCCTGGCAGCGGAAATCGACAAATGGGGCCCGATCATCAAAAAGGCCGGCCAATACGCGGACTGATTTTGTTGCATTTGCTTATTAAATCAAAACGGCTCCGTGAGGGGCCGTTTTTTTATCCATTCGCATTGTATATAGCTCAAGAGTAGACTATGGCTTGGTACAAAAACAGTTATCCGTCTAATCAAGATAACGATCGACAAGGGAGGAATATCGTGGCGTCTTTGATTCGCAATCCTAAAGATTTTTACACCGGTTTGCTTTACGTTGCCTTTGGCGTGGCGGGTCTGGTTATTGCCCAGGACTATGGTATGGGCGTCGCCTCCAAAATGGGCGCCGGTTATTTTCCCATGGTGTTAAGCGGACTATTAACCCTGTTCGGCGTTATTGCATTGGTACGTTCATTTATCCGACCCGGCGAATCGCTCGGTGCATTCGGCTGGAAAGCCTGTGCGCACATATGCGCCGGCGTGGTGTTGTTTGGCGCTTTATTGCGACCGGCGGGTTTAATTATCGCACTACTGGCATTGACCCTGGTCAGCGCTTCTGGCAGCGCCCATTTCAAATTCACGTGGCGTGCCGCGCTGGCGTTGGTGGGATTGATAGCGTTCTGCTCCCTGGTCTTCGTCAAAGGTTTGAAAGTCCCCATGCAGCTACTCGGCACATGGTTTGGTGGCTAATTTAATCGCACAATAAACTAAGAGACCGTCATGGACTTACTCAATAATCTGTTGCTCGGCCTGCAAACGGCCATGGGGTTCACCAATTTATTTTATTGCCTGGTTGGCGTTTTCCTCGGCACCGCTATAGGCGTGTTGCCCGGCCTCGGGCCAGTAGCCACCATCGCCATGCTGCTGCCGGTGACCTTCGGTTTGCCGCCAGTGTCGGCGCTGATCATGCTCTCGGGAATTTATTACGGCGCACAATACGGTGGCTCGACCACGGCGATTCTGGTGAATCTGCCCGGCGAATCGTCCTCCGTTGTGACTGCGTTGGACGGCTATCAGATGGCGCGACAAGGCCACGCGGGCAAAGCCCTTGCGACCGCGGCGATCAGTTCGTTTTTCGCAGGCACTGTTTGCACTCTGCTGATTGCGTTGTTCGCCCCGCCTTTGGCGGAAGTGGCTTTGAAATTCGGTCCGGCAGAATATTTTTCTTTGATGGTATTGGGTCTGGTAGCTTCAATTGTGTTGGCCAGCGGTTCTTTGTTGCATGCGCTCGGCATGATCGTGCTGGGTCTTCTTTTAGGCCTGGTAGGCACGGACGTGAATTCAGGTATGGCGCGTTACAGTTTTGATATACCCGAATTGGCCGATGGCATCAGTTTCGTGATTGTCGCCATGGGTGTATTCGGTCTGGGAGAAATTATCAGCAACCTGCAGCATGAAGCGACGCGCTCGACATTGATGACTAAAGTAACCGGCCTGATGCCGACCAAAGAAGATTTGAAGCGCATTATTGCGCCCGTGTTGCGCGGTACAGCGCTGGGAGCGGTACTCGGAATTTTGCCCGGCGGTGGCGCGATGTTATCGTCGTTCGCCGCTTATTCGTTAGAGAAGAAAATATCCAAGAACTCGGCGATGTTCGGCAAGGGGGCGATTGAAGGCGTTGCTGCACCTGAGGCCGCAAACAATGCGGGCGCACAGACTTCTTTTATTCCCATGCTCACGCTCGGCATTCCGTCCAACCCGGTAATGGCGTTGATGATAGGCGCGATGATTTTGCAAGGCATTCAGCCCGGCCCTTCCGTGATGACTGAGCAGCCAACTTTATTCTGGGGCCTGGTCGCCTCGATGTGGATTGGCAACGTCATGCTATTGGTTTTGAACCTGCCGCTGATTGGTCTCTGGGTGAAAATGATTTCGGTGCCGTATCATTTTCTCTATCCGGCGATCCTGGTGTTTTGTGCTATTGGCACATTCAGCTTGAGTAACAGCACCTTCGACGTGTATCTCATGGCAGTTTTCGGATTTCTTGGGTACATTTTTCACAAGCTCGGTTGCGAACCCGCGCCGATGTTGCTCGGTTTCATCCTCGGCCCGATGATGGAAGAATACCTGCGCCGTGCACTGCTGATTTCCAAAGGTGATCCGATGGTACTGGTTACCCGCCCGATCAGCGCGACGATGTTGGTGTTGGCTGCAGTTGCATTGACGATTGTCTTGCTGCCGGCCTTACGCAAAAAACGCGAAGAGGCATTCAAGGATGAAGACTAATGTCGCAGCAGCGTTCAAACAGCGATCTTTGGGAAATTTAATAACCCTTTTAATTAATTTAATATTAATAGTACTTTTATAGCTATTAATCTGCTCATCTGCCCTTTGGCGTTCCCTTATTTTTCTGCCGTTTAAAATATGAGCGCCGCGGCAATGGGCGTTGCGTAAATCAATCATTCTATTAAATGAATCATCTGCAGCGCGTTTTATTTGCGTTACCCGGCCTGTTACTGGCCGCTGCGTTGACGCTGCTGCTGACGTCGCCGCTGCTGCGTTATGCCGAGGCATTGCTCTGGCTGCCGCACGCACTGCGCAGCGTCAATCTTGGTGTGATACATCAATCCGCCACCGATATGTTGATTGCCATGACCCTGCTTGGCGCGGCACACGCGGCGCGCTTGAACCTGCCTCGGCCGCTGATTCTGGCTGGGCTGATTTTTTCCCTGTTCATGGCCGCTGCCAGTGCATGGTACGTATTTGAGTCGTTCCGGCAAACGAGCGCTGTCAGAATTATTTTCTATATGCTGCCGCTGGCGTCATTGCTGATGGCGACCAATCTGTTGATCCAGTTGCGTAGCGCGGGGGATTCGCCGGCCGCCTATTTTCCGGTCAACATGGCCGATGGCGGAATCAAGGTTGGCTTATTACTCGGCGCGAGCGCTTTTGTCTGGGAGACTATTGCGCCGGGCGGAGACTGGAAAGCATTGGCGCAACGTTATTTTGACGGCCTTGATCAATACACCTTGATGGCGATCCCGTTTCTCGTGCTTGCAGGCGTCGTGCTTAATCCGCGGCATCGTAGCGGTAATTTGGCTCCGTTTGTATTGCTGGCGTTGTGGTTCGCCGCGACAGCCGGCGTCGGGCCGGGAAAATTCATTTTTGCCTTGATAATACCGGGTGCCATGGTTGCCATTGCATTGCAATTGTCCGGTGCCAGAAATATTGTTTTCGCCGAACACAATCCTGTCGCGCGCTTGCTTTTATACGGCGTGGTGTGCGGCTTGTTCGTCGGCAGTATGATGCTGGCGTTTGTGACTTTTACCGAAGGCGCGGCGCTGGCGGCGCTGGCCGTTTGCATCGCGGGCGTATTTGCGTTCAACAACACTGACGCACAGGCTTTGCCGCAGATTTTTTCCTATACCGCGGTGCAAAGCGCGGGCTGGCTGTTCACCGGCGCTACGGCGATGTTGTGGGTACGGCTACTTGGTGACATGGCATCGCCCGATACGGGCTGGCTTTTCGCCGCCGTTGAAAAAATGACTATGCCGGAAATCGCTCCTGCGCTGCTGCTCGTCATCAGCCTGCCCGTCGCAATTGCCTGCTATTTTATCGGCCCGATCGCTGCCATGCTGCTGGCTTCGGCAATTTACCTGCCGTTTGCCGCCGCCGCCGGTATTGAGCCGCTGCAAATCGGGGTCGTCATGCTGATCAGTCTGGCGATGGTAAAAGTCTGGCAGACCAATCGGCCCGGTGTTGAAATCTATTACCCGCATTTCAATCACAGGCAGGCATTGTTCTTACTGGGGTTGGTGCTGATGTTGGTGGCGTTTTTCCCCAAATTATCGTTACGGCTGCCGCTACTGACCTTCGGCCCGGGCAGCTGAGCAGACTAGTCCGCGCAAACAACCTGCCCACGCATCGCGCGGCCGTCGCGTCCCATAAGAAAAAGATAGTAGGCGGCGAGCGAATCGACGGCGCGCATCGACGACCTCACTTCGCCGGGATGGGTCGCCGCGCGTTGCGGTGACGCAACCGGCCCGGGGATAAACGTATTCATGCGCAGATTGGGAAAGATTTCACACTCTTCCGACCAGATTTTCGTCAGCGTTTCCAATCCGGCTTTCGCCACGGCAAAACTGCCCCAATACGCAGCAGGATGATGGCCGTGTGTTTCAGAGGTGAAAACGACTGAGCCATTGGGAGCGTGTTTGAGCAACGGCAGGCAGGCCTTGGTCAGCGCGAACGGCGCTGCCAGATTCACGCGCAGCGAGGTCATCCACTGATCGAGCGTCTGGTTTGCCAGCGGAGTCAGTAGCGGGACGGTCGACGCGCTGTGCAAAATGCCGTCGAGCCGGCCGTATTGTTTTTTGATGCCGAGTGCCATCGCCTCGAATTCCGCATCCGTCGCTTTTTCCAGATCAAGCGGGAAAATAGCTGGTTGTGAATAAT
>JBAVXA010000144.1:0-2794 GCA_049698095.1 Burkholderiales bacterium
CTTGTTTTTCTTCCCGTGCGCCAGGACGGTTGTTTCAGGGTCGTAGTTGCAGACTGTAAAGAATCGCAGGGTGCAATCTTGATTGCGAGCAGACTGGCGCAACTTTTTCCCTTTGGTGCGCTCGGCTTTGGTGTAAGTGCCGTTCATTGCGTTTTTGAGTGGTAATCAATGGAACTATTTACGTAATGCTTATTTTTCTTGTTAATAGCCGCTTTACACGTTTTACAATACGACGATAGCTTGTCTTTATTATTTTTATCAGGCCAAAAACACATTGCTGGTTTTTTTTCTTTGCATCTGTAGCATACTTTCCGCGCAACTTTTGACCAATCAATTCTTTTACATAAGCTAATATTTGCCATGATTAAAATTGCTCCAGCGTATAAAACTTCACGCCCAGCTCTTGCGCGGCATCGGCTTCGACCTCGCTAGTATAATCGGAAAATTCCTTGACGCTCATTTTTGTTGTGCTAGTTCTGACTGTTTTTAACTCGCGGCTCGGCAGCTCAATCTCTTGCTTGGGCGCGAATTTATTTGCATAGTATTCGTGCCACACGTCGGCGTTGTATTGTTTGCCGTTGACCCATGCCTTCTGTGCGATTTGCTGCAATACTCCAGCAAAGTAATATCTATTTTGTTTTGCTCGCCGCGTTTCATCCTTCTGTGAAATATCGATATGCAGGGGTTTCAAATCTTCTGCACATGCCGACCAGTTAGCGTTAATCAGCCCAATGACGCGCAGTCTGTCTGCCTCGGTGCAAATAATAATGTGGCGGTCAATCATTTTATTACCCCCTCAAAATTCTTCCACATCCCAGCCGCTACCGTTCTTTTTTGATTGCATGGTAACGGCGATAAATCTAATCGGGTACATGTCGGCCGCAATCTTTATCTTAGCCCTTGCGTCATCACGCCAAAAGCCTTTTACCTCGTGCGCCTCAATCTCGCCATTGTTGTGCATCACAATAAAATCAGGGGTGTAAAATGTATTATCAGCAAGCCTGAATTTCATCCCCTCGAATTTATACCAAAGGATTGTTTTGGTGTACATTAATACTTTCAGGCGCTCATCATAGGCCGATTCTGTTTTGTTCATGACGCCGGTTTTTAATCGGCCTAACGCAAGCAGTTTTTTATTCATTTTGTTCTCCAGGTAATACCATCCTGTGTTATCTCTACAATCACGCCAACATGGTTCAGCATTGCCCTCAAGCGGTCAGCGTGGGCGTATTGCTTGTCTGCCCGCATATCTCCAATAATCTCGACCACCACGCGCACCAGGTAATCATTCACCCGTTCGGTCATTTCAACATTTTCTATAATGCGTGGCAATAGTTCTTTGATTGTCCTGACTGCACGTTCTGGCGCATACGCTTCCAGATAGCCGGTATAGCCAATAAAGCTTTTTAGTTGCCGTGAGGTCATTTACCGCCCTTGTCATGGGCAGCAATGGCTATTTTTATTTTTTCCGCCAATACCATCAGCGCCATTTCAGCATGATACGCTTCACAAATATCATATTCAATCACTTGCAGGGCATCGCGCAGCAAATCAATCAAGATTTTGTTTTCGTCAGTCAACGCTGAATTTTTATTTACAATTTTTCGGATAACGTCCGCTGGAAAAAATACCATTATTTTTCTCCTATCTGTTTCGGAAACAATTTTCTATGGCTTTCGACGTGCGCCATAATATCGGCTTCGTCTAGTTCATTCATCTTGCCTTGGTAAATATATTCCTGTTGCAAGCTTCTGGTAGGGGCTTCTGCCACCAACCTACCAATACAACAAGCCCGCGACATAAACTTTCTACCGGCATTAATTAGGCATAGGTCACATTTCATAAACGAAACCGGGTTGCGCCGTCCGCTTTAGCTGCAACGCCTCATAATCACGATTCAACTCACAACCAATATATTGCCGCCCTAGTTGTTGTGCAACTTGCCCCGTTGTGCCGCTACCGAAAAATGGATCTAAAACAATGTCCCCTGAGCGACTTCCCGCTAATATGCATGGCTCAATTAGTGCCGGTGGATAGGTGGCAAAGTGCGCCCCGCTGTATGGTGCCGTTGCGACTTCCCACACGCTGCGCCTATTGCGTTTTTCATAATCATTTGTAGTCAACCCGTCCATTCTTGAGCGCCCCGGGACATTGTTTAGCCTTGTGGTATCTCTATCACGAACATTTGAGTCAAACGTAACTGTATTTTCCTTTATTGCTTCATTATCGTAATAATATTTTCCCGACTTGCTCAATAAAAAAATATATTCGTGTGCCTTGGTGCAGCGATCAGTCACGCTCTCCGGCATAGGGTTAGGCTTCGACCAAATGATATCTTGCCTTAGATACCAGCCATCCTGTTGAAGTGCGAACGCTACGCGCCAAGGGATGCCGATTAGGTCTTTAGGTTTTATCCCCGCAACCGCGCCAGGGCGAACCGCAAAATTGTTTAAGTATTCTTGTTTCCCGCTTGCTGCATCTTTGCCCTTTGTCCGCAGTGTCGGCGCGACTTGTGATGTTCTCCCTCCGCTCGAATAGCTATCCCCCAAATTTAGCCACAGCGTACCATCATCATGTAGCAATTCACGCACAAGTGAAAACACTTCTACCATGTTTGCCGTGTATTCTTCTGGTGTTGATTCCATGCCAAGTTGTTTATCAATGCGAACAGCGCCGCATTTTGTGCATTTGTTCTTCATTGGCTCCCGCTCATCGCCTTGCTTGTCCGTAGCAAATTCTTTCCCAAAATAACGAGAATTAAAACCTGCCTGCGTTCGCACCGGCGGGCCTAGAT
>JBAVXA010000145.1:0-3007 GCA_049698095.1 Burkholderiales bacterium
ATAGGCGAAAAATACTCTTCCCATTCATAACCTCCAGACTCATTGGGTTCCGGACCAACACCACCCGAACCTGTGATGGCAAACTCTTGCTTGCAAGGTGGATGCCTGCATTCAGCCCACGCAGTGAATTTGTGATCGATCCATTCAGGGTCCCAAGCGTCATCAGTATGCTGGCGCTTCGATTTGACCGTTTCTTTGTAGATAAGGCTTTGAGGTATAAGGGCAAGAGTACCTTTACGACATATTGGGCAGGGCCATGCAGGGCAGGAATTCTTACCTAGTGAAAGTATCCATAGAAAACGATTCATATTTTGTATTTCTTAGTAATTGGATTTAAGAGTGTCGTATTTAAGTTTTGCTAAAACTATGGATTCCAACTAACCTTTAATATACCTATAATTCAATAATATTCAAAACCTTCGAATCCCATGACCGATCTCCTATCCGCACAAGACCACAAAGCCGAACACGCACCGTTGGCAGAACGTATGCGGCCGCAGACTATTGATGAGGTGATTGGGCAGACGCATTTGCTTGGTGCGGGAAAGTCTTTGCGCTTGGCGTTTGCGTCGGGCAAGTTGCATTCGATGATTTTGTGGGGGCCGCCGGGGGTGGGGAAGACGACTTTGGCGCGTTTGACGGCGCAGGCGTTTAAGGCGGATTTTATTGCTATCTCGGCGGTGTTGTCCGGCGTGAAGGAAATCCGCGAGGCGATTGAGCAGGCGCGGCTGAATCAGACGCAATTTGATCGCGACACGATTATGTTTGTCGATGAGGTGCATCGCTTCAACAAGTCGCAGCAGGATGCGTTTTTGCCGCATGTG
Organism: Burkholderiales bacterium; assembly: GCA_049698095.1. Lineage (GTDB taxonomy): Bacteria > Pseudomonadota > Gammaproteobacteria > Burkholderiales > JBEEJL01 > JBEEJL01. Next base: position 825 of record JBAVXA010000145.1, read on the forward strand.
GAATCGGGGCTGATTACGTTTATCGGCGCGACGACGGAGAACCCGTCGTTCGAAGTGAATGGCGCGTTGTTGTCGCGTGCGGCGGTGTATGTGTTAAAGCCCTTGTCGGAAACCGAGCTGGGCGAGTTGTTTGATCGCGCGTTGGCCTCGGCGTTAAAAGGGCTGACCTTCGAGCAGGGCGCGCGCGATCGCCTGATCGCCGTGGCCGACGGTGATGCGCGGCGTTTGTTGAATTTGTTGGAGCAAATCCAGACAGCGGCGAAGACGGCCAAAGTCACCCACGTCAGCGTGGAGTTTTCTGAAAACGCCTTGTCCGAAGCCACGCGCCGTTTCGATAAAGGCGGCGATGCATTTTACGACCAGATTTCGGCGTTGCATAAATCGGTGCGCGGCTCCGACCCTGATGCGGCTTTGTATTGGATGGTGCGCATGCTTGACGGCGGCGCGGACCCGCGTTATGTCGCGCGGCGGGTGATCCGCATGGCGAGTGAAGATATCGGTTTGGCTGATCCGCGCGGTTTGCGCGTGGCGCTGGATGCGGCGGAAACTTACGAGCGTCTCGGTTCACCCGAAGGTGAATTGGCGTTGGCGCATGCGGTCATTTACCTGGCCGTCGCGGCCAAGTCGAACGCCGCTTACGTCGCGTATAATGAAGCCCGCGCCTTCATCAAAAGCGATGGCTCGCGCCCGGTGCCGGAACACATCCGCAACGCGCCGACCAAGTTGATGAAGGATTTGGGTTATGGCAAAGATTATCGCTACGCGCATAACGAACAAGAAGGCTATGCGGCGGGAGAAAATTATTTTCCCGATGGCATGGAGAAACAACATTTTTATCGGCCGGTGGATCGTGGCTTGGAAGCGAAAATCGCGGAGAAGCTGGCGCATTTGCGCGAGCTGGATAGGAAGGTGAAAAGGTAAAAGCATAAACAGACTCTGCGCGCTGCTCACTAAAACTGATAAAAAAATTTATATAAACAAGGGCTTACGATGTTAGATGTACATTTACTCAGAAGCGATATTGATGCCGCCTCCGCGCGACTTGCGACGCGCGGGTATCAACTCGATATTGCCCAATTTCAGTCGCTTGAAGGCGAGCGCAAAAATATTCAGACGCGCACGCAGGAGTTGCAGGCGAAACGCAATAGTGCGTCGAAACAGATCGGCATGGCGAAAAGCAAAGGCGAAGATGTCGCGGGCATCATGAAGGAAGTTGCCGGGCTGGGGGACGAACTGAAAAAAGCCGAAGAGCAGCTCGAATCGGTTCAACACAAACTCAATGCAATGTTAATGACCGTTCCGAACACGCCGCACGAATCGGTGCCAGCTGGTAAAGACGAAACCCATAACAAGGAAATCAGCCGTTGGGGCACGCCGCGCACGTTCGGCTTTGCGCCGAAAGACCATGTGGAAATCGGCGAGAAGCTCGGCTTGCTGGATTTTGAAAATGCAGTGAAGCTGTCCGGCGCGCGCTTTTCCGTGTTGCACGGCCCGCTCGCGCGTTTGCACCGCGCACTCGCGCAATTTATGCTCGACGTGCATACGCAGGAACACGGCTACAACGAAGTGTATGTGCCGTATCTGGTTAACGCGGAATCGGTGCAGGGCGTCACCAGTCTGCAGAAATTCGAAGAAGATCTATTCAAAGTGGAAAAACAGGGCCTGTATCTGATTTCCACCGCTGAAGTGCCGGTGACCAATCTGGTGCGAGATACCATCATCGACGCGAAAAACCTGCCGCTTAAATTCGTCGCGCATACGCCGTGCTTCCGCAGCGAGGCGGGCAGCTACGGCAAAGACACGCGCGGCATGATCCGCCAGCACCAGTTCGACAAAGTGGAAATCGTTCAGATTGTGCATCCGGATGAATCCTATAAAGTGCACGAGGAACTCACCGCCAACGCGGAAGCGATTCTGCAGAAGCTCGAATTGCCCTACCGGAAAATGTTGTTGTGTACGGGCGACATCGGATTTTCGTCGGCGAAGACCTATGATCTCGAAGTGTGGCTGCCCGGCCAGCAGGCCTACCGCGAAATTTCTTCCTGCAGCAATTACGAGGCGTTCCAGGCGCGGCGCATGCAGGCGCGTTTTCGCAATGCACAGGGAAAGCCAGAGCTGGTGCATACGCTGAACGGTTCGGGACTTGCGGTGGGGCGGACGTTGGTCGCGGTGCTGGAAAATTA
>JBAVXA010000146.1:0-5187 GCA_049698095.1 Burkholderiales bacterium
CTCGACATCTTTGTTGCCTTTGTGGTCGAAGCCGCGCGCGGTTTTGACGTTGACCAGTACTTGCGGGAATAAACTGAGTTCGCGCGAGTAATCTTCCAGGGTGGTTTTATTCACGCGCAGTGCGGAAAGAACCTGCAATGCAGAAACAATGCCGTCGCCGGTAGTATGTTTGTCGAGCGCCAAGATATGGCCGGAGTTTTCGCCGCCGTATTGCCAGCCTTTTTGCACCAGCATTTCGTTGACGTAACGGTCGCCGACTTTGGCGCGCGCGAATGGAATTTCCAGTTTGCCGAATGCTTGTTCCAGCGCGAGGTTGGTCATCAGCGTGCCGACGACGCCGCCTTTGAGCAGGCCGGACTGCTTGCGATGCTTCGCGACGACATAGAGCAGCTGGTCGCCGTCATAAAGCGTGGCATTGGCGTCGCACATCATCAGCCGGTCGCCATCACCGTCAAGGGCGATGCCTAAATCTGCCTTGTGCTCTCGCACCGCAGCTTGCATCAGCGCGGTGTGTGTCGCACCGCATTGATCGTTGATGTTGAGTCCGTTCGGCGTGTTGCCGATGGCGACGACTTCCGCGCCGAGCTCATGAAATACATGCGGCGCAATGTGATAGGTTGCGCCGTGCGCACAATCGACGACCAGTTTCAGCCCGCGCAGATCGAGTTCATTCGGAAATGTGCTTTTGCAGAATTCGATATAGCGCCCGACAGCGTCGTCGATGCGGCGCACGCGGCCGAGTTCCGCCGACGGTTTGGTTTGCATCGGGTTATCGAGCTCGGCTTCGATTTTGAGCTCGATCTCGTCGGGCAACTTGGTGCCCTGCGCGGAAAAAAACTTGATGCCGTTGTCGTCATACGGATTATGCGAGGCGCTGATCATCACACCCGCCGACAAGCGCAACGCGCGCGTGAGGTACGCGACGCCCGGCGTGGGCATCGGGCCGGTGAGCAACACGTACACGCCCGCTGCAGAAAATCCGGCTTCCAGCGCCGACTCCAACATATAGCCGGAAATACGCGTGTCTTTGCCGATGAGCACGGTGGGATGTTCGCGATCTTTCGCGTTATGCGTCGCGCCGACCAATACTTTTCCCGCGGCGTAGCCGAGACGCATGACAAAATCCGGCGTAATCGGCGCCAGCCCGACGCGTCCGCGCACGCCGTCGGTGCCAAAATATTTTCTGCTCATCTGTTTATTCCTGATTAATTTTTTGCCTGCACAGCCTGCAACACCGCGAGCGCATCCCGGGTCGCCGCCACGTCGTGAACCCGTATGATACTCGCGCCATTTTGCGCGGCAAGCACGGCAGCGGCAATGCTGGCATATATTCGCTCTGCCGCCGGTTTGCCGGTAATGTCGCCGAAGATCGATTTACGCGACAAACCTGCAAGTACCGGATAACCCAGCGCGGCAATGTTTTCCAACCCGCGCAATAGCGCGAGATTGTGAATCGTGCGCTTACCGAAGCCAAAACCGGGATCGAGCACGATACGGTCTTTTGCGATACCAGCCTGTTCGGCGGCGCGCGCACGCATTTGCAGAAAGGCCACCACTTCAGCTAAAACGTCATTGTAATCAATTAGTTGCTGCATTGTCTGCGGGGTGCCGATCATATGCATCAGGCATACGCCTGCGCCACTGCCCGCCGCCACGTCGAGCGCGCCTTCGGCACGCAAGGCATTCACATCATTGATCATCGAAGCGCCGGCATTGATCGCGGCGTCCATCACGGCGGTTTTTTGGGTGTCGATGGAGAGCGGAATGTTTTTGTCGCGCAGCGCTTCGATCACCGGTATTACGCGCAGCAATTCATCGTCGAGATTCACCGGCATCGAACCGGGGCGCGTCGATTCTCCGCCGATATCGAGCAGGTCGGCGCCGTCTTCTATCAATTTGACGCCGTACTCGATTGCGCGGTCACGCGAAAAGAACTTGCCGCCATCGGAAAAAGAATCGGGTGTGACATTGACGATGCCCATGATCAACGGACGATCAAGCTTGAGCGTGAATTTGCCGCAGATTAATTCGCCAGGTCTGGTCATCGGAACATAAAAAAGGGCGACCGAAGTCGCCCTATAACTAATTGATTATAATCAAGTTTCCTGCGCGGGCGTAATCGTTGCCGCGGGGGCGGTTGGTGCATCGTTCGGCGGCGGATTGGGCCGCGCGTTGCTCGGCTTCGGCTGACGCGGCGGCCGGCCTTCCATCAAATCGTTGATCTGATCGGAGTCTATGGTTTCCCATTCCATCAGCGTGGCCGTCATTGCTTCGACCACATCGCGTTTTTCCTCGAGGATTTTTTGCGCGACTGCATATTGCTGGTCGATGATGCGGCGAATTTCCTTGTCGACCTGCTGCAACGTCGCTTCGGAAACATTCTTGTGCGTGGTCACGGAGCGGCCGAGAAACACTTCGCCTTCGTTGTCGCCATAAACCATCGGGCCCATTGAATCGGACATACCGTAACGCGTCACCATTTCTCGCGCCATGCGAGTGGCACGCTCGAAGTCGTTACTCGCACCGGTGGAAATGCGCTTGACGAATAAATCCTCCGCGATTCGGCCGCCGAACAGGATGGAAATCTCGTTCAGCATCTGGTCTTTATACAAACTCAAACGGTCGCGTTCCGGCAACTGCCAGGTGACGCCCAGCGCGCGTCCGCGCGGCACGATGGTAACTTTATGCACCGGATCGGTTCCCGGCAACGAGCGCGCGACGACTGCATGGCCGGATTCGTGATACGCCGTCGCGCGGCGCTCGTCTTCGGTCATCACCATCGAGCGGCGCTCGGGGCCCATGAAAATCTTGTCTTTGGCCTGCTCGAAATCATCCATATCGACAAGGCGCTTGTTCTTGCGCGCGGCGAACAGCGCCGCTTCGTTCACCAGATTAGCGAGGTCGGCACCGGACATCCCCGGTGTTCCGCGAGCAATTATTTCTGCTTTCACGTCCGTCGCAATCGGCACTTTACGCATGTGAACCATCAGTATCTGTTCGCGCCCGCGGATATCCGGCAGCGGCACGACAACCTGCCGATCAAAACGACCCGGACGCAGCAACGCAGGGTCGAGCACGTCGGGTCGATTGGTGGCGGCGATGACGATCACGCCGACCGAGCCTTCGAAACCGTCCATTTCGACCAGCAATTGATTCAGGGTTTGTTCGCGTTCGTCGTTACCGCCGCCGAGACCAGCGCCGCGCTGGCGACCGACTGCGTCGATTTCGTCGATGAAAATAATGCACGGCGCGCTTTTCTTGGCTTGCTCGAACATGTCGCGCACACGCGCCGCGCCGACGCCGACGAACATTTCAACAAAGTCCGAGCCGGAAATGCTGAAAAACGGGACTTTCGCCTCGCCCGCGATGGCGCGGGCAAGCAAAGTTTTACCGGTACCGGGATTACCAACCATCAAGACGCCGCGCGGAATACGCCCGCCGAGCTTCTGGAATTTGGTCGGGTCGCGCAGGAAATCAACGATTTCCGACACCTCTTCTTTGGCTTCATCGACACCAGCTACGTCGGCAAAGGTAATCGGATTGGTGTTTTCATCCAGCATGCGCGCGCGGCTTTTGCCGAAGGAAAACGCGCCGCCCTTGCCGCCGCCCTGCATCTGGCGCATGAAAAACACCCAAACGCCGATCAGCAGCAACATCGGGAACCACGACACGAACATGTCGAGGAGAATCGAACGCTCTTCCTCCGCCTGCGCGGCGACGGTCACGTTATATTTGAGCAGATCGCTCACCAGCCATGGGTCAAACGGGGCGGTGGTGGTGTAATTGGTTTTGTCTTTGGTCGTGACTTTGAGCGTGCGCGACAGCAGGCGGCCGTCCATGACCACTTTTTCAACCTGGCCGGATTTCACCTGCTCCATGAATTGCGAATACTCGACAACATTCGCGCTGGTCGCCTGCGGATTGAATTGCTTGATGACCATCATCAGCACCAAAGCGATAATCAACCAGATGCCTACATTTTTTACCATGTTATTCAAAGGGTTATCCTCAATGAAATAGATCAGTTATTGCTATTGCCTCAATTGTAGCGCGAATCGAGGATTTTACGAACCAAGACTTAGGGCAGTTTTGCCAGCACGGCTTTCTTGCCTTTGCCGAGTAAATACACTTCATTGCTGCGGTCGCGCGACGCATCCGGCTTGCGTGTCGCGACGACGGTGAATTCCTTCAACATTTCTTTATAAAATTCCGCAAAACCTTCGCCCTGAAATACCTTGACCAGAAATGACCCGCCGGGTTTCAAATGGTCGCGCGCAAATTCAAGCGCCAGTTCACATAACGCCATGCTCCGCGCCTGGTCTGACAGCGGTATGCCACTTATGTTGGGGGCCATATCGGACAAAACAAGGTCCACAGGCTGGCTCATGAGCAAAGTTTTCAGCGCGGCCAGCCCTTCGTTACTGGCAAAATCCGCCTGCAGAAACGTCACGCCGGGCGGCGGCACCATGTCGAGCAGGTCGATTGCAATCACCCGCCCATTGCCCTTCATCCGCTCAGCCGACACCTGCGACCAGCCGCCCGGCGTCGCGCCTAGGTCGACAACCGTCATGCCGGGTTTGATGAGTTTGTCGCGCGTGTCGATTTCCATCAGCTTGTATGCCGCGCGCGAACGATAACCCTCGCGCTTCGCGCGTTGGACGAAAAGGTCGTTGATGTGTTCGCGGATCCAGCCTTTGCTGGTCTTGGTGGCCTTCATTTTTCAGCGCACTTTACGGATAGTTGAGGTTTTTTATGGCGGTTGCCAGCTTGCCAGTATAATTAGAATTCATCTATTAGGCATTCATCAGGCAATCATGTTAACTATCAGCATCGAAAAACGCCGCGCCCTTCGCGCCGACGCCCATGCACTCGCTCCGGTGGTCATGATCGGCAACGCCGGCCTGACCGACGCTGTTATCAAAGAAATCGAAAACGCCCTGAATACGCACGAACTGATGAAAATCCGCGTGTTAAGCGGCGAAAAAGAAACACGTGAAGCCATGCTGAATGAAATCTGCGAAAAAATAAAAGCCGCGCCGGTACAACTCATCGGCAAAATGCTGGTGATCTACCGACCAACGAATAAAAAACAAGACCCCAGCATCGGCACCGCCAAAGCCAAACCCAGCCGCCGCCCCCGCTCCGTCGCCAAACCCGGCGGCACCGCGCGCCAAACCGCTGCAAGAT
>JBAVXA010000147.1:0-33988 GCA_049698095.1 Burkholderiales bacterium
AGTTTAGTTTTTTTCCAGCAATTTAAGCCGCGTCGACGCGATACGGTCGTGCAGGAATTGACCGTCACGATCGAACAGCGCCCAGAAAAACAGCGGTAATCCGATGCATGCCGCGACCAGCCTCAAGACGCATTGCCGATAACTCACGCGATTGCCGTTTGCGCTGACCAATTTGATGCGCCAGGTTTTCATCGCCAGCGTTTGTCCGCTGTTGCGCCAGAAATAAAGAAAATAAGACGCCACCACCCCGACCAGATAAAGCTGGAAAAATGGTTTCAGCGGGCCGTCGCCCTTGAACGAGGTGAGCGTGGAAAATGCGAAAACGGCGATAAACAGCACGGCAAGCAAAAGCAGCCCATCGTAGAGCATGCTGGCGAGACGGCGCGGCAGGCTTGGCGCTGGGTCGGATGTCTGATGCAAGGTCTTTCCTTGAATGCGCGTCTGCGGGTGCGGAAAAGCAAAAGCCCACCGGAGGCGGGCTTGGCTATTCGACTTGGATTATTAAATTGTTGATTTTATTGGTCTTTTGCCCATTTCTCTTTGGCTTCTTTTTTCTTTTCAGGCGGTAACTTATTGAATTCACGGTATTTTTCACGCGCTTTTTGGCGCTCGGAGGAACTCATCTGTGCCCAATCTTTCAGTTTGCCGTGGAACCGCTGTTGTTCGTCCGGTTTCATCGCCGGGTAACGCTCGGCAGCATTGAGGAGTTTCTGGCGCTGGTCGCCGCCCAAGCCATCCCAGTCGGCGGCAATCGGGGCCAATGCGGATTTCTGTTGCGGATTGAGCGTGTTCCAAGGCGGTCCGTCGGCGATGGCGGGCGCGGCAAACAGGGCGAGTGTCAGGGCGCTCAGCGCGAGGATTTTTTTAACCATGATTCGAATTCCTGGCTGGTGAGGGCATGTATGGGGAGTTCATCGGACAAAATCATCGCGTCGACTTCATCGAAATCGCGATGCGACGACTGCCAGTATACCAAGCCGCCAACAGCAAGCAAAAGCGTGAGGACGGGAATCCACAGCAGTGCGCCGCGTCCGCCGATCGAAACATCGCGCCCAACGCCCGCCATGGCGGGCGTTGTCTGTAACGCCGGCTGGTGGGAATATGCCTCTAGTGCCTTCATACGCACGGATTTGAGCTTGTCCAGCGTCGGCTGGTCGAGCTGATTTGCCGCCACATTCAGATGGCGGATAATTTTTTTGCCGATTTCGGCTTCATTAACGTTCATAGAGAGACTCCTTTTGCCTTGAGACTGATGGCCAAGGCATGTACGGCACGTGAGCAGTGGGTTTTGACGCTTCCTTCGGAACAGCCCATAGCGGCCGCGGTTTCGCTGACATCCAGTTCCTCCCAATAACGCAGCATGAAGGCTTCCCGTTGACGGGCAGGAAGCTTCTCGATTGCCGCCTCAATCAGGGCCATGATCTGCGCCTGCTCGAGCTGTTTGACCGGTGTATCGCCAAGATTGGAGTGGGCCTCGGATTCCAGGGTCTCCAGCAGGTCGTGGTCGTCGCCGTCTTCGTTTGAGCCGAACGAGGAAAACAGCGTGGTCCAGGTATTACGGACCTTCTGGCGACGGAAAAAATCGCGCATGGTGTTTTGCAAAATACGCGAAAACAGCAGCGGCAATTCTGCCGCCGGCCGGTCACTGTATTTTTCCGCGAGTTTGAGCATGGCGTCCTGCACCACGTCCATGGCGACGTGCTCATCGCGAACGGCAAACAGTGTCTGCTTGAAGGCACGGCGCTCAACTTGCCCCAGAAAATCTGACATTTCCTGATAACTGGCCAGGATTGCCTCCGCTGTTATTCGATTTATGTTCCCATCCGCCCTGTAAGGGGTGGGAATTAAAATGCAAATATACTATCAACCACTTTTTTTTGCCGGATTTTCGATGCGATCGGGGCGAAATTCGGGACTTCCTCGGCTAAAAAACATTTATCTTGACCAAACACGCCCTAACATTTAGGCTTTTGGGTTGATTACCAATGCGGCAACTAACAGCAGGGATTCGGAGCGGGAATGGAACTCACAGGCGCAGAAATTACGGTTCGTTGTTTGGCTGAAGAGGGAGTCGAATTCGTTTTCGGCTATCCCGGCGGAGCCGTACTGAATATTTACGACGAAATTTTCAAGCAGGACAAATTCAAGCACGTACTGGTGCGCCACGAACAGGCCGCACTACACGCGGCCGACGGTTATGCCCGCTCCACCGGTCGGCCCGGCGTGGCGCTGGTCACCTCGGGTCCGGGCGTGACAAATGCAGTGACCGGTATTGCCACGGCGTACATGGACTCGATCCCGCTGGTCGTGATTACCGGGCAGGTGCCGACGCACGCTATCGGCCAGGATGCGTTTCAGGAATGCGACACAGTTGGCATTACGCGTCCCTGTGTGAAGCATAACTTTCTGGTCAAGGACGTGAAGGACCTCGCACTCACCATCAAGAAGGCGTTCCATGTCGCCACTACCGGGCGCCCGGGTCCGGTGCTGGTCGATATTCCCAAGGACATCACGCAAAAAAGCACCGAGTTCGCCTATCCGGATTCCGTCACGCTACGGTCCTACAACCCCGTCATTAAAGCGCACGGCGGGCAAATCAAAAAAGCGCTGCAAATCATTCTCGACGCCAAGCGTCCGATGATTTACGCGGGCGGTGGCGTGGTGATCGGCAGTGCGGCGGAAAAACTCACCAGGCTAACGCGCATGTTGGGATTTCCCTGTACCAACACCCTGATGGGCCTCGGCGGCTATCCTGCGAGCGACAAGCAGTTCGTCGGCATGCTCGGCATGCACGGCACATTGGAAGCCAACATGGCGATGCAGAATTGCGATGTGCTGCTGGCGATCGGCGCGCGTTTTGACGACCGCGTGATCGGCAATCCGGAACATTTTTTCAGCGCCGACCGGAAAATCGTCCACATCGACATCGACCCTTCATCGATATCCAAGCGCGTGAAAGTCGATGTCCCGATCGTCGGCGATATTAATGAAGTGCTGGAGGAGTTGCTCAAACTGTTGGGCGCGACGAAAGAGCGGCCTGATGCCGTGCCGCTCAAGGCATGGTGGTCGCAGATTGATCAGTGGCGCGCGCGCGATTGCATGAAATACGATACGAAAAGCGACATCATCAAGCCGCAATTCGTGATACAGAAATTACACGAGCTGACCAAAGGCGATGCCTACGTGACCTCTGACGTCGGTCAACACCAGATGTGGGCGGCGCAGTATTATCACTTCGACAAGCCGCGCCGCTGGATCAATTCCGGCGGTCTCGGCACGATGGGATTCGGTTTGCCGGCGGCAATCGGCGTGCAATTGGCGCATCCCGACGAGACAGTGGCGTGCGTCACCGGCGAGGCCAGCATCCAGATGTGCATTCAGGAGCTGTCTACGTGCAAGCAATACCACACGCCGATTAAGATTATCAATTTGAATAACCGCTACATGGGCATGGTGCGTCAGTGGCAGGAATTTTTTTACGGCAATCGCTACGCCGAATCTTACATGGAGGCACTACCGGATTTCGTCAAGCTGGCAGAAGCGTATGGCCACGTGGGCATGAAGATCGAAAAGCCGGGTGACGTTGAAGGCGCGCTGAAAGAGGCGTTCGCGCTGAAAGAGCGCCTGGTGTTCATGGATTTCATTACCGACCAAAAAGAAAACGTATTCCCAATGGTTCCGGGCGGCAAAGGATTGTCGGAAATTATCCTGGCAGAAGATCTGTAGCAATGAATTTTTTTTCGCGGCATTGCCCCACAAGGGTGATGTCCGCGGGATGCGTTCCCAACCTTTAACGCATTCCTTATTTCTCAACCCAAGGGCTTCCACAAACTCCATGGCGCGGCGCACGCCGCGCCGCCATAAAACGAAGCGAAAACATGCGCCATATATTGTCCTTATTGATTGAAAACGAAGCCGGCGCGCTATCGCGCGTAGCCGGGCTATTTTCCGCCCGCGGCTATAACATTGAGTCGCTAACCGTCGCACCGACCGAAGATGACACGCTGTCGCGTATGACCATCGTCACGTCCGGCTCAGATGATGTGATCGAGCAAATTACCAAGCAGGTCAACAAGCTGATAGAAGTCGTGAAAGTGGTCGACCTGTACGAGGGCAACCATATCGAGCGTGAGCTCATGCTGGTCAAAGTACGGGCTGCCGGCAAAGACCGCGAAGAAATCAAGCGCGTCGCGGATATTTTCCGCGGGCGCATCATTGACGTTACCGACAAGAGTTACACCATCGAACTCACCGGGACGCGCGACAAATTGAACGCGTTCCTCGGTGCGCTGGATAAAACCATGATTCTGGAAACTGTCCGCACCGGGTCGTCAGGTATCGGACGTGGAGAATGGATTCTCAAGGTCTGATTTCCACCTTTGCTTGACTTTTTCGTAACTATATGATTATATTGGCATATTTAGAGGCATAAAAAATGAAAGTTTACTACGATAAAGACGCGGACCTTTCGCTGATAAAAGGTAAAAAAGTCACCATCGTCGGCTATGGTTCGCAAGGCCATGCTCACGCGCAAAACTTGCAGGATTCCGGCGTAAAAGTCACCGTCGGTTTGCGCAAGGACGGCGCATCCTGGGGCAAAGCCGAAAAATCCGGTCTCAAAGTCGCTGAGGTTGCGGCAGCGGTAAAAATTGCCGATCTCGTCATGATGCTGTTGCCGGACGAGAATATCGCGCAGGTTTACCGCGAAGAGGTCGAACCGAATATCAAAAAAGGCGGCGTACTCGCGTTTGCACATGGTTTCAACGTTCATTACGGTCAGGTCGTGCCGCGTGCCGATCTCGACGTGATCATGATTGCGCCGAAGGGACCGGGCCATCTGGTGCGCTCGACTTATACCCAGGGCGGCGGCGTGCCTTCGCTGATCGCGGTATATCAGGACAAGTCCGGCAAAGCGAAAGACCTGGCGCTCTCTTATGCCGCAGCGAACGGCGGAACCAAGGGCGGCGTAATTGAAACCAATTTTCGCGAAGAAACCGAAACCGATCTGTTCGGCGAGCAGGCGGTTTTGTGCGGCGGCTGCGTCGAGCTGGTGAAAGCGGGCTACGAAACCCTGACCGAAGCCGGCTACGCGCCGGAGATGGCCTATTTTGAATGCCTGCACGAATTGAAGCTGATTGTCGACCTGATGTACGAGGGCGGTATCGCCAACATGAATTATTCGATTTCGAATAATGCCGAATACGGCGAATACGTCAGCGGTCCACGCGTGATCAATGCCAATACCAAACAAGTGATGCGCGACATTCTTAAAGACATCCAGACCGGCGAATATGCCAAGAGCTTCATTCTGGAGAACCGTGCCGGCGCGCCGACATTGGGCGCGCGGCGCCGTCTGAATGCCGAGCACCAGATCGAAATCGTCGGGGAAAAATTGCGCGCCATGATGCCATGGATCAAGAAAAACAAACTGGTCGACCAGAGCAAAAACTGACAATGAAAAACTATCCGCACCCGATTATTGCCAAGGAAGGTTGGCCGTTCCTGGCCGGTTCGGTCGTCATTGCGTCAGTCGCGACGTATTTTCTCTGCTGGTGGTCGTTACCGCTGTGGCTCATTGCATTGTTCGTGCTGCAGTTCTTCCGCGATCCGGCGCGCGAAATTCCAACGGCTGCCAACGCCGTGCTGTCTCCGGCGGATGGCCGTGTTGTCGTAGTTGGACAAGCGCTGGATCCGTACCTGAACCGCCAGGCCTTGAAAATCAGCGTGTTCATGAATGTTTTTAACGTGCACTCGAATCGCAGTCCGGTCGACGGGCGCGTCGAAGCGGTCTGGTATCATCCGGGCAAATTTTTTAATGCCGCGCTGAACAAGGCTTCGCAGGAAAATGAGCGTAATGCTCTGTGGCTCAAAACCGTGGGCGGCGTTGATGTCACCTGCGTGCAGATAGCCGGCTTGATTGCGCGGCGCATTCTTTGTTATGTCGGCAAAGGCGATGTGCTGACGCGCGGGCAGCGTTACGGTTTTATCCGTTTCGGCTCGCGCGTTGACGTTTATCTGCCGCTCGGTTCGACACCGAAAGTCGCTATCGGCGATATCGTTTCTGCCACAGAAACGGTTCTGGCGGAACTTTCTGCTTGATTTTTTTTGACTTCATTTTCGGCACAGGCAAAACATGACGCACGAACCGGACCAGGATAATTTAACGTCAGTAGAAAGCGACGATGTCGCGCATCCTAAACCGCGCCGCCGCGGCATCTATATTCTACCCAATCTGTTTACCACTGCAGCATTGTTCGCCGGGTTCTACGCGGTGGTGCAGGGCATGGGCGGCAAATTTGAAAATGCCGCGATCGCGATTTTTGTCGCGATGGTACTGGATGCCCTGGACGGACGCGTCGCGCGGATGACCAACACGCAAAGCGCCTTCGGCGCCGAGTACGACAGCCTGTCGGATATGGTTTCTTTCGGCGTCGCGCCGGCAATGTTGATGCTGGTGTGGGCGTTGCAGGACATGAAGCAGATCGGCTGGCTGGCAGCGTTCATTTACTGCGTTTGCGCTGCCTTACGTCTGGCGCGTTTCAACACCCAGCTTGAAGTGGCGGATAAACGGTATTTCACCGGCCTGCCGAGTCCCGCGGCAGCGGCGCTGGTGGCCGGATTTATCTGGGTGATGCACGATTACGACGTGCGCGGCGCGCAGATTAAATGGTTCGCTTGGGGCATTACCTTGTTTGCCGGGCTCAGCATGGTCAGCAACATCAAATTTTACAGCGGCAAGGATTTCAACCTGAGCAAAAGCGTGCCGTTTTCAGCCGTGTTGATTGTCGTTGCAGTCTTTGTCGTGCTGACGCTCGACCAGCCGCGCGTATTGTTCGGCCTGTTCGTTGCCTACGGCCTTTCCGGCTATGTCATGTGGTTAATGGACAAGATGTCGGGGCGCAAGACGAAACTGCCGCCGCCGGAAATCAAGCCGCCGTTGAATTGAGAAAAAGTAATCGCCGAAAAATTCCGCATATTGGATATAAAACTGCAGATGCCGATTCACGCATGCCCAAAATTCACTTGAAAAACCAGCCGCCGCGTTCGCTGTCCAATTATCGTCAACAGCGGTCGGCGCACGCGCCTGCATTGCGCCCGATAGCATCCGTGATTCCCCTCCTGTTTGTCGCCTGCTCGTTTACGGCAAACGCAGCCGAAGTCGGGGTGCCGCTCAAACTGGCGATGGATTTTCCATCGACCAGGATATTGCTTGCGCAGGCAGCGCCGCAAGCGGCGAGTCCGGTGCTGGGCGAGGCCGGGTACCAGTCAGCTCTTCAATTGGTTCGTGAGGGGAAATTACAGCAAGCGGCGGATTATCTGGCGTTGCTGCGCCGCCAGCACGGCGATGATCTACGCATTCTGCACGACTATATTGCCGTCTCGTCCGATGCCGGGCGCCACGCGTCGGCGTTGGCGGAATTGCCGAATATCAATCGCACCAAAGCACCGGTTTACGTGTTGGAAGCGCTTGCCTCTTCCGCGCGTGCAAGCGCCGATTCTGCGTTGGCGCTGCAGCTGTACGATGAAGTGCTGGCGCGCTCAACCGCGCGTACGCAAAGCCGGATTGCGAAAATTTACACGCTCGCCGATATGGGTCGCCCCGCGCTTGCAATTTCAACCGCCGAAACGGCAATCGACAAAGAGCAGAAAAATGCGCAGTTGTGGGAGGCCTATGGCTACGCATTGCGCAAGGCCGGCCGGGAAACGCAGGCGTTGGACGCCTATGCGCAAATGCGCGCTCTCGGCGCGCCCGGAAATACCGCCGATCAGGCGCGGATCAACCTGTTGTCGTTGATCGGCGCGGCGCATCTGGCGCAGGTTGCGGTCGATGCGCAGCCCGGAATCATTTCCGCGCCGGAGCAGATCAGGCTGCGGCTTGACCGCGCTGCAACGCATATACGCTGGGCCGAGGCCGACGAAGACGCCCGCGCGGCGCGTTACCGCAATACCGATATTGCGTTGGCCGAGATCGACGCGGTGCTGGCGCAGGTAAAACCAATCGACATACCGAACGCGCCGCTGGAACGGCGCGCCTTGTCGGACAAGCTGGTCGCGCTGACCAATCGTCAACGCTTCGAGGAAGCAACCGACCTGTACACGCAGGCAACTGGCGCCGGATATGTCGCTCCGGCTTACGCACGCCTGTCGGTGGCAGAAGCTTACCTCGGCATCAAGCGCGCGGACGTGGCGAAAAAAATGTTCGAGCAACTGGTGCGCGAGGAGCCGGAAAATCTGCGCTACCGTTACGGATTATTCTTTGCGCTGTCCGACCTCGAGCAGCACCGCGAGGCGCAGGTGGTCGTGGATGAAATTGTCCGGCGCGAGCCGCGCACACTGAACCGCAATATTCCCGAGCTCGAGCGCGAAAATCGTGGCTATATCCGCTCGCGCGTGCTGGCCATGCTGGCGCGCGCTTATGCCGACGATTTGCCCGATGCCAATCGCCGCGCGGACGAACTGGTCGATCTGGTTCCGCGGAATCAGGACGTGCGCGTCAATCGCGGCTATATCTACAACTGGCGCGGCTGGCCGCGCCTTGCCGATGAGGAATTCCGCTGGCTGCTTGAAGTGGCGCCGGAAAATACGGAAGCAACCCTCGGACGTGTTGCCGCCCTTGCCGGCATCAATGCCTGGCGTCAGTCGGACGCAGAGTTGACCGCATTGGCGCAACAGAAGCCCGATGACCGTCAGGTCATCAGCGCGAAACGCCGCTCGATCGTGCATCACATGAACGAGCTGATTTTGAACGGCGAAGCCGGCAATAGCAGTCAGTCGATAAACGCATCGCAGGATCGCCGCTGGGAAGCGCGCCTTTATTCAGTGCCGATCAACGACGTGTGGCGGCTATATGCGCGCAGCCTGCATACGCACGATTCCCTCGCCGACGATTCGCATTTGTCGCGCCATCGCGCCGGCATCGGCGCGGAAATCAAGGCGCGCGACTGGCTTGTCAGCGCCGATGCCACGCGCCTGACCCAAGGCGTCGCAGAGGAAAATAACAGGACCGCTGTTGCATTAAACTTATCTAATGAAATCAATGACTTCTGGAAAGTCCGCGCAAATGCGGAATCGGCGGATGAGGGTCTGCCGGTACGCGCCGCCGCGGCCGGGATACGCGCCAGACGCGCGGGCCTCGGTTTGACGGTGCGCGATAATGAAATTCATCGCGCCAGTCTCGATGTGCAGCGGCACCAGTTCAGCGACGGTAACCGGCGTAATGAGTGGAGCGCCAATTACGCCAATGTGTTTGAAACCGAATATCAGAAACGCTTCACCCTCAACGTGGGCATGTCGGGCATGCAAAACAGTCTGCAAGGCACGCCTTACTTCAATCCGCGTCGGGCGCTCAGCACCGATTTCGGTTTGACCGGCGAGTGGCTGCATTGGCGCGAAGAACAAAAAAGCCTGTGGCATCGCGTTGCGATCAGCGTTGGAACCTACGACCAAGACGGCTTCGATAATCTGCCGACTGCGCGCGTCAATTATGAAATCGACTGGAACGCATCCGATGTGATGGAATTCCGCTTTGCACTGGGGCGTTCGATGCATCCGTACGACGGCGTGCAGGATTTTCGCAACTACGCCAATTTTAGTTTCAACCGGAGATTCTGATGCGCGCCTGGGTTATATTGACGCTCCTTTGTCTGGCTGCTGCGTTCAGCGCGCCGGCGCGTGCCGCCAATGAAGTGCAGGTGTTGTGTTACCACGATGTCGTGGATGACCTATACGCGCGGCCGGACAGCCATTCGGTACAGCTCACGCAATTAGTGACGCAGTTTTCCTGGATGCGTGAGAACGGCTACCAGCCGGTGTCGCTGGCGGACGTGGTCGCTGCGCGCGAGGGCAAAAAAACCTTGCCCGCCAAAGCCGTGCTGTTGACGTTCGACGACGGCTACGCCAGTTTCTACGAAAAGGTTTATCCGCTGCTGCGCGAATTCAACTACCCGGCCGTGCTGGCGTTGGTCGGCGAGTGGATGGACGCGCCGCTGGACGGGCAGGTGGTTTACGATGCCAAGCCGGTCCCGCGCAGCATGTTTGTGACATGGGACCAGGTACGCAAGGTGCAGAGTAGCGGGCTGGTCGAAATCGCGTCGCACTCGTATGCGCTGCACAAGGGTATACCGGCCAATCCGCAGGGAAACACGCAACCGGCAGCGGTATCGCGCATTTTTGAAAAGGCCAGCGCAACCTACGAATCCGACGCGGCATACACAGCGCGCATCCGCACGGATCTTGCGCGCAACTCGGCATTGATCGAAAAGGAAACCGGCGTGCGGCCGCGCGCCGTGGTCTGGCCTTATGGCCGGCATAACCTTGAATTGAGTCAGGTTGCCGAGTCGTTAGGCATGCCGATTGGCATGACGCTGCAGGATAACCGGCTTGACCAGAGCAAATCCATCAGCGCCATTCCACGGAGACTGCTGCTGCTCAACCCGTTGTTGCCGGAGTTTGCTTACACGCTCCGTGATACGGCGAATGTGAACGTGGCGCGCGTCATGCATGTGGATCTGGATTACATTTACGATGCCAACAGTGAGCAGCAGGACCGCAATCTCAGCGCGCTGCTCGAGCGCATCAACGCGATGGGGGTCAACACGGTTTATCTGCAGGCGTTTGTCGACAAGGACAGCCACGGCCATGCACAGTCGCTATATTTCCCCAATCGCCATTTGCCCGTGCGCGCCGACCTGTTCAACCGCGTGGCGTGGCAGATAGGCCGGCGCACCAGCGCCAAGGTGTATGCATGGTTGCCGGTCCTGGCATTCGAGTTGCCCGCGCAACACCCTGCCGCCGCAATGCTGGTGCGGGCGTCCACAAATGGCGGCAAAAATGCCTATCGACGGTTGACGCCGTTTTCCCCCTTGACGCGCAATGTGATTGGCGAGATCTATGAAGATCTGGCCAAGAACGTCCACGTCGACGGTATCTTGTTTCACGATGATGCCGTGCTCACCGATTTTGAGGACTCCAGCGGGCCGGCGCTGGAGCACTATGCAAAAAAATGGAACCTCCCGAACAGCATCGATGCGATACGCGCCGATCCTAAATTAATGGCGCAGTGGACCGCGCTCAAAACCGCCGAGCTGAATTCCTTCACCCTCGAACTGGCCGACCGGGTAAAGAAGTATCGCCCGAACATAAAAACCGCGCGCAACCTGTACGCGCGCGTCGTCACTGAACCTGAATCGGAAGCATGGTTCGCGCAGTCGCTGCCGACGTTTCTCCAGACCTACGATTGGGTCGCGGTGATGGCGATGCCGTATATGGAGAAGGCAGCCGATGCCGACCAGTGGCTGGACAATCTGGTACGTATCATCGGAAAAATACCCGGTGCGCTCGACAAAACGGTATTCGAATTGCAAAGCGTCGATTGGGACAAAAATCTGCCGGTGCCATCGAATAAACTGCACGCCCAGATGCGCCAATTGCAATTATCCGGCGCGCGTAACTTCGGCTACTATCCTGATGACTTCATTAACAGCCTGCCGGACGTGGGCACTATCGCGCCCGCACTTTCGCTGCGCGAATATCCAAGGCCCTGAACATGTTTGACGGAAATTTCCCCAAGATATTATTTGCCTTCACGTTTTACTATCCCCTGTTCATGTCGTATTTATGGATGGCGGGAGCGCTGTTCTATTGGTATCACTACGAGCGCAAGGGCAGCAATCCGGACAAGCCGCCAACCTTGTCCAGCTATCCGAAAGTATCGCTGGTAGTCCCCTGTTTCAACGAGGGCGCGCAGGTTCGCGACACGGTCGGCAATCTGCTGGCGCACAATTACCCGGACTTTGAAGTTATCGCAGTCAACGACGGCAGCCGCGACGACACCGGCGAAATTCTGGATGAAATGGCGCAGGCCAATGCGCGCCTGCGTGTCATTCATCTGGCGAAAAATCAGGGCAAAGCCGTGGCGCTGGATACTGCTGCAGCGATGGCCGATTCAGATTATCTGATTTGTATCGACGGCGACGCAATTCTTGACCGCAACGCGGCAGCCTGGATGATGTGGCATTTTCTCACGTCGCCGCGCGTCGCCGCGGTGACCGGCAATCCGCGCATACGCACGCGCTCGACCTTGCTCGGGCGTATCCAGGTGGGGGAGTTTTCTTCCATCATCGGATTGATCAAGCGCGCGCAGCGAACCTACGGCCGGCTATTCACCGTATCCGGCGTGGTGACCGGGTTTCGCAAATCCGCCTTGCACCAGGTCGGCTACTGGAGCCGCGACATGCTTACCGAAGACATCGACGTTTCGTGGAAACTGCAGCTCAACCACTGGGACGTGCGTTTCGAACCCGCTGCGCTATGCTGGATATTGATGCCGGAAACCATCAAGGGTCTGTGGCGCCAGCGGCTGCGTTGGGCCATGGGCGGCGCGCAAGCGATCTTGAAATACGGCGGCATGTGGAAAAGCTGGCGCAAGCGGCGCATGTGGCCGGTCTATATTGAATATATGACCAGCATGATATGGTCGTACTCCATGCTGGCAACCGTCATCCTGTGGATCGCGGGTAAATTCTTTATCGTTCCGCAGCCGTATTGGGTGCAAACGCTCATCCCGCAATGGACCGGCGTGATCATCGGCACCACCTGTCTGATCCAGATCGCCGTCAGCCTGCTGCTTGATCGCCGCTACGACAAAGGGCTGTTGCGTAATTATTACTGGACCATCTGGTATCCGCTGGCTTACTGGGTGCTGAATATGCTGACCACAGTGGTTGCGCTGCCGCGCGTGTTGCTTCGCCGCAGCGGCATGCGCGCCCGCTGGGAAAGCCCCGACCGCGGAGTGACAGTATGACCACCGAATCGGGATATCAGCTTTCGTCCCCGCTGATTATCGACATGCCCGAACGCCTGTCGTTTCCGCGGCGATTGGCTTACCGGACGCTGACCTTGCTGTTCTGGATGGGCTGGATCTATTTGTGGGTACCGCTGGTCACGCTGCTCGGCTGGGTCGGCGGTTTCGCATTCTTCCGTGAACAGCTGTTCGTGCAGCAGGGCTGGCAATCGTTTCTCGATAACCTGCCGACCTATTCCCTGGTGGTGTTCATTTTGGCGGGAACGTTGTTCTTTTGGGCGCTGACCAACTGGTATCGCTTTTCCAATCGCGAGGGACGCAAGGCGGTAAGCCATGTTTCGACGCAGGAGCAGGCGGATCAACTGCTGGTCAGCCTGAATAATCTCGCGCTGTGGCAGAAACAAAAGCGCATGGTGGTCCACCACGATGAACACGGGCGTATTTTGACTGTCACCGACTGACAAAAAATATTAAATAAAATCAATTAGTTATAGCAAATGTGCGGCGCAGGCAAAACGATCGGCGACGATACCGCAATGCCAACGGCTTGCAAGGATGCAGCAAGTTGTTTATATTGAATTCATGAAAGCGCTTTTCCGTCTCGTCCTCCCCATCCTCGGCAGCCTGCTGGTTCGCAAGCTGCTGCGCCGCGCGCGCAAATAATCCCCCACCCCCACAATACGGTTGTAGCGCCGGCAGATAAGTTAAAATCTGTCGCTTGATGCCTATCGATTTTCCGCCACAGGATAAATTATTTTACGGAGCAACCATGTCTGACCAATTGATTATTTTCGATACCACGTTGCGCGATGGCGAACAAAGCCCGGGCGCGTCCATGACACGCGAAGAAAAAGTACGCATCGCCAAGCTGCTGGAAAAAATGCGTGTCAACGTGATCGAAGCCGGCTTTGCCGCGTCGAGCCAGGCCGACTTCGAAGCCGTGCAGGCAGTCGCTGCCGCGATTAAAGACAGCACCGTCTGCAGCTTGGCGCGGGCGCAAACCGGCGATATTCAAAAAGCGGCCGATGCCATCAAGCCCGCCGCATCGGGACGCATTCATACATTCATCGCCACCTCGCCGATTCATATGCAGAAAAAACTGCGCATGCAACCCGATATGGTGCTGGAAGCGGCGATCAATGCAGTGAAATTCGCGCGCACGCTGACCGACGACGTCGAATTTTCCGCCGAAGACGCGAGCCGCTCCGAACTGGATTTTATGTGCCGCGTGTTCGAGGCGGTCATCAAAGCCGGTGCCAGAACGATTAATATTCCGGATACGGTCGGCTACGGCGTGCCCGGCGAATACGGCGAACTGATCCGGCAAATCATCGAGAAGGTTCCCAATTCCGACAAGGCGATTTGGTCCGTGCATTGCCACAATGATCTGGGCTTGGCCGTGGCCAATTCCTTGTCCGCGGTGATGAACGGCGCGCGCCAGGTCGAATGCACCATCAATGGGCTAGGCGAGCGTGCCGGCAATGCCTCGCTGGAGGAGATCGTCATGGCGGTGCGCACACGCAAGGATTATTTCCAGTGCGACACGCGCATCGATGCCACGCATCTGGTGCAGGCGAGCAAATTGATTTCCGGCATCACCGGCTTTCCGGTGCAGCCAAACAAGGCTATTGTCGGCGCCAATGCATTCGCCCACGAAGCGGGCATTCATCAGGACGGCGTGCTCAAGCACCGCGAGACTTACGAAATCATGCGCGCGCAGGATGTCGGCTGGAACGCGAATAAACTGGTGCTGGGCAAACATTCCGGACGCACCGCGTTCAAGGCGCGCCTCGAAGAGCTCGGCATCGCGCTCGAATCCGAACAAGCACTGAACGAAGCGTTCAAAGGCTTCAAAGAATTAGCCGATAAAAAGCATGAAATTTTTGACGAAGACTTGCACGCGCTAATCAGCGGTGAATCGGTCACGCACGAAAACGAGCATTACAAATTCGTCTCGCTTATGGCGCACTCGGAAACGGGCGAAACGCCGAAAGCGCGAATCGTTTTCACCGAGGACGGCAAGGAGAAAAAATCCGAATCCGAAGGCAGCGGCCCGGTCGATGCGTCGTTCAAGGCGATCGAAAAACTGGTCGGCAGCGGCACCGAGTTGCAACTGTATTCCGTCAATAACATCACCAGCGGCACCGAATCGCAAGGCGAGGTCACCGTGCGCCTGGCGAAAGGCGGGCGCATCGTCAACGGCCTCGGCGCCGACACTGACATCGTTGTCGCCTCGGCCAAAGCCTATTTGTCCGCGCTGAACAAGCTGCAATCCAAGTTGGAAAAAGTCAATCCGCAGGTGTAACGCATTTGGATCAAGCAGAGAAAAATTCCATCTTCATGCGCGAGGCGCTCGGTCTCGCGCGTGAAGCCGGCGCGGCGGGCGAAGTGCCGGTCGGTGCCATCGTCGTCAAAGAAGGCATCATCATCGGCCGCGGCTACAACTCTCCCATCGCCCGGCATGACCCCACCGCCCACGCCGAAATCCGCGCGCTCAGGGACGCCGCCGAGAAAATCGGCAATTACCGTTTACCCGATTGCGAGCTGTACGTCACCCTCGAACCTTGCGCCATGTGCGTCGGCGCAATAATGCACGCTCGCATCGCGCACGTTGTATTCGGCGCGAGCGATCCCAAGACCGGCGCCGCGGGAAGTGTGGTGAATTTATTCGATGAAACCAAATTGAATCATCACGCGGAAGTAACAGGCGGGGTAATGGCGGATGAATGCGCGGTTCTGTTGAAAGAATTTTTTGCTGCGCGAAGATAGTTTCATAACTATTTGATTACATTTAATACTTTTGCGATGCTTTAGATATGCCGACTTCGTTTGCTCAGGCTTTTGCAGGGTGGGCAAAACGATCTGTGCCCACCGATGTCTCGGCGCGGGCACGCTGGCGCTTAACTTACCTATGCTTGTCCCATCGCCTGCGGGCGCGCACGGCGCATCCTATCCGCCCGTCATCCTGAGCGATAGCGAAGGATCTGCTTGTTGATGTGATATTGACGCGCCAGGCAGCGGATCCTTCGCTATCGCTCAGGATGACAGGCGCGACAATAGCGCAAGCCCGTTTGAATCTTTGATCCCAACGGTATGAATTTTCTTAGGTGATCGAATTTCGTAGGCTGTGCCGACGCTGTAGGCGTCTCGATCGCACGCAATGCGCTTCGTGCGTCAGGATTTGCTCCATGCCGCAGCGGCATCCGGGGCAAGCCTTCCGGATGCCGCTGCGCCACTTCCAGGCTACGGTTTCTGTGCTACTTCCTCTGGTTATTCGGCACCTTGACGGTAGTTGAGCAGTTGCCGGTATTGCCGGCCAGGTCTCTGGCCTGGTAAGTGAAGGTGTAGGTACGTCCGGCTTTGGCATAACGCTCGTTACGCAACTGGCCTGCCGTGTCCGGCGTATTCACAATCCAACCCTGGATGTCACCCGCTACATCATCTGAACCCAGTCCCACATCGGCTTCGCTGCTGCTGATGGAAAGCAGCTTGAAGCCATTCGGGCCGGAACCGCTGTCACTGACGTTGACGGTGGTGATGATGTTCACCAGTTTATGGTTGGGCGACCGCAGTGTGTTGGGGGTGGCGCTGACGGTGCAGGTGGGCGGGGTGTTATCCGTGGTCGCAGGCTTGATGAATTGGCCGAAACCGACTGGACCATTAAGCCCCGTCACTGGCGTCGTGACGCTATTGTCATTCGTGTTGATGACTGAGACCGTGCCGCTATTGCCATTCGCCACATACACCTGACTGCCATCCGGCGTCACCGCGACGCCATAGGGATAGTCGCCCACTGTCACCGTCGCGCTGACGCTGTTGCTGGCAGTGTCAATGACCGAGACTGTGCCGCTACCCCAATTCGCCACGTACACCCGGCTGCCATCCGGCGTCACTGCGACTCCTTCGGGATTGATGCCCACCGGCACTGTCGCGCTAACGCTGTTGTCGGCCGTATTGATGACCGAGACCGTATTGCTGATATTCCCCACATACACCCGGCTGCCATTCGGCGTCACCGCGACACCTAAGGGAGCATTGCCCACCACCACTGTCGCGCTGATAGTGTTGCTGCCGGCGTCTATGACCGACACCGTGCCGCTGCCTTGATTTGCCACATATACCCGGCTGCCATCCGGCGTCACCGCGACGCCAAAGGGATAGTTGCCCACCGTCACCGTCGCGCTGACGCTGTTATCGGCTGTATTGATGACCGCCACCGTGCCGAACACATTATTATTCGTCACATACACCTTGCTGCCATCCGGCGTCACCGCGACGCCCCATGGATAGTAGTTCCCCACCGCCACCGTCTCGCTGACGCTGTTGTCGGCCGTATTGATGACTGAGACCGTGCCGAACACATTACTATTCGCCACGTACACCCGGCTGCCGTCTGGCGTCACCGCGACGCCTACGGGACGGATACCCACCGCCACAGTCGCACTAACCGAGGGTGGGTTACCGGCGGTGTCGATGACCGAGACTGTGTTGTCGTTGTAATTTGTTATATAAGCGAACGGCTCAGCCTGGGCGGGCTGCGCCAGAACGACCAAGAGCGCCAGCGCGAGCGCCTGCTTTGCGTAACGCAGCAGGCGAGGGAATTCAGCGATTGATTGGGGGGGGGGTAGAAGTTTGCCGGCAAGCTGCGGGCTCTTGCAGCTTGATCAAGCGGCTGCTTAATCGCTGGCAGATAAGCTGGAAAAATAGTGGAGTTTTCATGATGATTTCCTCCTTATGGATTCGTTAGGGAAAAATGCCTGACTACTGCCCGAATGGTCATGACACAAAATCGTTCGGCCGATGAACGCTGTCCAAGCACCACTCAAGGCGCTACAGGCGCGAACAAGTCGATAAATTCCTTGGGTTAGACACACTTTCATTGTTGATCAACCCATTCCCGTTTCAGTAATTCGCCCTCACTTTAAGCATAGTTCGTGGGAGGAGGATATGAGGCGAATGCGCAAATATCTTTTGCCAATTGTGCATTGCGGGACAAAATAGAGTAAGGCCAGAATGGGGCTGTTGCTTGGGTTTGCCGCAATCAAACGGCGCGGCTGATGCTTTCAGCCGCCGAGGTAGCGCGCGATGAACGAATTGCCGCGTATGCGATCAATCAACGTGCACAAATATTATTTCGATTGGTGACCTGCATTTACACATCGGGTTTTTTGCTGCACGCGGGTAGCTGAGTAAGCTTCTGAATCATATTTGATTATTTTTGAGGCGATTTCCAGCACGCATTGGTCGATTCATGAAATACCGATAAATCTTCTCCAACATTAAACATAGCATGTCGAATGCTGATGAAGTCTTCCCCGTTACGCCAGGCGACGTACACCAGATGCTTTTCCCCGCTGCTGATCACGCTCACGCCTGAGTCGAACCACAGCGGTTGCCCGTATTGGCGCGTATAGTTGCTGCTCATCACGGCAAAATGTTTCGACGATGCCTTGACCCACTGCTCGACGCCTTGCAGCCGCTCGTTGCAGAATTGCAGGCGAAAGCGTCGATGGGTGCCTTTTTCCAGATTGTCGTATACCAGAATCGTATCCGGTGCCGTATCGAGAATTTTATCGAAGCCCCAGCCGGGCAATTGCGCCTTGACTTCATCACGCGTCATGCCGGTTTTGAAATTTGCGATGTCAAATGCGAATGCCGCGGAACTGAAAACTATACTCACGCAAGCAAGTAATAAAATATTTATATTAAACATGTAGTTAGAAATTCCATCGTGCGGGCGTGAATTCATTTTAACAAAATCTCTCCGCGCTAATGACATATCGCATGGTGTAAAATCATGCTAACGCTTCGCCGCAAAAAAAGTCGCACACCATTATGTCGCCACCGCAGTTCATTCATCTCCGCGTTCACAGCGAATTTTCGATCACCGATGGCATGGTACGCATCGAGGACGCGGTTGCGTCAGCGGCGGCCGACAAAATGCCGGCGGTGGCGATCACCGATTTATCCAATATGTTCGGCGTGGTGAAGTTTTACAAGGCTGCGCGCGAAAAAGGCATCAAGCCGATCGTCGGCGCCGATGTGTGGGTCAGCAACGACGCGAACCGCGAACAGGCCTCACGCCTGCTGTTGTTATGCCGCAATCATTCGGGCTACCTCGCGCTGTGCGAGTTGCTGTCGCGCGCCTACCGCGAAAACCAGTTTCGCGGTCGCGCGGAAATCCGCCGCGATTGGCTGGACAAAACCTCCTGTGGCGGGCTGATCGCGTTGTCCGGCGCAGAGCAGGGCGACGTTGGTCAGGCATTGCTGCAGGACAATACGGATCAGGCGCGAAAGCTCGCCGACCACTGGGCCGACGTGTTTCACAACCGGTTTTATATCGAACTGCAGCGCGCGGCGTCGCCGCGCCAGGATGAATATGTATCGCTCGCCGCTGCCCTTGCTTCTGCGGCCGGGATTCCCGCAGTCGCGACGCATCCGGTGCAGTTTTTGGGTGCCGACGATTTTCGCGCGCACGAGGCGCGGGTGTGCGTGTCGCAGGGCCAGATTCTGGGCGACCAGCGGCGCAGAAAAGAATTCACCGAGCAGCAATATTTCAAGACGCAGCGCGAAATGCAGGAGTTATTTGCCGATTATCCCGAGGCGTTGCGCAATTCGGTCGAAATCGCCAGACGCTGCAACCTGGAATTGCCGTTGGGCAAAGTCCGGCTGCCGCTGTTCCCCACGCCGGACAATATTCCCCTCGACGATTATATGCGCCGGCAATCGCATATCGGCCTGGAGCAAAGGCTGCAGCAACTGTATCCGGATGCGGCACTGCGCGACCAAAAACGCGCGCAGTATACACAGCGCCTTGAATTCGAGGCCGACACCATCGTGCAGATGGGATTCTCCGGTTACTTTCTCATCGTCGCCGACTTTATCAACTGGGCCAAGCACAATAACGTTCCGGTCGGTCCGGGACGCGGCTCAGGCGCCGGTTCATTGATTGCGTATTCTTTGGGCATCACCGATCTCGATCCGTTGCGCTACGATTTGCTGTTCGAGCGATTTCTGAATCCGGAGCGCGTTTCCATGCCCGACTTCGACGTGGACTTTTGCCAGGAAGGACGCGGACGCGTCATCGACTACGTCAAGCAAAAATACGGCGCGGATTCGGTTTCGCAGATCGTCACCTTTGGCACCATGGCCGCCAAGGCAGTCGTGCGCGATGTCGGACGGGTACTCGATCTGCCCTACGGCTTTGTCGATTCCATCGCCAAGCTGATCCCGTTCGAGATCGGCATGACGCTGAAAAAAGCACGTGAAGTCGAGCCGCAACTCAACGAGCGCATCGAAAAGGAAGAGGAAGTCCGCCAGCTGTTCGAGCTGGCGGAGAAACTCGAAGGCATGACGCGCAACGTCGGCATGCACGCAGGCGGGGTGCTCATCGCGCCGGGCAAGCTGACCGATTTCACGCCTTTATATATGGCAGAAGGTTCGAACGACGCAGTCAGCCAGCTCGACAAGGACGATGTCGAAGCCATCGGCCTGGTGAAGTTCGACTTCCTCGGCCTCACCACGCTGACCATCCTCGCGCGTGCCATGGCGTACATCCATGCATTGCATCCGGAACAAAAAGACCTGCAAGTGGAGACGTTGCCACTCGCTGACGAAACGACATTCCAGAAAATTTTCGCCAAGGGCAATACTGTTGCCGTATTCCAGTTTGAATCGTCGGGCATGATCGATCTGCTCCGCCGCGCCAGACCGGACCGGTTCGAAGACATCATCGCTCTGGTCGCCTTATATCGACCGGGCCCGATGGACCTGATTCCGACGTACATCGAGCAGAAGAAAACGCCATCGAAGATTTCCTACCCCGACGCGCGCCTCGAGCCGATCCTCAGTCCGACTTACGGGATCATGATTTATCAGGAGCAGGTGATGCAGGCGGCCCAGGTTATCGGCGGCTACAGCCTCGGCGGCGCCGATCTGCTGCGCCGTGCGATGGGCAAAAAGAAAGCCGATGAGATGGCGGCCCAGCGCAGTATGTTCGTGCGCGGCGCGGAGAAAAACGGCATCAGCGAAGGGCGCGCGAATCTGCTGTTCGATGTGATGGAAAAATTCGCCGGGTACGGGTTCAACAAATCCCACGCGGCGGCTTACGCATTGGTGGCCTACCAGACGGCTTATCTCAAGGCGCACTTCATGGCGTGCTTCATGGCAGCCAACATGTCGTCGATGATGGACGACACGGATAAAGTCAAAATACTGCACGACGATTGCGTCAATAATAAAATCAGCATCCTGCCGCCGGATATTAACCTGTCGAATTATCGCTTCGAGCCTGTTGATGATCAGGCGATTCGTTACGGTTTGGGCGCGATCAAGGGCACCGGACAATCTGCCGTTGAAAGCATCGTGCGCGCGCGTGAAGAAGGGGGGGTGTTCAAGGATTTGTTCGATTTCTGCCGTCGCTCGGACAAACGTCTGGTGAATAAGCGCACGGTCGAATCGCTAATCCGAGCCGGTGCGTTCGACAGCGTCAATCCACATCGCGCCAGTCTGCTGGCCAGCGCGGGCGCGGCGATGGAGGCGGCGGAACAGGCCGCCGCCAGCGCCAATCAGGTCAGTTTGTTCGGCGATGTGCCGGAAGAAAACGACGGGGTGGTCAGCATGGCCAGCGTGGCGGAGTGGAGCGAGCGCGAAAAACTGCAGAACGAAAAACTCTCCCTGGGTTATTACTTCAGCGGCCACCCGTTCAATTATTATAAGGAAATGGTGCGCGGTTTTGCCAAAAACGGCCTTGCGCAAGCGAAGCCCGGCGACAGAGCCGGCCAATACGGCAAAGCGCCAACGCAATGGTTCGCCGGCATCATTATAGGCACGCGCGTGCGCAATGCCAAAAACGGCAGAGGCCGTATGGCCATTCTCACCTTGAGCGACGACACGGGGCAGCGCGAAGTGGTGTTATACGATAAAACGTTCGAGCAAAGCCGGCCGCTTTTGCAGGACGACGGTCTGATCATTGTCGAAGCGCGCGTCGAGATCAGTCAATTCCGCGCGGATGAGGGCGGCGCATCGGATTCGATTCGTATTATCGCGGAAAATATTTACGACCTCGCCTCCGCCCGCGCGCGATTTGCGAAGAAATTGCATCTGAGTTTCAACGGCCAGGCTAACGCAAAAAAACTCGGCGAGTTGCTCAACCCTTATCTCGGCGGCGATTGCCCGGTGGGAATTTCCTATCACAACGGCACCGCTGCATGCGACTTGGATCTGCCAGACAGCAAGCGTGTGCGACTCAGCGACGCGTTGATCCAGTCGCTCGCCGAATGGGTCGGCGCGGAAAATGTGAATGTAATCTATTGATTAAAAATGTAATATAAACAAATAGTTACAATACATGCGTGAATGAGGAAAAAAGCATGACAACAACAAGGATTATCGACCAGACTCTCTTCGATTCGCTTACCGCGCAGGCAAAGGCCTCGCCGCGTAAACGCAAGAATTTCAATTTCCATCAGAGCGACGGCGCGATATGTCACCGCCTGTTGAACGCGCTGGAAATGGATTCCTACATCCAGCCCCATCGGCATCTCGACCCCACCAAAGACGAAACGCTGATCGTGGTGCGCGGCAAGCTCGGGGCAGTTTTTTTTGATGATGCAGGCAACGTCACGCATAAATTCGTCATAGAAGCGGGCGGCAACAACGTCGGCCTGCATACCCCCAGTGGCGTCTTTCATAGCTTCGTCGCCCTCGCGCCGGACAGCGTCATATTCGAGGCCAAGGCCGGGCCGTATGTGCCGGTGGGCGACAACGAAAAGGCGCGCTGGGCGCCGGCGGAAAATTCACCTGAGGCCGCGGCTTATCTGGCGAAAATGTTTCATCTGTTTGCCTGAACATGAAGCTGCCGTTTGTCGAACACGTTGGCATGCGCATCGAAGAGCGCCGCGCCGGGTATTGCCGATGCGCTTTGACCGTTGCCGGCTATCATCTCAATTCGACCGGCGTGGTGCATGGGGGCGTATTGTTCACCCTTGCCGATACGGCCATGGGGGCGGCTCTTTACCCGATGCTCGACGCTGGTGAAATCTGCGCGACTATCGAAATCAAGATCAATTATTTCAAGCCCGTATCCTCGGGCGAGATAGTTTGCATGAGCGAAATCGTCAATCGCGGCAAGACTATCGCCAACCTCGAGGCGTCATGTTTTTCCGGTGATCTGCTGGTCGCCAAAGCCAACGGCAGTTTTTCCGTTTTCCGGCGCGGCGAGAAACCGGTGTAGGGTCGTGGCGATTGGGTTATCGAAATGCGACTATTCGGCAAATCATGGTGTTTTGCCTTTGCACCGCCCGGCGTTTCCGGCAGCTTGGCGGGCCCGACGCGAGTTGATTTCCACCGATATCGGTAGCTGTTACCATTGCATTTTCTGCGCATTGCTCGTCACTCATGCTGTATGAAATTATTCACCTGACGGAAACAGTTTTCGGCACCGACGTCGATTGGAAGCAGGCGCTGCTGACGGTCATGACGCCGTTTTTTGTCATCGGTTTTCTGCTCGAGTGGCGCGTTATGCGCAAGCGGGGAATGACCAGGCAATTCCAGATCAGGGATATCGTCAGCAATTTGACCCTCGGCACGGCGTATCAGGTGTTTGAAATATTCGCTTACGCCGTCATCACCTCCGGCGCGGTTGCCTGGTTTTATAGCCACCGGCTGTTCGACATTCCGGCGAATGTTTACACCATACTGCCTATCATGATTGCAGTGGAATTCTGCTATTACTGGTTCCACCGCACCAGTCACCGCGTGCGCTGGTTCTGGAGTGCACACGTGGTGCATCACTCCGGGCAGCATATGAACATGACGACGGCTATGCGACAGAGCTTGCTGTACACCATCACAGGCTGGTGGCTTTTCTTCATGCCGCTGGTGATTCTTGGGGTCCATCCCGGCGTGGTGTTTTTTCTTTACGGCGTCGATTTGACCTACCAATATTTTATTCACACCGAATCGATCGGCAAATTACATCCGGTTATCGAGTATATTTTCGATACGCCTTCCAATCATCGCGCCCACCATGGCCGCAACCCGCAGTACATCGACAAGAATTATGGCGGCATCATTATTGTTTTCGATCGCTGGTTTGGTACCTACGCCGAAGAGGTGGAAGCGGTGGATTACGGCATCCCGCGCCAGATCAACAGTTACAACCCTTTGACGCTGAATTTCAGGGAGTTCGTCGAAATGTGGCACGATTTTTTGCGTCCCGGGGCGCTCGGGCAGCGCCTGAAGTCGCTGTGGGGCCCGCCGGAATGGGCGCGCGATCCGATGCCCGCGCAGCAGGATCCGCTCAGGAACAAGGCGTGAACAGCACGGAAATATTTTTCCAGGCAAAGGTCGATGCGCCGCGCGAGAAAGTATTTGATTATTTCGCAGACCATCAGAATTTCACCGGACTGTTCGGCAGCACATGCGAGCGCAGTAGAGAGGGAAAGAGCGAGTTGAACGGGCTCGGTTCGGTGCGTACGATGCGGATGGGTATCGGCTCGTTCGATGAAACCATTGTCCTGTTCGACAAGCCCAACCGGATTCATTACCGGATCACGCGCGGGTCGCCGCTGAAAGATCATTTGGGCACTGTCGAATTCGTTCCAGAGGGAGACGGCACGCGCGTCGATTACCGTATCTGTTTCAAGGGCAAGGCACCATTCGTCGCGCCACTGGTCGCTTGGCTGTTGAAAAAGCAATGGGGCCGCTTTGCCGTACCCAGGTTGGCCAACTTGTCACGAGGCTAGTACTGCGCAGTGGGCCGGTTGAACTGACGCCGGAAACGGCGCCGGTCCGCTGAGTCAACTATTCCATACTTTGCGATAAGCGGCTAACAAGTTGGTATGCATCACACTGCCTTCCAGGTTTGGACCTAGCGCACCCAGTCCGAAAAAGTTTTCTTTGCGATCCAGCAATTTGTGCGCTTGTGCTAACGTTTCCGCGCCAAATAGTGACTGCAGGTTGGCCTCGAACGGCGCGGAATCGTCCAATTGCACCATCGCGTCGATACAGCGGTAAACCCGTGCGCGTTTTTCGTTCAGTTGGCCGAATTGCTTGATCCAGGCGCAGCCGTCGAGAATAGTATCTTCGTCGCCGATAGCTAAACCGAGCAGGGCTTTGAGCTCGCCGACACGCAAATCCACCCACGCTGTGCCAGCGTCGGCGGCGAGGCCGATCAGCGTGGTGATCGGAAGTTCGTCGGCCAGATTCAGGTCCAAAAGCGTATCGAGTAATTCGCGGCATTCCGATTCGCTCAGATCGGGCAGACGCAATATTGCAGGACGCACCAGGTTACCGACGGTATTATTTTCCCATTGCAGTTCTTCAACCGGGTAAATCTCCGACATGCCTGGCACGAAAATCCGGCAGGCATATACGCCCAGATGAGTGAAGTCGGCGACGTAAATATCGTGACTTGCGGTGTGGATGGTGTCGACACACCATTGGTAATCTTCCTGCGTGGTAACGCCGAAGTTCCAATCCACAAATTCGAAGTCGGGCGTATCGCGCAAAAAATCCCAGCTGATTACCCCGCTGGAATCGACAAAATGGATTTCCAGATTTTGCGCGTCTGTAATTTCTTCCATATCAAATCCAGGTGCGGCGAAATCCTTCAGCGCATTCAGCGCCCGGCCCTGCAGCAGCTCGGTCAGCGCACGTTCCAGCGCAACCTCAAAGCGCGGGTGTGCGCCGAAGCTGGCGAAACAGCCCTGGTCTTCCGGATGCAGCAGCGTCACGTTCACCACCGGATATTTGCCGCCGAGCGACGCGTCTTTCACCAGTATGCCGAAGCCTGCATCGCGCAAACCTTTGATCCCCGCCGCGATGCGCGGGTAACGGTTGATAACGACTTCCGGCACATCGGGCAAACAAATGCCATCGCGGATAATGCGGAACTTGATGTCACGCTCGAAAATTTCCGCCAGCGCCTGCGTGCGCGCCTCCATCATGGTGTTGCCCGCCGACATGCCGTTGCTCACATAAAGATTACCGATCAGGTTGACCGGAAATAACGCCGTCTCGCCGTCGCGTAAACGCTGATACGGAATGGCACAAATACCGCGTGCGGCATTGCCGGAATTCAAGTCAATCAGCTGGCTGGCTGGCACCGCATTGCCCGGATTATAGAATCTGTGCAATTCGGCATTGAGCAAACCGGCAGGCCAGTTATCGCCGGGCAGTTCACTCTGATCGAGGGTAAACCATTGTTCGTTCGGGTAGTGTACAAAGGCCTCATTGCTGATGGTTTCACCCAAATAGAAATGCGTCCAGAAATAGTTCGTGCTCAGGCGTTCGAAAAATTCCCCCAATGCACTTGCGCGCGCGGCCAGTTCCGAGCCACCTTTGCCGTTGCTGAACAGCCGGGTGCAGTCACGATCAGTGACATGCACCGACCAGATATTTTCAATTTCATTCAGCCACGAGCGCTCTTCGACGTGAAAGCCCAGCGCTGTCAGTTTTCCCTGCAGCGTACGGATGGAGGATTCGAGCGACGCATCTTTGCTCGGGATGAAGGTTTCAGTCGTCGACATTGGGCGTGGCTCTCAGGAAAAAGCCGGCGCAGTGATGTGTCGGCATGCGGTAAAGAAAAATGGACCTGCATGTTATTTTGCGTCGCCGAGCGCGCGACGATATTGTTCCAGGCGGGCCTCGTAGCTCTCGGCCTCGCCGAAATCCAGAAACCGCGCGTAGCGCGAATGCGTGCCGAGAATTTTACGCGCATGCTTGATCGGGCAGAAGTATTGTTCGGTACGGGCGATAATTTCATTGATGTATCCCACCATGCCGCTGCCATAGGCGCAGTAAGTGCAATGAAATTTCTCGATAAAGTTAAGGTAATGCAGGTTCTGCCGGTCAAAAATAATGTAATCGCCGCGCCGTACTTTTTTGATGCCGTAAATCGGGAAGCAGGTCAGCTGATAAAAACTGACAAACATATCGGTAATCAGCAACGGGATAATCATCGCGTAGATGATCGGGCCGGTAATCAGGTTTTGCGGCCGGTTGGTGACCACCCAGCGAAAAAAATTCTTTTTCAGCCGCCGATGTGTCGCTTGGATAGACTTCTCGAACTCGACGCGCTTTCCCTTGATCTGGAAAAACATGCTGGTTGGTTGTTCGCTGATCGCAGTACGCAACTCGTCTTCAAGTGCCGTAATCTGGTCGAGCAATTGCTGTACGCGGTCATTCATCAAGGCTCCAGTTTCAATCGCTTGCCAGGCATGCCGGTTGGCGATGCGTGTTGTGCCTTTGCGCATCCGGCGCAGTCTCCATGCCCACTCTACTCTTAAGCCAGCAACAAATCCGCCCCGGCCTTGGCAATAATCCCGTCTTCGGAAGACTTCACGCCGCTCACCCCGATCGCACCGACGATGTGCCCGGCGTAAATCAGCGGCAAGCCGCCTTCAACCGGCGTCACGCCGGGCAGCGCCATCATCACGCTACGTCCGCCGAGCACGACATCTTCGAGTGCCTTGGTCGGGCGCTTGAACAAAAATGCGCAGCGCGCTTTATGTTGCGAGATTTCGACGCTGCCGATTTGTGTGCCGTCTAATCGCTGCAGGTAAATCAAATTTCCGCCGTCATCGATTATGCTGATCACTACATTCCAGTTATTTTTTATCGCTTCGGCTTCTGCCGCTGCGGCGATTTTTTTTGCGACGTCGAGGTTGAGGGTTGGTTTGTTGCCAAGATTGATTGATGCCATGGGTATCCTGTAAGTATTTGATTTTATTAAATGATATTTTACTATGCCGTCGGGTGTTTTTCGAAATTGCGGAATATTTCCGCGCTGTCGCTGATGTCGACGCGTTCAACGCGCGCCTGTAGCGGTCCGCGCTGCGCCCATTCTATCAGCAACGTGACCGCCGACTGTTCGCCGTGGACCATGGCTTCGACCGAGCCGTCGAGCCGGTTGCGCACCCAGCCATCCACTTGCAACGCTTCGGCGCGCTGTCGAAACGATTCGCGGTAATAAACGCCTTGCACTAATCCGTAGATTCGCAAATGTTTGCCGACTTTCATTCGCTGTCGATTTTACTGCGGCCGGATTTTATTTCGCTGCGTTTTTGTTTACCTTCGAGGCGGCGCTGTTTCGAGGCTAGCGTCGGTTTCGTCTTGTGGCGTTTTTTCGGCACATGGTTCAGCTTTTCCAGTTTTTCGATTAAACGCGCGAACGCGGTTTCCTTGTTGCGGAATTGCGAAGGGGAATCCTGCGCGATGACGACCGTGCCCGACGGCTCGTGCATAAGTCGAATCGCCGAGTTGGTTTTGTTTACGTGTTGTCCGCCCGGCCCGCTGGCGCGATAGACGTCAATGCGCACTTCGAGCTCAAGTTGTTCGCGGTCTAGCGAATAGGGCGGTGGTGTGATGGCGGCCATAGGCAAAATATACCAGAGGCACCGCGAGCATAACAGCGGCGGGCGGGTTTGTAATTTTACGATTCTGTCCTATAGTGGAGGGGTGCAGACCGTTATTGTCCGAAATCCCCGTGTAGTCTAACCGCAGGAGAATTATCATGAATCGTTCATCGGCTTTTTCCACAGGCTTTCAACTTACGCTTTTGATTTCGGCACTTTTGGCGGCAATGCCGGTTTCGCAGGCGGATGAAACCTGTAATTCACCCTACATGAGCCAGCTCATCAAGGGGCAGGAAGATTTTATTTACGTCTGGACACTCGGCGTCGACGGTATGGGCGACGGTTCCGACAAGTTGGTTACGCTTGACGTGAATCCCAAATCGAAGCAATACGGCAAGGTTGTCGCCAGCGTCTCCACCGGCGGGCGTGGCGAGGCGCATCACATGGGTTTCACCGACGACCGGCGTTTTTTATGGGCGGGCGGATTATCAGACAACAAGATCTATGTATTCGACATAGGTACGGCCCCCGGAAAGCCCAAGCTGGTGAAAACTATCGGTGACCTGGGCGCTAAAACCGGTTACCTCGGCCCGCATACTTTTTACGCCATGCCCGGCCGCATGCTGATTCAATCGCTTTCCAACACCAAGGACCAAGGCGGTGTCACCGGCATGGCGCTTTACAACAACAAGGGCGAGTTCATCTCGAAATACGCCATCCCCACCGATATGGGCGGCGACGGCTACGGCTATGACATTGCCATCAACCCGCAAAAAAATGCCTTGCTGACGTCAAGCTTCACCGGCAGCCAGAATTACATGCGCCCATTGGGTGAACTGATTAAGGACGAAGCGGCGATGAAGCGCTTCGGCAATACCATGGTTATGTGGGACCTGAAGTCGATGAAGCCGCAAAAGGTTTTTGCCGTGCCCGGCGCGCCGCTGGAAATCCGCTGGTCACTCAAGCCGAACGATAACTGGGCGATAACCGCCACGGCGCTGACGTCGCAGTTGTGGCTGGTGAAGCAGGATGCGAAAGGCGAATGGAACGCCAAATCGGTCGGTACCATCGGCGATCCGGCAAAAATCCCCCTGCCCGTGGACATCAGCATCAACAAAGACGGCACCGGGTTGTGGGTGAATACCTTCATGGACGGAAAGACGCGCTATTTCGACCTGAGCAATCCTGAACAACCGAAACAGACCTATGAAAAACAGACCGGCAAACAGGTCAATATGGTGTCGCAAAGCTGGGATGGGACCCGCGTGTACGTCACTTCCTCGCTGCTGGCCAATTGGGACAAGGGTGGCGCGGACGATGAACAATATTTGCGCGGATTCAGCTGGAACGGCAAGGAATTGTCGCCGACGTTCGAAGTCGATTTTTACAAGGAAAAGCTCGGCCGCGCGCATCACATGAAACTCGGCTCCAATGCCCTGAAGGCTGTGTATGAAAACGGCGGCGGCAATGCCTATGCGCGGAGCGGTTATTGATTCGTCCGGCGCTCATTCTCTGCTGTCTGTTCGCGGCGGGGTGGGTATCGGCGCATCAGGCCGATAATCATTCCGCCGTTGCCGTGAACGCCCCGCTGATGGACTTCGTTCCGCCCGCTGCGGGCAGTTATGTGCTTCAACGCATCATGCCCGCGCCTGACGGCATGGTGCTCGACACGCACGGCAAGGCGCGCGCGCTGTCGACCTTTACCCGCGGCCACATTACCTTACTCGGCTTCATTTACACGACCTGTATCGACCCCACCGGCTGCCCGCTTGCCTACGAAGTGTTCAATACGCTCAAAATAAAAATATTGTCCTCGCCAGCGGCGGCAGGGAAGGTGCAGTTCGTCAGTCTGAGTTTCGATCCCCTGCGCGACACACCCGATGTGATGAAAAATTATGCCGGCAGTCATTTGAATAAGCGGGATGGTTTGCCGTGGTATTTTCTTACCACCCGATCGCCAAAAGAATTACTGCCGCTGGTCGAAGGTTTCGGTCAGGATGTGCGCGTGACTGTGGACAAAAAGGATGGGCGCGTAGTACGCGAGTTGTCGCATGTTTTAAAAGTATTCCTCATCGATAAGACCGGCACGGTGCGCGAGATTTATTCGTCGTCCTTCCTGATGCCGCAAATGGTGATGAATGATATCGAAACACTGTTGCTGGAGGAGAAGGCTGTTGCCCGTTAGGTTCGGCGCAAGCGCATGACGATCGGCGGTGGGCTGAGGGGGTTGGCGTGACTATTAAGTAAGTGTCGTATCAACGCGGAACCCAGCCAGTTCATATCCTTTGAGCAATTGCGCCTGATCGAGGCGAACTGCCAGACGTAAATCGGTTATGCCCTCTTGCTGCGCAATTTTTATCGCTTCCGCCATGAGTTTTTGCGCGATGCCTTGGCGGCGATATTCGGTTAGCACGCCAATGCGCTTGAGTTCGCGCGTGATGGGCGTGAGGTTGAACCAACGCATCGAGGCGATCGCTTCGTCATTCATTGTCGCGATAAGTCCACCGCCCGTTTGCAAATCATGCAATACGCTCTCAGCAGTTTCGCGATGCGCGCCGGATTCCAATGAAACGGTATTCGCCCAGGCGTCGCGTGTAATGCGCGCGATGAGGTCGGCATCGACGAAGGTTGCGCGGCGGATGAAGGGTTGATTTTCGACCACGAATTAGAAACTATTTGACGCGCATGCCCGGTGCCGAGCCGTCGTCGGGCGTCAGCAGAAAGATTCCTGTCCCGTCGCCGGCAGCAAGTACCATACCCTGCGATTCGCCAAACTGCATCTTGCGTGGCGCCAGATTGGCGACCATGACGGTGAGGCGGCCGATCAGTTTTTCCGGCGCGTAGGCGGATTTGATGCCGGCGAATACGGTACGCCGCTCGAGCCCAATATCGAGGGTGAGCTTGATCAGTTTGTCCGCGCCCTCGATGTGTTCGGCGTTGACAATCCGAGCGACGCGCAAATCGAGCTTGAGAAAATCATCAATGCTGACGGTGTCGCCGACCAGCGGAATTTCGAATTGTTGCGGTTTGTTTTCCGGCGCGGCATCGACGATGGCGAGAATCGCGGCAGGCGGCGCGAGCGCCGGTTTGCCGTTCTCGCTGCGGGTTTCCTTGGCCGCCGGCTTGGCCGTAGCTTGCAGGTTTTCCGCGCTCGCGCCGAGCAGTGCGTCGATCTGCTTTTGCTCAACGCGGGTCATCAAATGCTTGTACGGGTTAATGCCATGTTCGCCCAGCCAGAATTTGTCGTCGAGATGTTTCCATACCAGCGGCTCGATATTCAGAAATGCTTCGACTTGCGTGGCGAGCTTCGGCAAAACCGGCTTGAGGAAGATGGTCAGCACACGAAACAAATTGACGCTGACGCTGCATACTTCATGCAAGCGCGCGAGTTTGCCATCGTCTTTGGCCAGCTCCCACGGTTTATTCGCGTCGACGTAATGATTCGCATGGTCGGCGAAAAACATGATTTCCCGAATCGCTTTGCCGTAATCGCGCTCATCATAATGTGCAGCGATCTTGTCGGCGAACTCGCGTACCAGATTCTGGGCCCACGCCGTGTCATGTGTAGCTTCTTGATTATTATATAGTTTTCCATCAAATTTGCGGGTGATAAATCCGGCGGTACGGCTGGCGATATTGATGTATTTGCCGATTAGATCGGAATTCACCCTGGCCATGAAGTCATCGAAATTGAGGTCGATGTCTTCCATTGTCGCGTTCAGTTTTGCTGCGAAGTAGTAGCGCAGCCATTCGCTGTTCAGGTGTTTGACGTAACTCTCAGCCGTAATAAAAGTCCCGCGCGATTTGGACATTTTTTGCCCGTTTACGGTAAGAAAACCGTGAACAGCCACGCTCGTAGGTGTGCGAAAGCCGGATTTTTCCAGCATCGCCGGCCAGAATAGCGCATGGAAATACAGAATGTCCTTGCCGATGAAATGCACCAGCTCGGTTTTGGATTTTGGATTCCAGAAGGCATCGAAATCGATGCCGGTACGATCGCAATAATTCTTGAAACTGCCCATATAGCCGACCGGCGCGTCGAGCCAGACGTAAAAGTATTTGCCGGGCGCGTCGGGGATTTCAAAGCCGAAGTAGGGCGCGTCGCGCGAAATATCCCATGCATGTAACTCGCCGCCCAGCCACTCGTCCATTTTATTCGCCGCTTCCGCCTGCAGGCGGCCCTCGCTGCGCGTCCATTTTTTCAGGAACGATGTGCATTCGCCGAGCTTGAAAAAATGGTGGTCGGATTGTCTGCGCTCGGGCTTGGCGCCGGAGACAGTGGAATACGGGTTGATCAAGTCGGTCGGCGAATAGTGCGTTCCGCAGACTTCGCAGTTATCGCCATATTGATCCTTGGAGTGGCACTTTGGGCATTCGCCTTTGACGTAGCGGTCGGGCAGAAACATTTGCTTAACCGGGTCGTAAAACTGCTCGACCGGCCTGATTTCGATCAGCTCTGCCTCTTTCAGCTTGCGATAAATTGCATTGGAAAACTCCCGCGTCTCTTCCGAATGCGTCGTGTAGTAATTATCGTAGGCGATGTGAAATGCGTCGAAATCCTTCAGCCGCTCCTTGTGCACGCGCGCAATCAACGCTTCCGGCGTGATTTTTTCTTTCTCCGCCGACAACATCACCGGGGTGCCGTGAGTGTCGTCGCCGCCGATGTAATGCACCTCGTGTCCCATTATCTTCTGGAAGCGCACCCACACGTCGGTCTGCACGTATTCGAGCATATGACCGAGATGAAGCGAATTATTCGCGTAGGGGAGCGCGCTGGTAACGAGGATTCTACGGGCCATGTTCTGGTGGAGTTTTTCCGTGGGGCAATTGGTTGATTACATGTTGATAAAAAACATTGTAGCAAAGACAGTACGGAAACAGTATCGTAATGCGCGATAATTGATTAAAATTGTTCAAGTATTTTCTTAAGTGTATTTTTTGGGGGCAGCAATGGCCGTAACCGAACAGCAAATCAACACCGCACTGCGCGAAAGCGTCGACCCGAACACTGGCCGCGACTTCATCACCGACGCCGGCGTCAAGAACATCAAAATCGAAGGGAATGACGTCTCGCTCGATATCGTGCTCGGCTATCCCGCGCGCAGCGTAATTGAATCAATTCGCAAACAGGTCATGGCGAAACTCAAGACTATCGCCGGAATCGGCAACGTCAGCGTCAATTGCTACAGCAAAATCGTTTCGCACTCGGTGCAACGAGGCGTCAAGCTGGTGCCGGGGGTGAAAAACATCATCGCCGTCGCCTCCGGCAAGGGCGGCGTGGGCAAATCAACGACCGCCGTCAATCTCGCCCTTGCACTTGCCGCCGAGGGTGCGACAGTCGGCATGCTCGACGCGGACATTTACGGCCCATCGCAACCGACCATGCTCGGCATCACCGGTCGTCCGGAATCGCGCGACGGCAAAACCATGGAGCCGATGGAAGGCCACGGCATTCAGGCGATGAGCGTCGGGTTTTTGATCGACGTGGAAACCCCGATGGTGTGGCGCGGCCCGATGGTGACCCAGGCGCTGGAGCAATTGCTCAACGAAACGCGCTGGCAGGATGTCGATTACCTGGTCGTCGATTTACCGCCTGGCACGGGCGACATTCAGCTCACGCTGGCGCAAAAAGTGCCGGTGACCGGCGCGGTGATCGTCACGACGCCGCAGGATATCGCACTGCTTGATGCGCGCAAGGGCCTCAAGATGTTTGAGAAAGTGGGCGTCGAAATCATCGGCATTATCGAAAACATGAGCACGCACATTTGCAGCAAGTGCGGCAACGAAGAACATATTTTCGGCAGCGGCGGCGGCGAACAGATGTGCA
>JBAVXA010000148.1:0-23949 GCA_049698095.1 Burkholderiales bacterium
TGCACGATGCCATTAATGCATGGAAGCTGGTCAAGCCCGGCGGCGTGATTATTTTCGATGATTTCATGTGGAATCATTATTTGAAAAAACACAAGAATCCGTTAAATGCCCTGTGTCTGTTTTTGCGCCTGGTGCACGGCGAATATCGGATAATTCACCAGGGTTATCAACTGGCGATCCGGCGCCTGTCGCGCGAGCAGGAGAATCACCAGGTTCAGTAGCAAAGCAATCGGTCAGGTTCGGGCCACAACGGCAGGATTGTGAGAAAAAGGGTAGCGCGCAGCCAGTGGGGCGTGCAAACATTGCGCCCGTCGCGCAGTGATTTTTTCTACATCGGAAACAATGCCGCAACCCAGTGGCGTAATTACGCCCAGGCGGAGAATACGGCGCCGGCCGACTTTGTCGGCGTCGCATTACCGGTTGTATCGGGTTATGTTATATTTTCCCCAATTCCAGAATCCCTAATTACAGATCGGCAAAAAATATGTCTGCTCTGACGCTGGTTATCGGTAACAAGAATTATTCGTCCTGGTCAATGCGGCCGTGGATATTAATGAAAGCCACCAGCATCCATTTTGAAGAGCTGATGGTCCCGCTGAAGCGCGAGTCGGGCGAAAGCCGCGAACGCATCCTGCCCTATTCCCCGACCGGAAAAGTGCCGGTATTGATGGATGGGCAGGCCAAGGTGTGGGAATCGCTGGCTATCTGCGAATATCTTGCGGAAAAATTTCCGGAAAAAGAATTATGGCCGGAAGACCCGGTCGCGCGCGCGCTTGCGCGCAGTGTGTCTGCGGAAATGCATTCGGGATTTGCCGAATTGCGCAGGCATATGCCGATGGATTGCCGTTCGCGTTTCCCCAAGCAGGAAATTCCTGCCGCGGTTGAGGCGGATATTTCCCGCATCCTCGATATCTGGAACGATTGCTGTACCCGCTATGGGCAGCACGGCGATTTCCTGTTCGGTGATTTCTCCATTGCCGACGCAATGTTTGCGCCGGTAACGCGGCGTTTCATTTCCTACCACGTGCCGCTGCATGATTCTGCAAGGCGCTATGTCGAGGCTGTCGATGCGTTGCCTGCAATGCGCTCGTGGCTTTCCGCCGCAGCCAAAGAGCCGGATTTTGCGTGACGCAAGAAAAATACTTGCGCCGCTGAACGTTTTTGAAGTAGGCGGTGCAGTGCGCGACGCGATGCTCGGACTGCCGGTACAGGATCGGGATTATGTCGTGGTCGGCAGCAGCGCCGAGGAAATGGTGGAGCGCGGTTTCCGTCCGGTTGGTAAAGATTTTCCGGTATTCCTGCATCCGCAGACCCACGAAGAATATGCACTCGCGCGCACCGAGCGCAAGACTGCGCGCGGCTACAAAGGCTTTCAGATTTACGCTGCGCCCGATGTCACGCTGGAGCAGGACCTGGCACGGCGCGACCTCACCATCAACGCGATGGCTCGGAGCGCTGCCGGCGAACTGATCGACCCGTTCAATG
Source organism: Burkholderiales bacterium (assembly GCA_049698095.1). GTDB lineage: Bacteria > Pseudomonadota > Gammaproteobacteria > Burkholderiales > JBEEJL01 > JBEEJL01. The sequence goes on from JBAVXA010000148.1 coordinate 1,486, forward strand.
GCGCGAAGGATTTGCGCGACGGTGTGTTGCGCCATGTCAGCGAGGCGTTCAGCGAGGATCCGGTGCGGATTCTGCGTGTGGCGCGTTTTGCCGCGCGCTTCGGTTTCGCGGTCGCACCTGAAACGCTGAAGCGCATGCGTGAGATGGGCGACAGCGGCGAGGTTGATGCGCTGGTTCCCGAACGCGTGTGGCAGGAATTGTCGCGCGGCTTGATGGAGAATAGGCCTTCACGCATGTTTGAGGTTTTGCGCGACTGTGGAGCGTTAAAGGAAATTCTTCCCGAAATCGACCGATTGTTCGGTGTTCCCCAACCGCCGCAACATCATCCTGAGATCGATACCGGCGTGCATGTAATGATGGTTATCGATCATGCCGCGGAGCGGGACTATTCGCTGGAAGTGCGTTTTGCCGCGTTGACGCATGATCTGGGCAAAGGCGCGACACCAAAATCCGAATGGCCAAGGCATCCCGGCCACGAAGCAAAAAGCGTCGAACTGGTCGTGCAACTTTGCGCACGGCTGAAAGTGCCGGCCGACTGCCGCGACCTGGCGCGATTGGCCGCGCGTTACCACGGCCACATTCACCGCGCGCAACAATTGCGTGCCGATACCATTCAGCGGCTGTTCCGGTCGGCAGACGCGTTTCGCCGGCCAGATCGCTTTGCCGAGTTGCTGCGTGTGTGCGAATGCGACACGCGCGGGCGCTTGGGTTTGCACGACCAGCCTTACCCGCAATCGGCTTACCTGATGCAGATGTTGGTTGCCGCAACGGCGGTCGACGCGGGAGCGATAGCCGCGTCCTGTCATGATTCGACGCAAATTGAAGCGCGAGTCGATCAGGCGCGCGTGGACGCCATTTCGCTGATGATGGCAAAAACCAAAAAATAAGTGGGAAAGTTGACCATTTTCTGGTTTTCCGAGGCGAATTATTGCTTTACACTAGTCCTACAACGCAGTTCGACCAAGCGCGATTTATTATTTTAACTAATTGATTATTAAAGAAAAAATGAAGCCATCGACAGACACGCCATCGGAAATCGAAAAGCAGTACCCGCATCTTGCCAAGCAATTATGTGCATATTGGGGCGACGCGGTGTTTGAAAATTTCGCCAATAAGTTGATCATCGACGAGCGAGGAGACAGGCAGGGATTGCCGCGAGAGGTCATTGAAGAGCTGTTGTTTCTGTATCAATTACATTTGAAGCAAATCAATTTCGATCCGAAAAAAGTGTCGATCATTCGTACCAGCGGTTACCTGAATCCGTACGACAACGACGACAAATAGTTTTCCTGCAATGTTGAATCAGGGAAAAATGCGCACCATGGTGCGCATTTTCTTTGCCGAGGGGTCATACCCGTTGCCGGTATTTTTTGAAATGCGCGTCCCTCGCACCCCTCACCCAATTATCACGCTTGATGCGGCCGCGGAAGTTTACTAACAGTGCATCGATGCGTTGGATGTCGGCGGCGCTCCAGCTGGCGATTTGCCGGAAATGGAAAATGCCCATTTTATTCAGGGTTTTTTCCAATACCGGGCCGATTCCGAATATCAACTTCAGATCGTCGCGACCTGCCGGAATTCGGGGCGTGATCGCGCGCGTGGCAGATAAATGGTCGTCTTTTTCTTCGCCTAATGCAGGGGCAACGGCAGCTTCGCGTTGCAGGCGTGCAATTTCTTCATCCTTGATTCGTACTTCGGCTTGATGACGCATAGCCGTGTCGTGCAATTTTGCTTTAACTTCACTCAGCTGCTTTTGCAAACTATCCGATTCGTTCGATCGCGAGCGCAGCCTGTCCAGTGCGGCCTCCTTTTCGCGCACTGCGGACACCAGACGCGCCTCAGCGTCGCCTGTTCTCGTCTGCGCCGCGCCGACTTGCAGCCGCAGGCCGTCAATTTCGGCCGCGCGTGTGCGCAAACGACCGAGTTCTTCGTCCCGCTGGTTCAGTTGCTCGCGCAATGCCTCATGCCCGCGCAATTGTGCGGTGAGTTTACCGACTTCAGCTTCGCGCATTGCGAGACGTTGCTTGTAAGGCCCCATTTCGGTCTCAATTTGCGCTAGTTCATCGATTCTCGCTCGCAGTTCGGACTGGTTTTGCGCCAGCGCGGCGCGCAGTTTGTCCAGTTCCGTCGTCATTGCAGCTCGCTCACCGGCGTGCGAAGCTATCTCGGCTTCGCGGGATTTGATTCTGTCGTCACGCTCCGCCAACCGGCGCCGCAGGTTTTCCAGTTCTTCTGCTCCAGCTGCATTACGCGAAAAAGCCCCTGCATGCAGCAATTTCATTTTGTCGTTGCGTTCGCGAATCTGGTGCCGCAGATCTTCCAGCTCGGCATCCTTGCCTGCCGATTTTTGTGCATCACTCTGTGCTTCCGCCAATTGCGTGCGTAAGGTTTTACCGGCAGACTCGATTTCAGCGTTGGCGCGTGCCTGGCTGGCGAGATCGCTGCTCAGCAGCAGGATTTTAGCAGCCTGCGCGCCCAGATTCGCTTCGTGCGATTCGATTGTTTGCCGCTGAACGTCGATTTGATGATTGGCAAGGTTGCGTTCGTCCTGCGCTTTTCTGTTTTGTTCCGTTGCGGCCTGCAATTCCTGGCTGCGCGCCGCGAGCAGGTTGTTGGTATCAGCCAACTGCATGCGCAAGGCCTCGATTTCCTTCAGTTTATGCGTCAGGTTGAGCGCCTCGGCTTTTGCTCCGGCGTGCTCACGGCGGAGATTTTCCATCTGGTCCTGAAATCTTTTCGCTTCGTCCACGTTGGCTTTTTGTACCGCCAGCGCATCACTCAGCTGTTTGCGCAATTTCACGGCGTCGGACTCGGCAGCGCCGAGGCGCGCCGTCTGCGACAGATGTTCCGCTTCCAGACTGCCGTAGCGTGAAAGCAGTGATTTATTGGCAGACTCCTGCGATTGAATGCTGGCGGCCTGAGATTCCATCGCACTGTGCGCCTCGGCGAGTTGCGAGCGCAAAGCGGAAATGTCATTCTGCAATGCATGGAACGCGTTGGCCTTTGCAGCCAATTCGTTCGCCAAACTGTCCGCTTTTGACTGGTAGTCGCTCGATGTGCCCTGCAGCACTTTGACTTTATCGGATTGCAATGCCAGATCTTTTTTTACCACTTCCAGTTCGGATAAATGACTGGTGATCTGCCCGCGCGCCTTGGCTAAATCCTGCTCATGCTGACGCAGGTTGGCCTGCCATTCCTGTTCACGCGAGTTCAGCCAATTGCTGGCGGAAATCGCCCTCAGCAGCCAGCCGATCAGCGCGCCGATCAGCGCGGCGACGATCAGGCAGATCAATATTTGACTGATGATAGTTCCCATGAATTGCAGCCTCCCGATCAGGGTTTTACAGTAAATTCAATACGGCGGTTTTTTTTCTGGCCTTGCGCGGTCGCATTGTCGCCGATGGGGCGCGATGCGCCGTAGCCGACCGCCTTGAGCCGGTCGCCATCCGCGCCATTCGCAATTAGGTAGTCGCGCACGGCTTCGGCACGTGTCTCGCTCTGTTGCTGGTTGCGCTCGCGTGTGCCGCGCGAATCGGTGTGTCCGGCGATTTCTATTTCACCCATGACGGATTGCCTGACGATTGGCAATGCTTCGTCGAGAATCGCCTTGCCTGCGGAAGTGAGGCTATCGTCCGCGTTACCGAATTCGATCACGCGGCCGCTGAGCAGATCGTCGAGGCGGCTTTGCAGATCGGCGACTAAATCCGCAGCGACGCCAATTTGATCATTGATGCGCATGTTTCTGCCAACCGACGCGGCAATTTGCTGGAGTAATGCCGATTTGTCGCTCTGCGTCGCTACCTGTGTGTTGATAACGACGTTGTCGGCGTTGATGCTGAGCCTGCCATTGGCAATCGATCTGATCGCTGAGAACGTATTCGGCAGCGCGCTTAGCCAAGCGGCACTGGCAACTACATTGCCGATGCTCGTGCGATCAGCTACATTTGCCGGCGCAAAAATTTTTCCTGCGTCTGCGGCAACGCTGGCGCGCGCGGTTTCGTCCGGCAATACGCCGTTGAGGGTAATTTTCCCGTCAGTAATCGATAAATTCAGCGACGCAGGAGTTGGCACGGCATGCGGGCTGGTGCCGACCTGCGCTGCCAACATAGGCGCGTGAGTCGCAACGCAAAAATACGTCAGGGCGAAAAGCGCCAACACAGCCAGGGTGAGCGAAGACTGTTTCGACATGCGTGCCTCCCGATGAGCCAGCAGGGAATAATGTAAAAGGCTCCCGTTGCAGGCTTATTCGTTACTGTTCAGGTCTGAAATGCGGCGAACTAAGGAATTGTTGCTGTAATGGTAGCGCAAGCGGTGCCTGCATCGTCAATCGTTTGCGATCAATGCTTGTCTCCGGCGCAATAGTTAAGTGCCGGCGCTTAATTATAATTATTTGATTTAATTCAATAAAAAATCTAAATGGCAGACAATGAACCGGCGCGCCAGGGCAGAATCACGAATGCGAAATGACCAGTGGCTGTTTATCGAGGCGCAGCTTCACTGCCGGGACGGAACTGCGGGAATCGGCAGACAGCGCTGAATCGGACACGATGATCCACTTTGCGGTGGCCATGACGCTGAAAATGGCGGCGCCAGCAAAAAAAACCAGGCGTATCGCCCAGCCAAGCGGCTGCGGATTGGGGCGGCGTTTAGGAGTGGAATAACCCGGCTGCGATTCGAAAGTTGAGTGGAAACTCGCGCCGGCGTTGGGCTGCGTGCCCATATCATCCGGACCGGCTGCCTCAGGCGCAACCTGATCTACGACATTGGATGCGGAATGGGGAACGGCATGCAGGCCGTGCTGGATTTCGTATTGCAAGCGGCTGCGCCGGTCGGACAAAATCTGGTAGGCAGTATTGATTTGTTTCATCAACGCATCGGCTTCGGCGTTGTCCGGGTGCGTGTCCGGATGGTAGGCATGTGCCAGCGTGCGGTATGCCGCCTTAATGACGGCGTCGCTGGCGTTCGGGCTGACTTGCAATGTGTCGTAATGCGATGACATGCCGGAGGCAATAACCTTTGTAATCTGGTTGGATTATAGGAAGCACGGCCAGATTTTTAAATAGGGTAAATTACTACCGCAGAAATACGCGAGACACTATTTGGCAGGGTTTTTTTTCCCTCGCCACGCCTGTGTGGCCACAACCGTCAATATCAAAACGATGCCGATAATGTCGAACAACGGCTTTGGATACACCAGCAGCAAGCCGGCAATAATCAATATTGCACGCTCGATCAAAGTTGTTTTGCGCAGCAGATAATTCTGCACACCGCCGCAAAGCGCCGCGATGCCGAAAAAAGCAGTGAGCGTAATCCACGCGACATCGAGCCAACTGCTGTTCGCCGGGAGTTTGAGCAGCAAGCCGACGCCTGAAGGGTCCAGCACAAACATGAAGGGAACGAGGAAAGCAGGCAACGTATATTTCCATGATTGCAACGTCGTCTTGTACGGATCGCCGCCGGTTATAGCGGCTGCAGCGAAAGGCGACAGCGCCGTTGGCGGCGATACCTCGGACAACACGGCGTAATAAAAAATAAACATATGTGCGGCGAAGTCCGGCACCTTAAGCTGAATCAGCGCGGGCGCCGCGATCACCGCGCAAATGATATAACTCGCAGTAACCGGCACGGCGAGGCCGATGATCCATACGATAAGCGCAGTGTAAATTGCGGTAAGAAGCAGGCTGCCGCCGGCGTAAGCAATGACGATCGAGCTGAATTTCAATCCTAACCCTGTCTTGCCGACAATGCCGACAATGATGCCGGCCGCCGCGCAGGTAGCGGCCACTGATAAGGTTTGCTGCGAGCCGTCCTTCAACGCTGCGATCAATTTCTTCGGCATCAGCGCCGTGTCACGCCGGATAAAACTGGCGAAAAACGCGACCAGCATGGACAGAAACACCGACATCATCGGCGAGTAACCCATCATCATGAACACGACAATCGCAAACAGTGACAGGAAATGAAAGCCGTATTGCCTGATCATGCTCCACAGGCTTTGCGCTTTTTCCTGCACCTGGACGGGTACGCCGAATTTACGCACGTCAATTTCAACCATTAAGAACAGGGCAAAATAAAACAGGCAGGTCGGGATCGCCGCCATCTTGATGACATCAAGGTAGGAAATTTTCAAAAACTCGGCGATGAGAAAAGCCGCCGCGCCCAACACCGGCGGAGAAATAATCGCGCCCAATCCGCCTGCAGCAAGTAAGCCGCCCGCCGCTTCTTTGCTGTATCCCGCACGTGCGAGCATCGGATAGGCGACAGAGCCGATCGTCACGGTGGTCGCCACCCCCGACCCGGACGGTCCGCCGAGAAGGAATGATGACAGCACGACAGTACGGCCAGCGCCGCTTTGCTTGCCGCCCATCGCTGCAAACGAAAAATCCAGAAAGAACTTCCCCGCGCCGGAGTGCTGCAGGAATGCGCCGTAAATAGTGAATAAAATAATAAGCGTCGCCGACACGTCAACGGCGGTGCCGAAAATGCCTTCGAGCGTCATGTACAAAACGCCGATCAGACTGGCAGTGTCGTATCCGCGATGCGTCCATGGCGATGGAAGATAGGCGCCGAAGTAGGCGTAAGCGATAAACACGCCAACGACAATCGGCATTACCCATCCGGTGGTGCGGCGGCAGGTTTCGATGACCAGCAATACGAATGCCACGCCCATGGCGATGTCCCAGTTTTCCGGCGTGGTGTTGCGGTCGAAAAAATCGTCGCCGTTGATAAGCAGATAAGCAATGGTTGCGACCCCGATAAAGGCGAAAATAATATCGAACCACATCAACTTGTCGCGGAAACGCGGCGCAATGGGAAACAGCAGAAACGTCAGCAGGAATACAAAACCGACATGAATCGGGCGCAACACCGGCGCCGACACCACGCCGTAAACGGCGTATAAATGAAACAGGGACATCCCGACCAGCAGGGCGGTCGTCAGCGTTGCCAGCCGGCCTTTGAAATGACTGGCCGCGCCTTCTTCTTCTTCGATAAAGTGTTCTGCCTGCTTGAGTTGAGCGTCGCTGACGACAACGTTTTGAGTCGCATTATCTGGATTTTTCACAGCTTTTTCCTAAGGGCATACACCATCACAGGCGCAAAAAAATACCCGCAAATTTGCACATGCGGGTATTTATAACATATTGATTATAATTAACTTTTATTCTTTTGGCACAATGCCTTGTTCTTTCAGATATTTCAACGCGCCGGGATGGAACGGCACTGGCGAACCGCTGGCCTGATAACGTAACTCGATGTGGCGTGCGTCTTTATGCACGGCGACCAGTTCGGGTTTTTTCTCAAACAAAGTTTTCACGATGTCGTAAGCAACTTTGTCGGACATTTTTTCGCTCGCGACCAGCAAATTCCACACCGTTACATTGCTCACGTCTTTTTCCTGGCCAGGATAGGTTTTCGCCGGAATCGTATCGGCCATATAAAGCGAGCCGTAGGTTTTGCGCATCGCGTCGGCTGCATCGCCGTGGTCGATCAGTTTCATTTTTACATTCGGTGTCGCTCCGAGATCGGTCAACCCCGCTGTAGGCAACCCGCCACTCCAGAACAGCGCGTCGATTTTCTTATCTTTAATTGCATTGACCGATTCCGCCAGCGACAAGCGATCGCGCGTCACATCCTTGTCGGGATCGAGGCCGTAAGCGCGCAGCAGGCGCATCGCCATGATTTCGGTGCCGCTACCTGCCGCGCCGGTAGAGACGCGCTTGCCCTTCAGATCGCTTATTTTCTCAATGCCGCTGCCCTCTACCGTGGCAATCTGCAAAGGGTTAGGGTAGAGCACCAGCAGCGTGCGGAGCGGAACTTTTTCTTTAAATTTTTCTTGGCCCTTATAGCCGTCCCATGCAGCATCCGCCATGGAAAAACCGACATCTGATTTTCCCGCGCCGATGAGTTTGATGTTGTCCACTGAGCCGCCGGTCACTTCCGCCGTCGCTTCGATTTCAGGAACGTATTTTGATAGCACCGCCGCCATCCCGCCTCCGAGCGGGTAATACACGCCTGCGGTGCCGCCGGTGGAAATGGAAAGCCGCACCGATTTATCTGCTGCAAATGCAACAACGCCGGTCAGCAATGCCGCTGCCAAAATGATGATTTTTCTCATGAATATCTCCGTCCTCAAAATGGCGCTAGCGCGCTTCTTAGTTGCTTGCGCGAGACCATCCCGCGCGTGACAGCCATCATAGCGTCGGCCAATGGTTCGGGCAAGCGCTCTGCAATTGCGTCGCAATAGCGCTAAAGTTCGGCACAAGCCTCCGCGAGCAGCTTGCGCAGCCATTGATGCGCCGGGTCGTGGTGCGTGCGGTTGTGCCAGGCGGCGTTTATCGGAAACGGCGGGATCGCGAACGGTAATGGAACGATTCTCAACGGCATTACCTTTGCAAAGCCTTGTGCCAGCCGCTTTGGCAGAATCGCCGAATAGTCGGTATGGCTCAGCATCAGCGGCGCTGCGGCGTAATGCGGTACCCGTACCGCGATGTTAAGCAGGTGCGCCTCGCCGGGAAACTGCCTCGCCGCCGCCGCCATAAACGAATCTCCCTGAGGATAAATCAACACATGCGGCACAGCGAGGAATTGCTCAACGGTCGGCTTGCGCCGGATGCTGGGATGGTCTTCGCGCACTACCAGCATCAGCTCCTCCTCGTAAAGCTTGCGCGCGTGCAGGGTATCGGGAAGCTCGGTGAAGTGACCTAAAGCAATGTCGATTTCGCCGTTCTGCAATTGCGCATAGGGGACCTTGGCCGACGTGCGCGGCACCACGGTAAATTTTATGCCCGGCGCCTCGCGCGAAAGTCGCTCGGCCAACAACGGCAGCATGGTCATCTCGAATGCATCGTTTGCCGCCAGGTTAAAGCTGAACTGCGCCGTAGCCGGATCGAATTTCTGCTCCGGCTGAAACGCGCGATCGACATCAGCCAGAATCTTGCGCACCGGCTCCACCAGTTGCTCGGCGCGCGGCGTCAACGCCAACCCTCCCGCGGCGCGTACCAGCAGTGGGTCGTCAAACAACTGGCGCAATTTGGCCAGCGAATTGCTCATCGCCGGCTGGCTCAAATGCATTTTTTCCGCCGCGCGTGTGACGTTGCGCTCGGTCAGCAGCGCATCGAGTACGCCGAGCAGGTTCAGGTTGTTACGCAGTATATTCATAAATCGAATGATCGTTATTCATAATATCCATTTCTCAAATGATACACCAATCTCTACCATGCACTCATGGTCAGTTGAAACAGATCGAAACGTTGCAGCGGCCAGCCATTTTTTAATTACTTAATTGACAGGAGATTCATCATGAAAACATTACTCAAAAGCAATACTTTTAAATTCGCCACCCTTGCTGCCGTGCTTGCTGTCGCACCCATGGTTCACGCAGCCGATTCTTCCATCAACCAGGCATATGAAGAGCTGAGCGGTACGCATGCAACCCCGGTCATGGCGCAGCGCTCCGGCGAAATGCAGAAAAAAAGCTCGGCTCGTTTTGTCGCTGCCGACATCAACGCCGCGTATGAAGATTTGAGCGGCACGCACGGCGCAAAAAATTCGCAGACCGGTGTTGCCGGCAAAACCGGCTTGACCGGCGAAGCAGGCAATGCAGGTGCCGGGCGCGATTTTGCTCCGGCAAGCGTCCTTTTCAACATTCCGGGCGATGTCGACGGTGGCTGCAGCCAATACCTGCGCTGCAGCGCGTCCTGAGCACTCGTCACCCCGGCAAACAGCAACGCCGCTCCCCGGCCCAGGCATCATTCGCCTGGGCGCTTTTTTTGCTCGACCGGATGAATCGATTTCCTGCGAGCCGTGGCAAAACGGTTACGCGCCGATTCTCCCCTGAGCAAAAAAATCGAATCCGTTGTCGGTGAATATCCGAGCCGGGCGTGTCGGATTTCGTTGATTAGCTGGACCACGCGGCTGACGCACGCGCCGAGAGTCATTTCGGCGAACGCACCGTGTATTTGTCGTTTCATTGGCCACGCCGAGCATCAGCAAGAAAATACAGATTCGCCGTTGCCCTATATAATGGCGGTAATCTAATCGCGGCATAACTTCATGGTATCTTCCAACTGGCGTTCCCCGGCCGTTGTGCTTCTCTGCGGCGGATTGATCCTGACGCTGGCGATGGGGCTGCGTCACGGTTTTGGCCTGTTCCTGCAACCGATGACGCAGGCGCACGGTTGGTCGCGTGAAACATTTGCCTTCGCTATGGGCATGCAGAATCTGGTGTGGGGACTGGCGCAACCGTTCAGCGGCATGCTGGCTGACAAATTCGGTGCGGGCAAGGTGTTGCTTGCTGGCGCAGTGCTTTATATTGCCGGGCTGTGCGTCATGGCCTTTGCCTCCAGCGGCGCGGTGTTCGGTTGGGGTTCTGGTTTGCTCATCGGTCTCGGGCTCAGCGGTACTACCTTCAGCATTGTTTACGGCGTGATCGGTCGCAGCTTCCCGCCGGAAAAGCGCAGCATGGCGCTCGGTATCGCCGGCGCGGCAGGATCGTTCGGCCAATTCGCCATGATTCCCGCGACGCAATCGCTGATCAGCAATTTCGGCTGGATGGAATCGTTGCTGATCCTGGCGCTCGCCGCCTTTGCGATGGTGCCGCTTTCAACTGCACTGGTGGAAAAGCGCGAGGCGGTTTCGCCGCACCAGCAGCAGTCGGTGGCCGACGCGGTGCGCGAGGCATTTGCCCATCGCAGCTTTCTGTTACTCACGCTGGGTTATTTCGTTTGCGGCTTTCAGGTGGTATTTATCGGCGTGCATTTTCCCTCATACCTCATCGACAAAGGCTTGAGCGCACGCGACGGCGTGATCTCGCTGGCGTTGATCGGTCTGTTCAATATCGTCGGCACTTATACGGCTGGCTATCTGGGCGGGTTCATGTCGAAAAAATACTTGCTCAGCGGTTTGTATCTGGCGCGCAGCATTGTGATAACGGCATTCCTCCTGCTGCCGATTTCACAGTTTACGGTTTATGCATTTGCCGTTTTGATAGGTTTGCTCTGGCTTGCCACCGTGCCGCTGACAAATGGCCTCGTGGCGCAGATTTTTGGCGTTAGGCACTTGTCCATGCTGTCGGGTTTTGTGTTTTTCAGTCATCAGCTCGGTAGCTTTCTCGGCGTGTGGGCGGGCGGATTTCTATTCGACAAAACCGGGTCGTATGATGTGGTGTGGATGATCGCCATCGGTCTCGGTTTGATGGCGATGTTGGCGAATCTGCCCATCGACGAGCGCGAAGTGTCGCGGCTCAAGCCCGCGTAAACATTTTCAGGAAGCCATCATGAATTCTGTCATAGAACCAGCCCTGCATCAGACTGCGATAAAAAATAATAATATAATCAATAATTTACGGCAATTATTGCCCGAAGGCAGTTTATTGTTTGAACGCGAAGATATGACACCGTACGAATGCGACGGATTGACCGCTTACCGCAAAACCCCAATAGCTGTCGCAATGCCAACAACTGAAGAACAAGTCACGAATATTTTGCGCGCATGTCATCAACATAAAGTCCCGGTGGTCGCGCGCGGCTCCGGCACCGGCTTGTCCGGCGGCGCATTGCCGCATGAGCAAGGCGTGCTGTTATCGCTGGCGCGGTTTAACAAAATCCTCAACATCGACGCGCTTGCGCGTACTGCCGTGGTGCAGCCGGGCGTGCGCAATCTCGCCATCTCCGAGGCGGTTGCGCATCTGGGCCTGTATTACGCGCCGGACCCGTCGAGCCAGATCGCCTGCAGTATCGGCGGAAATGTGGCAGAAAATTCCGGCGGCGTGCATTGCCTGAAATACGGCCTTACGGTTCACAACGTCCTGCGCGTTCGCGTGGTCACGATCGAGGGCGAGGTGCTGGAAATCGGCTCCGCCGCGCTCGACAGCGCAGGTTACGACATACTCGCGTTAATGATGGGCAGCGAAGGCATGCTCGGCGTGGTGACGGAAGTGACGGTGAAACTCATTCCCAAACCGCAGCGCGCACAATGCGTGCTGGCTGCGTTCGACGATGTCGTGAAAGCCGGCGACGCAGTCGGCAATATTATCGCTGCCGGCATCATTCCGGCCGGATTGGAAATGCTCGATAAACTCGCCACCGGCGCGGTCGAGCCGTTTGTCAAAGCCGGATACCCGCTCGACGCGGAAGCGATATTGCTGTGCGAATCAGACGGCACCGACGAAGAAGTTGCCGACGAGATCGGTCGCATGCAACAAATCATGCGCGACAGCGGCGCCACCGACGTGCGTGTGTCGCAGTCTGAAAGCGAGCGAATTAAGTTCTGGGCTGGGCGCAAAGCGGCGTTTCCTGCCGCCGGGCGCATCTCGCCCGATTACTATTGCATGGATGGCAGTATCCCGCGCAAAGCGCTGTCGCAAGTGCTGCGGGCGATCAGCGGAATGACCGAAAAATACGGCTTGCGCTGCATGAATGTATTTCACGCGGGCGACGGCAATCTGCATCCGCTGATTTTGTACGACGCGAATATTCCGGGCGAGCTGGAAAAGACCGAAGCATTCGGCGCGGAAATTCTCGAGTTGTCGATTAAAGTCGGCGGCACCATCACCGGAGAGCACGGCGTCGGCATCGAGAAAATCAATCAGATGTGCGTGCAATTCGCACCGCGCGAATTGGCAATGTTCCACGCGGTGAAAAATGCGTTCGATGAACACTCACTTTTGAATCCCGGTAAAGCCGTGCCGACGCTGCATCGCTGCGCCGAAATGGGCGGAATGCATGTGCATAAAGGACAAGTCGCCCACGCCGATCTGCCGCGGTTTTGATGTTAACCTAAGTATTTGATTATAATAATAAATATATGACATTTTCGATCGAGCAATTGCAGCAGCAGATTCAGCACCACGCTGAATCGCGCGCGCCATTACGCATTCGCGGCAGCGGCAGCAAGGATTTTTACGGCGCCGCAAAGCATGGCGAGTTAATAGACATGGCGGCGTACAGCGGCGTCGTCGAGTACGAGCCGACCGAACTTGTTGTCACCGTGCGCGCCGGCACTTCGCTCACAGAACTGGAAGCTATTCTGGCTGCGGAAAAACAGATGCTGCCGTTTGAGCCGCCGCATTTCGGCGGCCACGGCACAATCGGTGGAGCGGTTGCTTCGGGTCTATCCGGCCCGCGCCGTGCATACGCCGGTTCCGTACGCGACTTCCTGCTCGGCGCGCGCATCATCAACGGTAACGGCGAAGATCTGCATTTCGGCGGCAAGGTGATCAAGAATGTTGCCGGTTACGACGTGTCGCGCCTGATGTGCGGCGCGATGGGAACCCTGGGCGTGTTGCTCGATATGTCGTTCAAGATACTGCCGTTGCCGGCAGATGAAGTCACTTTGCGTTACCGCATGGACCAGGCGTCAGCCATCGAGGCGATCAATCGTTGGGCCGGTCAGCCGCTGCCGCTTTCCGCGTCCGCCTATTTTGACGGAACATTGCATGTGCGTTTGTCCGGTGCCGCGCCAGCAGTGGCGGCGGCGCAACAGAAAATGGGCGGCGATCCGGTTTCCGAGGGACCCAGCTGGTGGAATGGTTTGCGCGACCAGACGCACGGCTTTTTCCAGACCGACCAGCCGTTATGGCGCGTGTCGCTGCCCGCGACAGCGCCGCCGTTAGCGCTGGCAAATCCGCAAATGATCGAGTGGGGCGGTGCGCAACGCTGGCTCACTGGCGATCTCGACGCGCAAAAATTGCGCCAACAGGTTGCGGCGGCAGGCGGGCATGTGACCTTGTTCCGCGGCGGCGATAAGGGCGCAGGCGTGTTCCAGCCTCTGCAGCCGGCGCTGGCAAAAATCCATCGCAATCTCAAAAATTCTTTTGATCCCTCCAATATTCTGAACCCCGGCCGGCTGGACAACATCTGATATGCAAACCGAAATAACCGAGGCCCTGCTCAATACAACTCAGGGAAAGGAAGCCGACGCCATTTTGCGCTCGTGCGTGCATTGTGGATTTTGTCTTGCTACTTGTCCGACTTACCAGCTGGTCGGCGACGAACTCGACAGCCCACGCGGCAGAATTTATTTAATCAAGCAAGTGCTCGAAGGCGAAACGCCGACGCAGAAAACCCAATCGCATCTCGACCGCTGCCTCACCTGCCGCGCCTGCGAAAGTACCTGCCCGTCAGGCGTGCAATACGGAAGGTTGGTTGATATCGGCCGCGAGTTGGTAGAAGAAAGAGTTTCGCGCAGCTTGCCGGATAGATTGCTGCGCAGCAGTTTGCGTTATGTGTTGCCGCGCTCGGGTTTGTTTAATTCTTTGCTTGCGTTGGGTCGCGTCGCGCGTCCTGCGCTACCGCAAGTATTAAAAGATAAAATTCCACTCAAGGGTAATGCCGGTTCATGGCCAACGACAACACACACACGCAAAATGTTATTGCTCGACGGCTGCGTACAACCCGGCATGGCACCGAATATCAATAGCGCGACGGCAAGAGTGATGGATAAACTCGGTGTGACTTTAGTGCGCGCCGATAAAGTCGGCTGCTGCGGCGCGATCTCCCACCATCTCAACGCGCAAGAAGAAGCGCTCGGCTACGTGAAGCGCAACATCGACGCATGGTGGCCGCATATTGAAGCCGGCGCGGAGGCGATCGTGGTCACTGCAAGCGGATGCGGCACGATGCTGCAGGAATACGGGCATTTATTGCAGCACGATTCCGCTTATGCAAGCAAGGCTGTGAGAGTGTCGGAACGATTTCGCGACGTAAGTCAGGTAGTTTCAGCGGAACAAAACCGCTTGACCGATCTGCTTAAAAAATCAACAAAAAAAAATGGTGAAAAAATAGCCTTCCACGCGCCCTGTAGCCTGCAACACGGACTCAAGTTAAAAAATATCGTCGAGCCGTTGTTGTCTGCCGCAGGCTTCACGCTCACTTCCGTCCCCGATGCGCATTTGTGTTGCGGTTCGGCCGGAACCTATTCGATTCTGCAACCGGAGTTGTCGAAACAATTATTGAAAAATAAAGTTGCGGCGCTCGAATCCGGTGCTCCCGACCTGATCGCGACGGCGAACATCGGTTGCCTCACCCACATCGAAAGCGGCTCGTCGACAAATGTGAAACACTGGATAGAAATTTTGGACGAGCGGCTAGCGTAAAAAGTTAGCACGCAATCCTATATTGCCGCTGAAGCTACACTTTTGTTTCAAGAAATACAAAGTTTTCGTGCTTTGCATTTCCTAGTATGAAATAGGTAACGCCAGATTGTTCAAATCGATGCTTACGGTAGAAATTAATAGCCCTACTATTAGCAGCATTAACAGTGAGCCATATTTTGGCGTTAACTTCTTGCTCGCGAACATATTTCTGACATTGGTCAAGTAAAGCAGACCCTACTTCTGAGCGCACGAAATTTTCGTGAACATACAGCGTTGCGAGCTCAACGTCCCATTTATTATTCGTCTGCCAAGGTTCGTCGAGTTTGAGAAAGGCGTATCCAATAACATGATGATTTACTTCAGCAATGAATATCGGTGAATTGCGATTGGCTAGACTGAGTTTGAAATTTTCAGGATTAAATTCGGTTAATAAATGATTACTGATTTCCCTATTGATCCCATCAGTGGCATATGTACCAAGCCAGACCTGAGTGCCTAGAGCTGAAAGACATTCGGCGTCCTCCACTACCCCTTTACGAATTAATGGTTGCGAAGTCATTGTTTGTTTTTTGGATGCCAGCGTAATGTGCGCACTGCAAACGAAGAATTTAATTTCTCTGATACAAATAAAACCGTTCATTGCGTTCGCCGGGTCTTGAGCCTTCCCAGATTTTTTTCCATCCGCCCGCCAGCGTAAACGGTTTTTTCGGCGAGCCCTGCACCAGTAACAGTGCGCAGTCGTCGCCGACATTCGCCGGCAGGGGTTGGTAGAGCGGGGCGGACACCTGCACGCCGTAATAACTCAGCAATGCGCGCTGCGGTTCGCCCAGATCCTTGCTGGCGAGGCAATTCGTCGTTGCCGGCAACGCGGATTTCAATTCGGTAAAAACGCTTCGATAACTTCTGCCGTAATCAACATAAGGCAGCCACAGTGCCATGGCCAGCAGCCAGAACATCGTGATGCCGGCGGTCCAATTTACAACGGCGCGGCGATTCGATTGGCGGGTGCGCCACACCACCATCAACCAGATGACGGTCAGGCCAAGCGCAAACATGAACGCGATGGCATGAAACTGCGGCGTGAATCCGGGCTGATATTCGGTGATGCGTTTTGCCAACCTTGCTGGAAACCCTGTGAATACGGCGATAAAACCGAGCCAAAGGATAAAGGATAAAATGCCGAAAGTCATCATGCCGAACCAGTCCAAGGCACTGGCTGCACTGCGGCGCAGCGTATCAACGCCGCCTGCGGCGAGAATGGAAAGCGGAATCAACATGGGCATGGCGCTCAAGTCGCTTTGCGGCGCAAACAGCACCACAGCGGCCAACGAAACCAGAAATCCCACCAGCGGTAACTGCGTCGAGGGGTAGCCCAATCCCCTACGCCCGTTCGCCCACAATGTCCATGCTGCCAGCGGCAAGGCTGGCCAGGCGTACCAGGGCAAAAGCTCGAGCATGAAGCGCAAACTCAGCCAAGGAGTGGCGGTCATGCCAGCGATAAATTCGCTCATGCTGTTCGCGCCGCGCCAGCTGGCGAATAGTTCCGGCGAACGTTTGAACAGCGCCAGCGGCCACAGCGCAACCCACGGCAAGGCGGCGAATGGCGCAACAAACCATGCCTGCAAAAAACGCAGGGTACGCCATTCGCGGAACAGCACGGCCAGCCACAATCCGGTGATGCAGATGATGGTCGGCGCGATCAGGCCTTTGGACATGAAGGCGATGCCGATGCCGGTGCCGATCGCTGCGCCGCCGGTAAATCCGCTGATCCGGCTTTTAGCCACGCCCCAATATGCCAGCGCGAGTCCGGCGAGCAAGGCGACATCGCCGACCATTTCGTGGGCGCGTAATAAAAGTCCGAGACACCCGATCAATATCAGGACGGCCAGGCGCCCGAAGCGGAAACCGAAAAGCTCGCGCGATGCGAGGCCGGTAAACAGCATCGCCAGCCCCATATAAAATCCGGTGGCCAGCCGCGCCGCATCGTGGACCGGCAGCCAGCCGCCGAACGCGCGCGCAAATGCGGCGGCGGTCAGAGAATAGAGCGGCGCTTTGCTGGCAAAGGCTTCACCGCCCTGCGGTGCGACAATCCACTCGCCGCTTTGCAGAATGCGATAAATGTAACCGAAGTTGAGCGCTTCATCGGGTTTCCATGGATCGTGGCCGACCAGGCCCGGCAGAATCCAGGCGACACAGACGAGAAGAAAAAGAAAAGTTTTGACCGGCGTACGCGTGCCGTCGAAAGAAATGTCTTTCCACGGCGCGCGGGTCGCGGCTTGCTGCATCGAGACTGCTTACTCGACGTATTTGACCAATTGTCCCGGCGTGGGCTCGCCGGACGGATACAGGCCGTTAAGTAATCGCAATTGCTGCTCGGCGAATTGACCGAGCGGCGAGTTGCGCGCCAATGATGCGAAAGTCATGCCGCGCTGGGCGCTGACCGTGCGCAGATTATACGGACGCGCCGCCTGTCGTTCCGCCGGGGTCATGGCGTGAAAGCCGTTCAGCGCGGTGCTCATTTCATTGCGTGCACGCTGCATGGCCGCATCGTCCTTGGCCTGCGGCACGAACATGAACTGCTGTCCGCCGTAGGCCAACAAGATACCTTGCACCGCTTTGCCCTGGCTGCTGCCCTTGAACGAAGTGGCCGGCAATCCGCCGACCGAGGTGTTGCTGACCTGCCCGCTATCGGGCTTGAACACCGCTTTGAAAATTTCGTTCGGATTCGCGCCGGCGCCGGTCACCGACGCCATGATCAGCGCCGCGTCGCCCGCCGCGTTGATCATGACAAGCTTGTCCGGCGAATTCTGGAACTTCCAGCCTTGGGGAACGGTAATGGTGAAGTTGAGCGGATCATGATAAAAATTATTGCCGCGCGACACGCCTTGTTCGCGGCTGTCGCCAAATGTCATGTTGCCGGTGCGCTGCAGATAGCCGTTACGGTTGCCGTCGCCCGGAACGACCGGATACTTGGCGGCGATGTTGACGATATCGTTCAGGCGTTGATCATTCGAGGGGTGCGATGACAACCAGTCGGGCATGCGCTGCGGGGTTTTGCCCTGTACCCGCCCACGCTCCGCTGCGGCCAGCTCCTGCGCCTTAAGCGTGCCGATAACGGTAACCATGGTCTTCGGGTTATAACCGGCGCGCGACAAATAGTCCGCGCCGAGTTGATCGGACTGTAATTCGTGTTCGCGGCTGTATTTGAGGATCACGGCCTGGCCGATATTGCTGGCAACTTCGCCCAGCCCCTGCACGCCGCCATATACTTGCCCGAGAATTTCCGCCGCCACTGCGCCGACCTGCGCGATCGTGCTCTGGCTCTGTTGCTGCGCGCCATGGCGTGCGGTGACATGGCCGATTTCGTGGCCGATTACCCCGGCAAGCTCAGCTTCGCTGTTCAGGTGCGCCATGATGCCACGCGTGACGTAAATATAACCGCCGGGCAGAGCGAAGGCGTTGATCTCCGGCGAATCGACCACGGTGAAATGCCATTGCAGGTTGGCGCGCTGCGAATTTCGCGCCAGCTTCTGGCCGATTTCATTTACGTAGGCCTGCAGCGCCGGGTCGTTGTATACGCCGTATTCTTTTTTTACATCGGCATCCGCCTGTTTGCCAAGGGCGATTTCTTCGCTCTCGCTCATCAGGTTGAGCTGGCGCTTGCCGGTCACCGGGTTGGTGGCGCAGGACGCAATCAGCGTGACGGCCATGGCTGCCGCGAGAAGCTTACGCAAAGTAAAAGTCGTTTTCATAGGGAATCCCCCAAAAGTGGTGTAATTGGTTTGACGGCCTGCAACAACGAAAAGTTTAACAGAGGGCAAGGCAAATACAAAAACTAAAAAGGCAGCCTAAGCTGCCTTTCCAATTGAAACAAACCGCAGGAACAAATGTTTGCCAAATTACTTTGGCGTGCTGCCCATACTGTATTTCTTGCGGAACTTGTCGACGCGTCCGGCGGTGTCGAGCAATTTCTGCTTGCCGGTGTAAAACGGATGGCACTCGGAACAAACTTCGATGGTGAGCGGTTTGAACATGGTCGAGCGGGTTTTGAATTTGTTGCCACAGCTGCACGTGACTTCAATTTCTTTGTAATCGGGATGGCCTTCGGCTTTCATGATATTTCCTTATCGAGCGCCGGCGGAGTGTGCGCCGACTATTAAAAAAAGCGATTATCGCCTATTCGACCATGCCAGGGCAAATCAATCCCGGCATCAAATCATAGGCATCAAGCAATACGACTAAATAATATAATTAAATCAACGAGTTATAATAAAAATCAGCCGCGCTTCATTTGATCGAAAAACTCGGCGTTGTTCTTGGTGGCTTTGACTTTATCGAGCAGGAATTCCATCGCTTCGAGTTCGTCCATCGGGTAAAGCAGTTTGCGCAGGATCCAGATCTTCTGCAGCAGGCTTTGCTCGATTAGCAATTCTTCGCGGCGCGTGCCGGAGCGGTTGACGTTAATGGCGGGGTAAATGCGTTTTTCTGCCATGCGCCGATCAAGGTGGATTTCCATATTGCCGGTGCCTTTGAACTCTTCGTAAATTACATCGTCCATGCGCGAGCCGGTATCGACCAGCGCAGTGGCGATGATGGTGAGCGAGCCCCCCTCTTCGATGTTACGCGCGGCACCGAAGAATCGTTTCGGGCGTTGCAATGCGTTGGCGTCGACACCGCCGGTCAACACTTTGCCCGACGCGGGCACCACGGTATTGTAGGCGCGCGCGAGGCGGGTGATCGAGTCGAGCAGGATTACCACATCCTTCTTGTGTTCGACCAGGCGCTTGGCCTTTTCTATCACCATCTCGGCCACCTGAACGTGGCGCGTGGCGGGTTCGTCGAAGGTGCTCGACACCACTTCGCCGCGCACCGAGCGCGTCATTTCCGTCACTTCCTCCGGCCGCTCGTCGATCAACATCACCATTAACACGACTTCCGGGTGGTTCGACGCGATGGCGTGGGCGATGTGTTGCAGCATGACCGTCTTGCCGGATTTGGGCGAGGCCACCAGCAA
This sequence comes from Burkholderiales bacterium, assembly GCA_049698095.1. GTDB lineage: Bacteria > Pseudomonadota > Gammaproteobacteria > Burkholderiales > JBEEJL01 > JBEEJL01. Next base: position 21,594 of record JBAVXA010000148.1, read on the forward strand.
GCCGCGTTGTCCCTTGCCGATCGGCGCGATCATGTCGATGATGCGGCCGGTGATGTTTTCCTCCGCTTTGATATCGCGCTCCAGCTTCAGCGGCTGCGTCGGGAACAGCGGCGTCAGGTTTTCAAACAGGATTTTATTTTTCGAGTTTTCCGGCGTATCGCCGTTGACCTTGTCGACTTTCACCAGCGCGAAATAGCGTTCGCCTTCTTTCGGCGTGCGGATTTCGCCTTCAATCGAATCGCCGGTGTGCAGATTAAAGCGGCGAATCTGCGATGGGCTGACATAAATGTCATCCGGCCCGGCGAGATACGAGGTGTCCGGCGATCGCAGAAAGCCGAAGCCGTCCTGCAACACCTCCAGCGTCCCTTCGCCGAAAATGCTTTCGCCTTTTTTGGCTTGGTTCTTAAGCAGCGCGAAAATCAATTCCTGCTTGCGCAGTCGATTCGCACCTTCAATTTCATTGGCAACCGCCATCTCGACCAGGTCGGTCACATGGTGGTTTTTCAGGTCGGATAAATGCATTGCGAGGAAGGACTCCGGATGTGGAAGGGTGGGTGAAAACTCGGGTAATTCGCTTTTGGGGTTTAGTGCAAGAAAGGTGCCCGGGAGGCTGGTGCTGCTTTTATGGCGGTGACCGCTGGAATAGGGCCGCCCGGGGAGTTGGTTAAATATTAAGAGGTTTAGATATTGCTGTCAATGAAAGCCGCTAATTGCGATTTCGACAGCGCGCCGACCTTGGTTGCCTCCACATTGCCGTTTTTGAACAGCATCAGCGTCGGAATGCCGCGAATACCGTACTTTGGCGGCGTCGCCTGGTTTTCGTCAATGTTCAGCTTGGCGACCTTCAGCTTGCCCGCGTAGGTTTTGGCCATTTCATCCAGAATCGGCGCAATCGCTTTGCATGGGCCGCACCAGACGGCCCAATAATCCACCAGCACAGGCGTGGAAGATTTCAAAACTTCGGCATCAAAAGTTGCGTCGGTAACGTGTTGAATTTGGTCGCTCATGAGTTCGCTCTGTAGAAGATTTAGGGGTTTTGTTGCAGATGCGGGCGGTTGCCCAAGGAACTTTAGAAACATCCTAACCAAAAAAGACTCTGCTGGGAAGCCTAATCTGCAAGCATATAATTGGGGGTCTGCAGGCAAAAAATCAAGGAGTCGCTATGTGGTTCATAAAATTGATGTTTTCTGCCGGCATTATTGCAGCGGCGGCGGAAGTCGCCAAGCGCAGCGAGTTCTGGGGCGCCGTCATTATTGCACTGCCGCTATCGTCCATGCTCGCCATGCTGTGGCTATATAGCGACACCCGCGACGCCGCGAAAGTCAGTATTTTCGCGCGCGACATTTTTTTTCTCGTGCCGCCGTCACTGTTATTTTTCGTGCCGTTTTTGTTCGAACCGAAGACCCACTGGCCGTTCGGGGCTAATTTCGCTGCCGGATTTTTCGTCATGGTCGCGGGCATGGCGGCAGTCAAGTTTCTGCTAAAATAACGCCAATGATTATTTTTATATCGGAATCAATATGACTTACGTAGTGACCGAATCCTGTATCAAATGCAAATACACCGACTGCGTCGAAGTCTGTCCCGTCGATTGCTTCCGCGAAGGCCCCAACTTTTTAGTCATCGACCCCGATGAATGCATCGACTGCACCCTGTGTGTCGCCGAATGCCCGGTCGATGCGATCTACGCCGAAGACGATGTGCCCGAAGGCCAGCAACACTTCACCGCGCTGAACGCCGAGTTGGCGAAAAAATGGAAACCGATAGTTGAATTGAAACCGGCTTTGCCTGAGGCGGATAAATATAAAGATGTGAAGGATAAATTGAGTTTGTTGGAGCGTTGAGCCGCAACCTGCCAATTCTTCATGACTTGGCGTGAAGATGACAAACCATCAACACGGCCTATTACATGACTCAGACCAACTGAATCGTGTCCAACGGGAACGGCGCAGCGGGCTAAGATACATCTCCGCTGCCGGATTGTTTCCTCTCGTCGGCTGCAGTAGCAATAATGGTTCAGCCGCCGCCGCAGTTTCCAGGGCCACACGCAGCCCCACCAGCACTCCCACTGCCTTCTGGCACAGCTTTCTGGCGATTTTGTTGGCGCTCAATTTATTGTTTATTTGTTGTTTGCGCGTTGAGGTGAACTCATTTGCCCGGGTAGCGGTCAGAGAGTAAAATCAAAGCACGAAAAAGCGTAACAATAAGTTTAACCAAACAAGGAGTCACACCATGGAACACAAACTACCCGCACTGCCCTACGCGATGGACGCATTGCAGCCGCACATCTCCAAGGAGACGCTGGAATACCATTACGGCAAGCATCATCAAACCTACGTTACCAACCTGAATAACA
>JBAVXA010000149.1:0-5755 GCA_049698095.1 Burkholderiales bacterium
GGCCGCGCAGCAACATCCCGCGCCGCCTCGGCAGCCGGCAATTTCTTTTCAGCCAGATCCTTCTCCGCCTGCAACTTGCGTTGCGACCAGCGCGAAAGAAACGGTTTTTTGTCGTCGTCAGATTCCTGCATAAAAATTCGCCATAAATCACCAGGACCGCGTTAATTCTTCTTCATCTCGCGCCGCTTAGGTTTTTTCACCTCGGGCACATAATGCCGAACCACATAATCGCTCAACCACACCGCAATATCGTGCGGCATCGCGATGCCGTCCACACTCTCGCCTGAATCCATCCAGCGCGCCGCCTCGCCCAGGCTCACCGTCACCCGATACGGCTTCGCGACATCGTCTTCCAGACGCCACAGAACAAACACCTTCGGCTCCGTCCCGCCGATATTGAGAAAATAATTCTCCGCCTCGTCGCGATGCAGCTCAAGCGAAAAGCTGCTGAATAAGTAGTGCGTCGATTGCTCGTCGGCAAACACCACATTGCCCGCGACCGGCTCCTCACCCGAATCCGGCAACACCGCAATCGCCTCCCACTTGATCGGCACCCAGCGGTTCGACGTCAAGCGGCGCTCCATGATTACTGCTAGGGGAAGACTGATTTTTTCCATAAACCTACTTTACACCTACAAGCATGTAGCGTGCGCAGTGCGCATAAAAAACTACCTGTCGCTTAGATGTGCTGGTCGAGAGCTCTGCCGGCCGCCTTCAGCAATCTCGAATTGGCACGTACTATTTATCTAGAGGGCACGGAGCGTGAACACCAGTCCTTGAAATCTTCACAGGCGTCCCTTCAATGGTTAAGTCAAACGTAAGCGGGCTAATGACAACATGAATGCCACCATAGTGTATTTGTCGGTGATGGTTGGCACAAAGGGTCATAATGTTTGACGCTGCAAGTGAACCGAGTTGTTTTTTCGACACTGGCATAACATGGTGAGCTTCGACGTAGCGCTCGCCGTTTTTTTTCAAAAAGCCCAATGGATCGCGACCGAGCGCCTCACATAGTTGGCACTTGAACCCTGTTGCCATCTTTACTTCTAGACCGACATTCCCTCGTTCAATGGTCTTGCTGATTTTTTCCTTCACTTCAGGACTCGCAAACAGATACTTCTCCTCTAAACATTGCAATCTTGTTCGAAGTTGCCTCTGAGTGATCAGTTAGCAAGGGCAAATCATCCAAATTTTCACCGAGCAGCTCAATTACTGAGTAAAAATCATTGGCTGAAATCGGAAAAGATGCTGCCTGAAAACCATTGAGAAGTAGTTGCGACACGCCTGGTCTCTCAGCCCGAAGTTTTTCAATTGTCAGTGGAGTAAGTCGATAGGTCTTCAAATAGCGAATCTCAACCGTTGGCCAGCCTGCTTGACGGCTATTGCCTGGAGCCCAGAACTTGTCACTCGCCCCCGATCCTTCAAACACTTTGCTCTCCACTTCACACAAGCCATAAATGCCGGGTTTCAAGGCTGGGCTTCCTTTGCGTTCTGCTACTGTACGTCTATCGACACCAACTCGGATGATGCCTAACTGGCCCGGAGCAAAACGGGCGCGATCAGATGGGCGAACGCCCCATGTGTCTCGCTCAATTTGCCGTTCCAAAAACTGATCAATGGCCCACTTCTTAGGGTTACAAACAAAAACCCAATATGGCGCTTCGATAGGGACGGTGTTCAATTGTTCTTTATACCCGTTTTTTTCATCGTCGATCTCGGAGCGGATCGCGGCAACAGCCACCGCAAGCGCTGCTGGAGCTGAAGAAAATTCATCCCATATAACACCTTCAAGCTTGTTACCTCGAACGAGGCCAACTCTGCCATCGGCTTTGAACTCATGATCAAATCGTCTAAAACTCATCATTTTCATTATCACGCTATTCGGGTTGCGAAACGTATGGGCATTGGTGGTTTGGTCCGCAATTCTTTTCCTGTTGAGATAGGCTGAAAGCTCATAAACTTCCGGGCTGTCCGTTGGAGGTGCTACACCCTGGAAGCGAAGATATAGGTCCAGAGCAAGTATGAGTTCATCTCGTGTCCAGGCAGGATTGCGTTTAGGAGATGGCTCCCTTTCGTCCGTCGTTAAGGCAAAGCGGCGGCTTGATCCCACTAGTCCAAACGCCCACTCCTTGACCTTAATCTCCTTCGTATTCATCTCAATTTTCCAAGAGTAGTGCGCCTTTAAAGGTAATTTTCTCGTTTCGTCCAATACTGCCTCAAAGTCTTCGTTAGTCCAGATACGAGACTTTGCTGCGTTTTCCATGATTTCGATTGGAAATGCCCAATTCCGGTCCTCCTGTTGCCATGCGTTTTCAAACGGTGCATTTGCCGCAAGACCAAGAGGGGGTAATCCCACTACATAGCATGCGAAATCAATGCGTGACTGAATATTACCCAAAGCTCTTCCGAAAGTGCGCATGTTCGACTCGCCCAGAACTGCGGCTGCATCCTTATATGTGAAAATCGGGAGGGCGCCGTCATTTAGCACACTAATTTTCGTAAGCCACTGCAGAATTTTCTCTGTTTGAATCTGCGTTTTTGATATTGTTTGCGTTCGAGCTTGCGCGGGCGTAACCGAAAGCGCTGGTGGCTTAGCGCTGTCGTTCACTAGGCCGAGTCTTCGGCGTGAGAACCAATTCGCTCGCGCGCTAAACTCATCTGGATGGTCAATAATTATTTTCTCGTAAGATAGGTTTTTGTAGCCAGCCTCAGAAAGTGTTTGGAATCCTTTCGTTGGCGTCGATTGAGAGACAGCAGTTTCCGCGGCACCGATTAACCCCCGATTCGCCAATTGGCTAAAAGTGCGTGTCGCATCCTTACCTTTACGCTTCATAAAACCGACGTACTCACTGACCGCCTGGATAATTTTCTCCTCGGCAGGCGAAAGGTTGGTTAAATCGATACCAGTCCTCTCTGCAATCAGCGTGCGCCCAAGATCGGCCGATCGTACCCTAATCGCGTTTTCTAGCTCGTCTGTAAGCGCATTATTTCGCCGCGCGTTCGTTTCGAGCTTTTTTAAATCGGCTAGTGTATGGATGTTGCGAATAATGCGAGCTATTTTTTCTTCCATTTAATACGCTCCAGCTTGTGAATATTGATGGGAAAGGGGTTACCTTTGGCTAAACCTCATATCCCATTGAAAAAGATGTGGAATTAAGAAAATATTATTTGTAAGCTTGATTATGCGATGCGTGAGTCAATTTCAAGAAAATCGCATTTCATACTAATAACCCAGCAAACAATTAAACTTATTAAAAATCATGCGAATACATTGGCCTCGCTTCCTAAATATCACTCATATCAATCATGCGGATATAATCGCCCTACCTCTGTCGCTTACCTCTAAAGAAAATGCGCAAGCAATTCCAGGTACAACCTAGGTTCATAAATATACCGGCCATCTGTTGTGTATCTACAATTATTTTGCATTATTAATAGAAGCTTAGGAATCCAAAATGTGTAAAGATGAACTTGCCAAATTAGCCGAAAGCCTCCAACAGTTTGCCGCGGAAAGAGATTGGGACCAGTTCCATTCCCCTAAGAACCTCGCTTGCGCGCTTAGTGTTGAAACATCAGAAGTCCTCGAACACTTCCAATGGCTTAAAGATGGTGAAACCCTTTCTGAAGAAAAAAAAGCACAAATTGCGCTTGAGCTTGCGGACGTACTGCTTTATCTGACTCGATTAGCTGATAAGCTTGGCATTGACTTAATCAGCTCGGCACAGCAAAAGCTCGTACTAAATGCCGAAAAATACCCTGTCGATATCGTCAAAGGCTCTAGTAAAAAATATACGGAGTATTAAGTAAACGCTCCTCTTGGAAACTCAAATTGATCATTTATCAAGCCAACAAAAATAAATTCTTAGACGATTCTTTCAAGAGAAACATTGAAGAAGTCATCACCGCCTCATACTTTGAAAGAACAGGCGGTAACGTCGCCGCTAATGAGATTCGATCATGGAAAGAGTCTTTGCAGTATATGGCGAAGGTACTCAATGACGAGGACATTCCCGGAGACTCCGGTGTCGCCATCGAATACAAAATACCTCAGACATCTAAACGTGTGGATTTCATCCTGTCTGGACAAGGTGCAGACAATTCCGCGAACGTGATTATTGTTGAATTGAAGCAATGGTCTGAAGCGACGATTACATCTAAAGACGGTGTTGTAATTACGCGTCGTGGCGGGAAAGGTGACGAGAGCGAGGGGCCACATCCGTCATATCAGGCTTGGTCATATGCTTCTCTTTTGCAGGGATTTAACGAAGCAGTCTATAACGGCGGTCTTTCATTAAAGCCGTGTGCGTATTTACATAACTACGCAAGTGACAATGTTATCGACAACGATTTTTACGCGCCATATATTGAAAAAGCACCCCTTTTCTTGAAGGGCGATGCAGAACGTGAGCGGCTTCGTAATTTCATCAAGCAGTTCGTAAAATACGGGGATAAGACCAACCTAATCTACCAAATTGAAAACGGTAGAATCCGGCCCTCCAAAATGTTGGTTGATAGCCTCGCTGGCATGATTAAAGGCAATCAAGAGTTTGTTCTTATTGACGATCAAAAGGTTGTCTATGAAAGCGCCTTAGCCATAGCCCAAACTGCTTCTGAGTCAGATAAGCAGGTACTAATCGTTAAAGGCGGTCCCGGCACAGGGAAATCCGTTTTAGCCATTAACCTGTTAGTGTCATTGTCGAAACTCGGCCTTGTTTGCAAATATGTCTCAAAAAATGCTGCGCCTAGAGCGGTATATGAAAGCAAACTCACTGGCCTATTAAAAAAAACTGCCATTTCCAATCTATTTTCTGGCTCGGGCGCATTTACACAATCTGATAGAAATTGTTTTGACGTCTTAATTGTCGATGAAGCGCATCGACTAAACGAAAAATCTGGTCTTTATGCAAACTTAGGCGAGAACCAAATCAAAGAAATTATCTCTGCAGCAAAATGTACTATTTTGTTTGTGGATGACGATCAAATAGTGACCCTCAAAGATATCGGCAACTCCACTGAGATACAAAAATGGGCGAAAAAACTAGGCGTGAAATCAACCATAATGGAATTAGCGTCGCAATTTAGATGTAATGGCTCCGATGGTTATCTCGCTTGGATAGACAATACTTTAGCCATACGTCCAACAGCAAATGAAAAGCTTGAAGGCGGCGAATTCGATTTTCAAGTAATTGATTCACCAACAAAGTTACATGAACTTATTGCAGAAAAAAATAAGGCGAATAACAAGGCGCGTGTTGTAGCGGGATATTGTTGGAATTGGGCGAGCAAAAAAAATCCAAACAATTTCGATATTATTATTCCTGAGTTTAATTATTCTAAACGGTGGAATTTAGGTAGCGATGGCAGTCTATGGATTGTAGCCCCAACATCCATCGACGAAATAGGATGCATCCATACCAGCCAAGGACTTGAACTGGATTACGTCGGCGTCATCGTTGGCCCTGACATCATAGTTCGAAATGGCGTAATGACTACACAGCCCGAACAAAGAGCAAGGTCTGATAAGTCTCTATCAGGATACAAAAAGCTATTCGCTACAGATACAGTTACGGCGAAAAAACGAGCAGATGAAATCATTAAAAACACATACCGCACTCTAATGACCAGAGGAATTAAAGGTTGCTATATCTACTGCACAGATACGGACACGGCTGAGTATTTCAAATCACGCTTGGTTGAAGGGCTGACTATAAAACGCGAAGGACAAATATCCATTATTCAGAAGGCACAATTAGCT
>JBAVXA010000150.1:0-2130 GCA_049698095.1 Burkholderiales bacterium
CTACGCGAAAGCGAAGCGCGCTACCGCCGCATGCTGGAGACGGCGTACGAGGCAGTATGGACTGCCGACACAAATAACGTTGTCACCTATGCCAGCCCGCGCATGGCAGAAATGCTGGAACGCTCGCTGGATGAAATTATCGGCAAGGATGCATTCAGTTTCGTTTTCCCCGATGATCGGGCGATGTCCAAGGGGCGCATTGCCGCCCGCATTGCCGGCGCAAGGGGCCCATTCGATTTTCGCCTGCAGAAAAAAGACGGCGCGGCACTTTGGGTACGTTCCTCAGCTTCGCCGATATTCGACGACCGCGGCGCATACCAGGGAATGCTCGGTATGATGACGGATATAGGCGAGGCAAAACTCGCCGGCGAAATGTTGCAAATAACCGCTGACAAGCTCGCCGACCTTTACAACGAGGCTCCCTGCGGCTATCACTCAGTGGATGAGAACGGCGTATTTCTGAAAATCAACGACACCGAGCTGAGATGGCTCGGTTACGAACGCGAAGAGCTTGTGGGTAAGATGCGCATAACCGATTTTCTCACTGAACCGTCGCGCAGCCTCCTGCAAAAATCATTTGAATATTTCAAACACGACGACGGCAGCATCCGCGAAATCGAATACGAGATGCAGCGAAAAGACGGGAGCCGTTTTCTCGCCCTCGCCAAGTCGCGCGCGGTTTTTGATGCCGAAGGAAAATTCCAGCACAGTCGCACCAGCATGTTCGATATCACCGAATCACGCGAAGCGCAGCAGGCTTTGCGCGACAGCGAATTCCGCTACCGCCAAATGTTTGAAAACCACCCCGCGGTGCAATTGCTGGCCGACCCGGAAAGCGGGACTCTGCTTGACGCCAACCCGGCGGCGGCGCTATTTTACGGCTATCCGCTGGAAACCATGCGCGGGCTGCCAATAGCCGAAATCAACACGCTACCGGCCCAGGATATCCTGAAAGTCCTCGCACAGGCGGTTTCCGGCAGCCAGCAGCGCTTTGAATTTCGACACAAATTAGCGTCCGGGGAAATGCGCGACGTGGAGATCCATGCCGGGCCGGTCAACCTCGGCGGACGCCAGTTGGTTTATTCCATCGTGCACGACGTAACGGAGAAAAAACAGGCGGAAATCCGTTTGCGTGAAAGTGAATCGCATTATCGCGCGCTGATTGAAAACGCCGACGACATTATTTACGAGACCGACGCGCTCGGGCATTTTTTGTTTATCAACTCGAACGCTCAACGCCTGCTCAAATACTCGGCCGGCGAAGCCATCGGGCAACATTTCAGTATGGTCATACGACCCGATTGGCGCGAGCGGGTGGAGAGTTTTTATTATCACCAGTTCAGGAACAAGATTCCCACCAGCTATTTCGAATTCCCCGTCGTCACTAAGGATGGCGTCAGTATCTGGTTAGGGCAAAATGTGCGCATGGTGATTGAAGACGGCTGGGTGGTGAAAAACCAGGCTATCTGCCGCGACATCACCGAGCGGCGCAAATGGGAACAGGAACTTGAACAATCGCGCGGACAACTTCGCGAATTGTCCAACCACCTGCAAACCGCGCGCGAAGCCGAACGCAGCAAAATCTCGCGCGAGATTCATGACGAACTTGGCGCCTTGCTCACAGCGCTGAAAATGGATTTGAGCTGGCACGGCGGCGCATTGGCGAACTCGGCGCCCGGATTTGCTGAAAAATTGGCTGGCATGGTCGGAAAAGTCGATGAATGCATCGGTACGGTTAGAAAAATTGCCACCGATTTGCGCCCGAGCATTCTCGATAATCTCGGCCTGTGGGCGGCCATCGAATGGCAGGCGCAGGAGTTGCAGCGACGGATGAATATCCTGTGCGACCTTAAAATGAGTGTGCAGGATCTTGATATGCAGCAGGAAGAGGCGACCGCGATATTTCGCATATTCCAGGAAACGCTGACCAATGTCGCGCGCCATTCCGGCGCGACGCGGGTCAGCATTCAGGTCGATGCCACCGAGCAGGACGTGCGCATGGAGATCAGCGACAACGGCAAAGGTATGTCGGAAGCGGAATTACTCAATACGCAGTCGCTCGGCTTGCTCGGCATGTACGAGCGGGCGCACACGTTCGGCGGCGAATTCTCGATTCGCAGCAAGCTCGGA
>JBAVXA010000151.1:0-7928 GCA_049698095.1 Burkholderiales bacterium
ATTCAGATTGCCACGTCCCATGCTCCATAGCGGCGATCTCAACTTCAGCTTCAGCGGGCTGAAAACCGCCGTGCTCACACTGGTGAATCAAAACAAGAATGCCGAGGGCAATGTGGCCGCGCAGACCCGCGCCGATATCTGCCTTGCGTTCCAGGAGGCCATCGTCGAAGTACTGGTAACAAAATCGCTTGCCGCGCTGAAACAAACGGGTCACGAGCAATTAGTCGTGGCGGGCGGCGTCGGCGCCAACAGACAACTTCGCGAGTCGCTCACCTCACGCGCGCAACAAATCGGCTGTCACGTGTTTTACCCACCTTTGGAATTCTGCACCGATAACGGCGCGATGATCGCGTTTGCGGGCGCTCTGCGCCTGCAGAAAATGGGCTTGGAAGGATTAAAAACCGACGGAAGCTTTAGCGTCCGACCAAGATGGGATTTGGCTGAATTGGATTAAAGCATTTCCAGGCCGGCCAAATTTGTGCGAACACCGCATTATTTTTTGCAGAAATAAGTTGAGTTGGCGCCAGTACATTTTTGCGCGTTGCTGGAACAAGCAAACAAACCTGCCAGAATGGCCATTAAAAATAAAATCGACAAAAGTTTTTTCATCGCCACCTTTCTTCGCTAATTGCCGGGCTTATCAGTCCAGCCTGCGATGTAGTCCCCCCCTTCAAGGGGAGGGTAGGGTCGGGAGGGGTAATTACCAGTTCGGCTTCGGAACAATCAAGCGCGTTGCTCACGATACAAAAACGCTACAACCACACCCAGCAGCAACATCCAGATACCATCAAAAATAATTTGTTTCAGCGCCAGCATGCCCGGCATCGGCTGCACGGCGTAATAAATCAAATACGTCGGCACGATAGTCAACAACGCGACAGCGAAACCGAAACGCAATCCCTGGTTCAGCCACGGCTTGGCTTCCATGCCGCGCGTATAGACCCACACAAATGCGCCGGCGACAATGAGATGCGCGAGCAACATAAAGGGGAAATATTGTTGTTGATCCGCCTCGGGTCGATAAAGGCTCGTCAGCTTGGCGTAATCAGCCCCCAGCAACAAACCATGCACCACGATCCCACCTATCATCCACACGACAAATAGGATTAACGTTGAGATAAAGAATTTTTTGTTCATTTGCCCCCTCCTTTGAACATTGGTTAATGGAAACTACGCTCTAAATATAGACCATCCGTTTTGACTTTTTCGTAGGCTGGGCTGGCAAGCCCAGCGTTTTTTCGAGGTGGCAAACTTGCAGGCTTATCAGGCCGCCTACGCGCTAGATGACCTTATTTAGGTCGATATCAAGTCCGGCGACTTTCATTTCCCTTGCAAAAGATAACTTCCAAGCCCCTCCTGCATCTAGCTTAACAAATAAAACTCCTTTGTAATCTGATGGTATTTCGATATCGCCATCATGAAGCACGCAAACCTTTCCCCTTCCCAAAGCACCAAGAAAAAAACCGAGTTCCAGGATGACGTTCTGACGCGCCCTTAGACGACCTAATGAAGGGTTGTCTGCTGGGTAACCAAAATCATCAGGCGTAAACAACACAACTGCATAGGCTACTTGAGAATGAGCTTCAAACTTCTCAATAACTGGATGGCCTTTATTTGGTTGTTCGTGGAGGATTATTGGTTCTAAGCCTATTTGGGAAAGAAATCGAGCGACCATTTCTTTTTTGCCCTCATCGTGACCATGAACAACGAAGACCTGACGTGAATTCAGTGGCTGGTTAGTAGAGTTACTGAAATTTTCAAGATGGTTTTCGGTAGAAGAATCGATAATCCGTTCCTCAAATAATTCTTTAAGAGCTTTAAGATTCAAAACAGCCCGCTCGATACCATGCTTGTAACCTTCAATAACAACTGGCAATGGATCAGGGCCTCCACCCATAATCAGAGGCAACGTATCGAGAGAGTGAATTGAATATTCGTTGTAATCGACTGTGCCATGACCCAATATATCTTGGAGTGTGCTGTTGACCTTACTCTCCAAAGCACCCATAACTGGATCCCATCTATTACGGATTGTATTTACATCGAATGATTCAAGATCCTTAATGCGACGCTCAAGTTTTGGAATTGCTGCTCTCATGACATCAACTGTAAGTTGAGCTGATTTTGGTGGTTCAGTCTTTCGAGGTTTTGCCATAATTGGTTACTTCAGTTATTTAGATAAAAAAATTAAGCCGTGCACTGATTACCGAGAGAAAGTAATTTAATTTCAGTGCTTTCCACAAACCGCACACCCCGGATCCTGCCTCAACTGTATGCTGTTCCATTCCATATTCAGCGAATCGAGCAGCAACAATCTTCCATTCAAACTCTCGCCGATTTTTGTCAGCACCTTGATTGCTTCGGCGGCTTGCGTCGCGCCGACGATGCCGACCAGCGGTGCGAATACGCCCATGACGGCGCAGCGCATTTCTTCGCTGGCGACGTTTTCGGGAAACAGGCAGTGGTAACACGGGCTGGTAGCGTCGCGCAGGTCGAATACGGAAATTTGTCCGTCGAAACGGATCGCCGCGCCCGAAACCAAGGGCTTGCGGTATTTGACGCAGGCGCGGTTGATAGCGTGGCGCGTGGCGAAGTTGTCGGAGCAATCGAGCACGACGTCGGTTTGGCTGATTTGGTCTTCGAGATCATCGCCTTCGAGGCGACGTTGGATGGCGATGATGTTGATGTCGGGGTTGATGGTGTGCATCGACGCTTTAGCGGAGTCGGCTTTGTTGCTGCCGATGGCGTCGTTGCGATGCGCGATTTGACGTTGCAGGTTGGTAAGGTCGACCGAGTCGCCATCGCAAATGGTGATGCTGCCGACGCCGGCGGAGGCGAGATACAGCGCCGACGGCGAACCCAATCCGCCCGCACCGATGATCAGCGCTTTGGAAGCGAGCAGAATTTCCTGTGCCTCAATTCCGATTTGATTAAGCAGGATGTGGCGCGAATAGCGCAAAAGTTGGTTGTCGTTCATGTTTTTATTCTGACATAAATATCCGCTCGCTCAGCGTCTGACAGCGAATTATTCTTTTATTAAAATATAAATACAATCAAATAGTTACAGAATACAATGAGTTTGACAGATTTGGCCGAATTGCACAGGTAACCGTGACTTAATCTTCCCACGGGTCGTAGGTGCCGAAGCTCCAAAGATGGCCTTCCGGATCGCGACAACTATAACCGCGCCCGCCGTAGTCTTCGCTTTTGATTTCCATCACAATTTGCGCGCCGGCTGCTTTGGCGCGCGCGTAATGAAGGTCAGCGTCTTTTACGACTACATATGGGCTTTGCGTACCGATTCCGCCGACATCAAGCGGGGGTTTCATCATCTTGCCAATTTCGTCGTCGAGCGCGGAGCCAAGCATGACCATGCCGTTGCCGAAGCGCAATTGTGCGTGCGCAATGGAGTTGTTTTCGCCCGGCACCACCAGGTTGGCTTCGAACCCGAAGGCGTCGCATAGCCAGGTGATGGCAGCCATTGCATCATGGTAACGCAGGCAGGGAATAATATTGGCAACGGTTTTTTTGGCATTGGATTTCATGGCTACATGCTCCTTTGCGAATTGCGCGCGGCAATTTACCGGCCGCCGGTCACATCCACTATGGCACCCGTGGTGTACGATGCGTCGTCGGATAGTAGCCACATAATTGTTTGGGCGACTTCTTCCGCCGTGCCGCCGCGTTTCATCGGCACGGAATCTTTAACCCGGTCGACGCGGCCCGGCTCGCCGCCGCTGGCATGAATATCGGTGTAAATCACCCCGGGACGCACGGCGTTGACGCGAATTCCTTCCGCGGCGACTTCCTTCGACAGACCCAAAGTGAATGTTTCGATTGCGCCTTTTGATGCTGCATAATCGACGTATTCGCCCGGCGATCCGATGCGCGAGGCGGCGGAAGAAAGGTTGACGATTGCGCCGCCTGCGCCGCCGTGTCTGGTGGACATACGCTTGACTGCTTCGCGCGCGCAGATGAAAGAGCCGGTGATGTTGGTGGCGAAAATGCGGTTGAGCCGGGCCGCGCTCATGCCGTCGACGCGGCTGTGAATGTCGATGATGCCGGCGTTGTTGACCAGCGCGGTCAATTCGCCGAACCCCTTGTCGACCTGCTGGAACATTCTTACCACATCCGGCTCGCTGGCCACGTCGCCCTGAAATGCCAGCGCCTTGCCGCCAGCAGAAACAATTTCATTTACCACGCCATCAGCGGCGGCCTGGTTGGAAACATAACTGATGCACACCGCGTAGCCGCGCGTCGCGGCGAGCCGCGCCGTCGCCGCGCCGATGCCGCGACTGCCGCCAGTAATTAGAATGATGTGTTCCATGGTGTTATTTTAGCAGCCGACAAAACAAAACGCGGCCATGATTTCCCATCATGGCCGCGTATGTTAACTTGTTGATTATATTAGATTTTTACTTAACCAAGTTGCTCGTCTTCATGCTGTTCGACGCGACAACCGGCAAGCCCTTCAGATAATTCATCGCCTGTTCCAATTGGAGGTCAGGTTTTTCCTTATCGCTGCCGTCAGGATTTTTTTCCACGACCTCTTTTGCTCGCGCCGCATCGGCTTTAGCCGCTTCCGCTTTTGCAGCTTCAAGACGAATAGTGCGCGCGGCAGCTTCCGCAATCGGGTCACTCTTACCGTCAGCCGGATTGGAAAGGTGACGCTCCAGATCCGCTTCGCGAATCGCGCCGATACGCGGCACAGCTTCTTCGACCAGATAATCCGGGGTAATGCCTTTTGCCTGGATCGAGCGCCCATTCGGGGTGAAATAGCGTGCCGTGGTCAGCTTGATCGCGGTCTCGTCATTCAGCGGCACGATGGTCTGCACCGAGCCTTTACCGAATGTTTGCGTGCCGATAACCACGGCGCGTTTGTGGTCCTGCAATGCCCCGGCAACGATTTCCGATGCGGACGCAGAGCCATTGTTTACCAACACAACGAGGGGAACCGTTTTTACCGCAGCCGGAACGCGGCTGAGGTAGTCGCTAGAAAATCCCGGCTGATAATACCGGCGGTTAGCCAGATATTTGGCCTTGGCATCGTCCACCTGGCCGTCCGAGGTTACAACCACTGCGTTTTCCGGCAAAAATGCCGCGGAAACACCGATCGCCGTCGGCAATAATCCGCCCGGATCATTACGCAAATCCAATACGATGCCTTTCACTCCTTGCGGATTCTTCTTATAGGCGTCCTCCAGGGCTGCAGCCAAATCGGGGCCGGTCGGTTTCTGGAATTGCGTCACGCGGATGTGCGCAAAACCCGGCTCGATTTGTTTGGAAATGACGCTTTGCGTGCGGATCGGCTCACGCGTTAGTTGAATAATCAGCGGCTTCGGCTCGGCCTTGCGCATGATCGTCAGCGTGATGCTGGTGCCGCGCGGACCGCGCATTTTCTTCACCGCTTCGTCAAGCTTCAACCCTTTAACGGCTGTATCGTCGAGCTTGATAATGTAATCGCCGGATTTGATTCCTGCGCGCGCGGCCGGAGTCCCTTCAATCGGCGAGACAACTTTGACAAAACCGGTCTCATCCATATCGACCTGGATGCCGAGCCCTTCGAACTGGCCTTCCATGCTTTCGTTAAGGTTTTTGTATGCGTCTTTATCCAGATAGGCGGAATGCGGATCCAATCCGGCGAGCATGCCGTTAATCGCTTCTTTCAGCAGTTTTTTGTCTTCCACCGGCTCGACATAATCGGTCTTGATGCGGTTGAACACATCGCTGAACACACGCATGTCTTCATACGGAAGCGGCAACTTCGACAAGGGCCGTTCCGCGCTGGCAGTAAAATTCAGGCTCAACGCTACGCCGACGACGAGACCGAGACCGATCAGGCCCGCTGGTTTCCATTTGTTGCCGTTCATAGCTGCTCCACAATATTCAATTTAATCAAGTAGTTATAATTCTATCTGCCGGTCCACGGAAGTGGGTCAAGGGTTTTTCCCTGGTGCCTCAATTCAAAGTATAAGCCGGATTCTGCGTTGCCGCCGCTGTTTCCCACGCTGGCAATCGTGTCGCCCGGCTTAATCGATGTGCCCACCTGTTTGAGCAGGGATTCATTATTGCCATAGAGGCTCATATAGCCTCCGCCATGGTCCAGTATCATCAAATTGCCGAAGCCGCGCAACCAGTCGGCAAACACGACGCGACCGTCCGCTACCGCTTTTACTCCCGCACCTTCCGCCGCGCGGATAAACAGGCCTTTCCAGGTAAGCCCGCCTCCTTCACGTGGACTGCCATATCGGTTGGCAAGTTCCCCCCGAACCGGCAACTTTAACTTTCCGCGTAGCGACGCGAACGAGGTGCCTCTGAAGCTGTCGTCCGGCTCTTCGTCGTTCTGGATCGCCGGCGCGCCGGGTTTGACGTTTTCCGGCGCAGTTGCTTTCGCGGCTGATTTGGTTGATTTTTTCTTTTTCTGCGCCAGCATTTTCGCCAGTCGGTCCACCAGCTGCGAAATGCGCGCTTCGTCCTGCTTCAGCTTTCCGACTTCGCGTTTCTGGTTTTTGATCTGACCGGAAATTCTATCCAGCAGATTTTTGCGCTTTTGCCGCTCGCTCAGCAACTTCTGTTTTTGTCGCGCTTCCTCCGCTTTGAGGTCGGCCAGTTGTTTCGCCGTCGCGCGCGTTTCGGCTTCCGCCAGGTTCAACTGCGCGATATCCGATTTTAAACTCTGGATCGAGTCGGCCCGGGCTTTGGCCAAATATGAGTAATAGTGCATGTGGCGCGAAACCTGCGCCGGGTCTTTTCCGTTGAGAAGCAATTTCAGCGCGTCATCGCCGCCGCTCTGGTATTGATTTTTGATCAGCTTTTCCAGGTCCGCCTGGTGTTTTGTGACGTTTGTTTTCAATGTGCCGGTTTTCGATTGCAACGCTGCGAGCTCACCGGCGGTTTCTTTTTGCTCCAGCGCCAGCTCGGATAGCGTGCGATTGGTTTCGGAAATTTCCTTTTCCGATTCCTTCAAGTCGTCGGCCACTTCGGATTTGGAGGTTTCTTTTTTGGCAATATCTTTTTGCAGCTCATCGATACGCCCGCGCAGCGCTTTGAGCTCCTCGCTGGGCTGCGGCTTTTTACGTGCGGCCTCGACGGCTGGAGCGCCGAGGACAAGCAAAATACCGATCGAGACCAGACAATGGCGAACTGAAATCACTTCGCCGCTTTGCCCTGGTTTGCTACTGCTTGCATCGCCGCCGCAATGGCTGCCTGGTCGCCGAGATAATAATTACGAATTGGTTTGAGGTCGTCGGTCAGCTCGTATACCAGTGGTGCGGCAGTAGGAATATTGAGATTCACAATCTCGCTGTCGCCGATGTTGTCGAGATACTTGACCAGTGCGCGCAGCGAATTGCCATGGGCGGCGATAACGACACTTTTCCCGGCTTTCACCTGCGGGGCAATGACGCTTTCCCAATACGGGACAACACGATCGACGGTGTCCTTGAGGCATTCGGTAAGCGGCAATTGCTGCTGCGTCAGCTGCGCATAGCGGCGATCTTTGCCCGGGTAACGCTCGTCGTCCTTGCTCAGTGGGTTGGGTGGGATGTCGTAACTGCGGCGCCAGATATGCACTTGTTCGTCGCCAAATTTAGCGGCGGTTTCTGTTTTGTTCAGCCCCTGCAATGCCCCATAATGGCGCTCGTTCAAACGCCAATCGGGAACGATCGGAATCCACATCGCGTCCATTTCGTCCAAAGCCAGCCACAAGGTGCGAATTGCGCGTTTCAGCACGGATGTGTAGGCGAGATCGAACGCGAAACCGTTTTGTCTCAGCAGGCGCCCGGCGGCGCGGGCTTCTTCCACGCCTTTAGCGGTGAGGTCGACGTCGGTCCAGCCGGTAAAACGGTTTTCCTGATTCCAGATACTTTCGCCATGGCGGAACAATACGATTTTTTTCATGTTGAACATTAATTCGGGTTAGAGAGGAA
>JBAVXA010000152.1:0-37296 GCA_049698095.1 Burkholderiales bacterium
ACCCTCGGTCCCCTGGTTTCCCGTTTCGGTGAAGCCAAAGTATCGCTTCCCGGCGGCTGCGCCATCGGCGAGCGCCCGGTGGACCTTCACATCAAGGGCCTGACGGCGATGGGCGCGGAGATCCAGATCGAGCACGGTTATCTGCTGGCCAAATCCAGGCGGTTGAAGGGTGCGCATATTTTCTTCGATACTGTAACGGTTACCGGCACTGAAAACCTGATGATGGCCGCAACGCTGGCAGACGGCGAGACGGTGCTGGAAAATGCCGCGCGCGAACCCGAGGTCGTCGATCTTGCGCAGTGTCTGATCGCGATGGGCGCAAAAATCAAGGGTCACGGTACGGATATGATTACCATTCAAGGGGTGGAAAAACTTCACGCTGCCGAGTACACGGTGTTGCCGGATCGCATTGAAACCGGCACGTTTCTCGCCGCGGCGTGCGCCACTGGCGGCGACGTTACCGCGCGCGGAACACGGGCCGATATCCTCGAGTCCGTCCTGGATAAATTGCGCGAAGCCGGCGCGACGGTAACCGAAGGTGCAGACTGGATTCGCGCGCAGATGAAAGGGCCGAATCACGGCGTATCGATACGCACCGCACCGTACCCGGCATTCCCGACCGACATGCAGGCGCAATTCATGGTGATGAACGCCGTGGCGCAAGGCACGACAGTGGTGACGGAGACAATATTCGAAAATCGCTTCATGCATGTGCAGGAATTGCGCCGGCTCGGAGCGAGTATTGAAGTTGAAAATAATACAGCGATAATTCGCGGCGTAGCGAATTTGCAGGGCGCGATTGTGATGGCGACGGATCTGCGCGCATCAGCCTCGCTGGTCGTGGCGGGAATGATTGCACAGGGTGAAACTACCATCGAGCGCATCTATCATCTGGACCGCGGCTACGAGCATATTGAGCAGAAACTGTCGCAGCTGGGCGCGCGCATCCAGCGTGTCAGCTGATCGTATGAACAGCATAACCATCGCACTTTCCAAAGGCCGCATCTTTGACGAGACCGCGCCGCTGCTGAAAGCCGCGGGTATTGCCGTGCTCGACGATCCGGAAACTTCGCGCAAGCTTATCCTGCGAACCGATCGCGCTGATGTACGCCTGATTATCGTGCGCGCATCCGATGTGCCGACCTACGTGCAGTATGGTGCGGCGGACATGGGCATCGCGGGGAAAGACGTGCTAGTGGAACACAGCGGCGAGGGGTTGTATCAACCACTTGATCTGGCTATTGCTAAATGCCGCATGATGGTGGCGGTACCGACAAATTTTGATTATGAAGCGGCGGTGAAGCGCGGCGCGCGTATTCGCGTTGCGACCAAATATATGCAGACCGCGCGCGAACATTTCGCCGCCAAGGGGATGCACGTTGATTTGATTAAATTGTACGGTTCCATGGAACTGGCGCCGCTGGTCGGCTTAAGCGACGCGATCGTGGACCTGGTTTCGAGCGGCAACACGCTCAAGGAAAATGGCCTCAAGGCGGTGGAAGACATCATGCCCATCAGTTCGCGCCTGATCGTGAATCGTGCGGCGCTGAAACTTAAACGGAACGCCATTCAACCGATCATCGATATTTTTGCAACGGCGATCAACCAAGATGCTTAAATTGCGTCGCCTTACCACTACCCAAACGGATTTCCAGGCTCAACTAAAAGCCTTGTTGGCGTTCGAGACTGCGCAGGATGAAAGCGTTGATCTTGTTGTGGCGAAAATTCTTGCCGATATTAAAGCGCATGGCGACGATGCCGTGCTCGAATACACTCGCAAATTCGATCATGTCAACGTTAATAGCATGGCGGAATTGGAAATGCCCAGATCGCGCATGGTCGCGGCGCTCGCGCACGTTTCGACCGCGCAACGCGGCGCGCTCGAGCAGGCCGCACACCGCATCCGTGTGTTTCATGAGAAGCAAATTCAACCGTCGTGGACGTTTACGGAAGCCGACGGCACCGTGCTGGGGCAGCAGGTTACGCCGCTGGACCGTGCCGGTTTATATGTGCCGGGCGGCAAGGCTGCGTATCCATCCAGCGTTTTGATGAATGCCGTTGCGGCGAAAGTTGCGGGTGTAGGCGAATTGATCATGGTCACACCGACGCCGAAAGGGGCGGTCAACGATCTGGTCCTGGCAGCGGCCGCCCTGGCCGGCGTCGATCGCGTGTTCACCATCGGCGGCGCGCAAGCGGTCGGCGCCCTTGCTTACGGAACGAAAAGCATTCCTGCCGTGGATAAAATCGTCGGGCCGGGCAACGCTTACGTCGCCGCTGCCAAGCGACGCGTGTTCGGCGTGGTCGGCATCGATATGGTCGCAGGGCCGTCGGAAATATTGGTCATTTGCGACGGCAAAACCGACCCCGACTGGATCGCGATGGATTTATTTTCGCAGGCCGAACACGATGAGATCGCGCAGGCGATTTTGCTTTGCCCTGATGCAACCTATCTCGACAGAGTCGCCGCCAGCATGGATAAACTTTTATCGGGCATGCCGCGTAAAGACATCATCGCCGCGTCGCTGCAAAATCGTGGCGCGTTGATCGAAGTAAGAAACATTGATGAAGCATGTGAACTGTGCAATCAAATCGCGCCCGAACACCTGGAATTATCGGTTGAAATGCCGGATAAATTACTCAATAAAATCAAGCATGTAGGTGCCATATTCATGGGGCGTTTTTCGTCCGAGGCGCTCGGCGATTACTGCGCCGGACCGAATCATGTATTACCGACGTCGCGCACTGCGCGCTTCTCCTCGCCGCTCGGCGTCTACGATTTTCAAAAACGTTCGAGCATTATTCATGTCTCGCGTGACGGCGCACAAACTCTAGGCAAAATTGCGTCGACTTTGGCGATGGGGGAAGGTTTGGACGCGCATGCACGTTCGGCAGAATTCAGGCTGGATCGACAAAGCTGACCTATTATTCTGTCAGCGGGCAAATGCATTCATGACATTCAAACCACAAAATATTATTCGTCCCGAGATTAGCGCGATCAATGCCTATCACGTGCCGCCATCAGACGGCATGGTGAAACTCGACGCCATGGAGAATCCGTACGCGTTGCCGGACCCACTGCGCGATGAAATTGCCCGCCTTGCGCACGACGCCAGCATCAATCGTTATCCCGATCCTGCCGCTGCGCGACTGAAACGACAATTATGCGAAGCGATGGGCGTTCCGGCAGAAATGGACCTGTTGCTCGGCAACGGCTCGGATGAAATCATACAGATGCTCGCCATGGCGCTGCGTAAGAATGCGACGCTGCTGTCAGTCGAGCCGGGTTTTGTGATGTTCAAAATGATCGCGTCGTTCTGCGGATTGAACTACGTCGGCGTGCCGCTACAGGTGGATTTTTCGCTCAACCTCGATGCGATGCTTGCCGCGATAGCTGAACACCAACCAGCGCTGACCTTCATCGCTTACCCGAATAATCCCACAGGCAATTTATTCGATCCAGAATCGATAACCAGAATTATCCTTGCATCGGATGGCCTGGTAGTAGTCGATGAGGCGTATTACGCATTCTCTCCCGCCTCGTTCATGGCGCGGCTGGCGGAGTTTCCCAATCTGGCAATCATGCGCACGCTTTCCAAATTAGGGCTGGCCGGTTTGCGCCTCGGGTTTCTGATTGGTCGTCCGGATTTGATTCATGAGCTGGATAAATTGCGCTTGCCGTACAACATCAATATTTTGACCCAGCAGGTTGCCGGCGCTGTTTTGAAGCACGCCGATGTATTGCAGCAGCAAGCTGCCGCGATTGTCGCGGAACGGGCGAAAATGCACGCGGCATTGGTTGCAATGCCCGGCGTGACGGCCTATGCTTCTCAGGCAAACTTCGTCCTGCTGCGGGTGAAAGACGCCACGGCTGTATTTGACGGCCTGAAATCCCGTGCTATATTGGTGAAGAACTTGCACCAGGCTCATCCACTTTTGACAAATTGTTTACGCGTCACCATCGGCACACCCACAGAGAACCAACAATTTTTGTCGGCTTTGCAACAAAGCCTGACCCCATAAAACCTCTCAGTCATCGTTGAATAGAGATTCGCATGCGCGCGGCCCAAGTAAATCGCAATACCCTGGAAACGCAGATTTCCGCCAATATCAATCTCGACGGCACGGGCATTTCCAAGCTCGCCAGCGGGCTGCCGTTTCTTGATCACATGATGGACCAGATCGCGCGCCATGGTTTGGTCGATCTCGACGTCAGCGCGAAGGGCGACCTGCACATTGACGCGCATCATACCGTAGAAGACATCGGCATTACGCTGGGCCAGGCGTTTGCCAAAGCCATCGGCGACAAAAAAGGCATTCGCCGCTACGGCCATGCCTACGTGCCGCTCGACGAAGCGTTATCGCGTGTCGTTATCGACTGCTCCGGCCGTCCCGGTCTCGAATTCCATGTGCCGTTCACCCGTGCGCGCGTCGGCGACTTCGACGTGGACCTGATTCACGAATTCTTCCAGGGCTTTGTCAATCATGCGTTGGTAACGTTGCATATCGAAAATTTGCGTGGGGACAATTCGCACCACCAGGCCGAAACCATCTTCAAGGCCTTTGGCCGCGCATTGCGCATGGCGGTGGAAATGGATCCTCGCGCAGTTGGCGTGATGCCTTCGACCAAGGGAAGCCTGTAATTTCTTGCTTACTGCCGTAACGTGAAAAAAATCATTCTTTTCAGGCAACCATGACCCGCATTGCGGTTATCGATTACGGCATGGGAAACCTGCGTTCCGTCGCCAAGGCGCTGCAAGCCGTTTCGCCGGAAGACGAGATTTATGTAAGCAGCAAGTCACAGGATGTGGCACGCGCCGACCGGGTTGTGTTCCCCGGCCAGGGCGCCATGGCGGGTTGTATGGCGGGGCTGGAGAATTTCGGCTTGCATGACACGGTAATCGCCGCCGCGAGGAACAAACCATTTTTCGGCGTGTGCATGGGTTTGCAAATGCTGTTTGAGTTTTCAGAAGAAGGCGGCAACCTGCCCGGGCTGGGGATTTTCCCTGGTCGAGTTGTGCGCTTCGACGTCAGCGGCGCGACCGACGGAATGAATCGCCCGCTCAAAATTCCGCACATGGGCTGGAACGAGGTGAATTACGCGCAGGACCATCCAATGTGGCGCGGCATTCCGGATCGATCGCGTTTTTACTTCGTGCACAGTTATTGCGCCCAGCCGAGCAATTTGCCCGACACCGCGGCGACGACCGATTTTCCCGAGCCCTTCACCAGCGCGATAGCCAGGGATAATATTTTTGCGACGCAGTTTCATCCGGAAAAAAGCGCGATGGCAGGTCTCACGCTTTATCGCAATTTCATTCAATGGAACCCTTAATTTTTAATTACTCATCATGATACTTATTCCTGCAATTGATTTGAAAGACGGCCACTGCGTCCGACTCAAACAAGGCGACATGAATGACGCGACGGTTTTCTCGGAAGATCCGGCGGCGATGGCGAAACATTGGCTGGCGCAAGGTGCGAAGCGCCTGCATCTGGTGGATCTGAACGGCGCATTCGCCGGCAAACCGAAGAATCGCGACGCGATCAAGGCCATTACCGCAGCGGTCGGGGCGGACATTCCGGTGCAACTCGGCGGCGGCATCCGCGACCTGGATACAATCGAGCAGTATCTCGACAGCGGCATCACTTACGTGATCATCGGCACAGCCGCCGTAAAAAACCCCGGCTTTTTGCATGACGCGTGTGATGCGTTTCCCGGTCACGTGATCGTCGGCCTCGACGCCAAAGATGGCAAAGTAGCCGTTGACGGCTGGAGCAAGCTTACCGGCCACGACGTTCTCGACCTGGCGAAAAAATTCCAGGATTACGGAGTTGAAGCAGTGATCTATACCGACATTGGCCGCGACGGGATGTTGAATGGCGTGAACATCGATGCCACGGTGAAACTGGCCCGGGCGCTGTTGATTCCGGTTATCGCGAGCGGCGGCATTACCAGCCTCGACGACATTCGCAAATTATGCGCCGTCGAGCAAGAAGGCGTCAGCGGTGCGATTACCGGGCGCGCGATTTACGAGGGCACGATCGATTTCGCTGAAGCGCAAAAACTGGCTGAACAATTATCCGCTCCTACCCCAAAAACCGAGTTCATTTAAGTAATTGATTTTATTTATTTTTCTATAAACATTTGGTTCTTGGATTCGCCACTTTGCTAGCCAAAAGAATTATTCCTTGTCTCGACGTCAATGCTGGCCGTGTGGTCAAGGGTGTGAATTTTGTCGGTCTGCGCGATGCGGGCGATCCAGTGGAAATCGCGCGTCGGTATGACAAAGAAGGCGCGGATGAAATTACTTTTCTCGATATCACTGCGAGCAGCGATCAACGTGGTTTGATTCTCGATATTATCGAACGCGTCGCAGAAGTAGTTTTTATTCCGCTCACGGTTGGTGGCGGCGTGCGCGAAGTGAAAGATGTGCGGCGTTTGCTCAACGCGGGGGCAGACAAAGTCAGCATCAACACGGCGGCGATACTCAATCCGCAATTGATTTCTGATGCGGCGAATCATTATGGGAGCCAGTGCATTGTGGTCGCCATCGACGCCAGGCGTGTTGGCGAACGCTGGCAGGTGTTTACCCACGGCGGCCGAAATGCCACCGGGCTGGATGCGATAGAATGGGCGCAGAAGATGGCGAGCATGGGCGCGGGTGAAATTTTGCTCACCAGCATGGACCGCGACGGCACTAAAATCGGCTTCGATTTGGAGCTGACGCTGGCGGTGAGCCAAGCCGTCAGCGTGCCGGTCATCGCCAGCGGCGGCGTCGGCAATCTGCAGCACCTGTCCGAGGGCATTACCCACGGCGCCGCCGATGCCGTGCTGGCGGCAAGTATTTTTCATTACGGAGAATACACAATTAAAATGGCTAAACAATTTCTGCAGCGCAAGGGTATCGAAGTTCGGCTCGAATCTTCCCGTTAAATCAACCGACATAAATTATGAGTGACGCGTGGCTAAGCAGAGTGAATTGGACCCAGGACGGCCTGGTACCGGTGATCGCGCAGGAGGCGAGCACGGGAAAGGTGTTGATGTTTGCGTGGATGAATCGCGAGGCGCTGAAACAGACGGCGCAAACCGGAGAAGCGGTTTATTGGTCGCGCCGACGCAAAAAACTGTGGCGCAAAGGCGAAGCGTCGGGCAACGTACAGCATGTGAAATCCATACGCCTCGACTGTGACGACGATGTATTACTGATAATTGTTGAACAATCCGGCGGCATTGCCTGTCATACCGGAAGGCATCATTGTTTTTTCAATAAACTGGAAAACGAAACCTGGGTCATCACCGAGCCGGTGCTGAAAGAACCGACCGAGATTTACAAAAAATGAGCGGCAACGACATCCTCATGCGCCTGTCGGCAGTAATCGAATCGCGCAAAAATGCGGATGCGGGTTCATCGTATGTCGCTTCGCTCAACGCGAAGGGTCTAGATCATATCCTGAAAAAAATCGGCGAAGAGGCGACGGAAACCGTCATCGCCGCCAAGGGCGGTGACAAGGAACATATTATAAAAGAGACCGCTGACCTTTGGTTCCATACGCTGGTGATGTTGTCGTGGCACGGACTCACGCCCGACGCGGTTCTGGCAGAACTGGCGCGGCGCGAAGGGGTATCGGGCGTGGCAGAAAAAAATGCGCGTAAATAAACGGGACGAAAAAAATGAGTGACGACTGTATATTCTGCAAAATTGTCGCGGGAAAGATTCCGAGCAAGAAAATTTATGAAGACGATGACGTGATGGCGTTTCATGACATCCATCCGGTCGCGCCGGTGCACTTCATGTTGATTCCCAAACAGCATGTAGCGTCGATGGCGGAGCTGACTGACGCGCATCAGGCAGTCATGGGAAAAATCATGACGCTCGCGCCGATGCTGGCGAAGGAATTGGGCTGCGACAATGGCTTTCGCACAATCGTGAATACTGGCGCGGCAGCGCGGCAGGATGTGTATCATCTACATGTGCACATCGTTGGCGGCGAAATATTACCCGGCATGATTGTCAAAGCAACACATTGATTATAAAGGATATTTTATTATGGGTTCATTCAGTATCTGGCATTGGTTAATCGTCTTGGTCATCGTGATGCTGATATTCGGCACCAAGAAATTACGCAACATCGGTAGCGATCTCGGTGGCGCCGTGAAGGGTTTCAAAGAGGGCATGAAAGACGGCGACAAGCCGGCGGACCAACTCGACGAAGCGACCAAATCGCAAACCTACGAAAACGAAGTCAAAGACAAAAACAAAAGCTGAATAAAGTAAATTTGTCCTGGCTTAAGACTAAATAAATGTTCGACGTCGGTTTTTCCGAAATGATGGTCATCGCCATCGTTGCGCTGGTTGTCATCGGGCCAGAGCGCTTACCCAAGGTTGCGCGTACGGCGGGAATTCTGCTCGGACGCCTGCAGCGCTACGTTGCAACTGTCAAGTCCGACATTTCGCGCGAGATGGAATTGGCCGAGCTCAGCAAAGTGAAATCGGAATTTCAGCAAGCCGCCAGCGAAGTCAAACAAAGCGTCAGCGACCAGGCGCGCGCGATCGAAGCCGAAGTGCAATCTGCCGCGCAAACACTTCAGCATGACGCCGCCGCGGCCAAACCCGCCGCGCCTGATGCACCGGTGCCGCAAATGGAACTCGGCCTCGACGCTTCGCCGCCCGCCAAACCGCATTAAGCTCGGGGCGAACTTATGAGCACTGAAGAAACATTCATCTCGCATCTGGTTGAGTTGCGGCAGAGATTGATGCGCAGCCTGATTGCACTAGGCTTGGTATTTCTGTGCCTGTTTTATTGGGCCAACGACTTATACGATTTGCTCTCGGCACCGCTGCTGAGCAAGTTGCCCGCCGGGGGGCAAATGATCGCAACCGACGTGGCGACTCCGTTCCTGGTGCCGATGAAAGTGGCGATGATGACGGCCTTCCTGATTTGCCTGCCTTACATCCTGTGGCAATTCTGGGGCTTCGTTGCGCCCGGGCTTTATAAGCACGAGAAAAAACTCGCCGGCCCGTTGGTCATCGTGAGCACCTTGTTATTTGCCTGCGGCATGGCGTTCGCTTATTTTGCAGTATTCCCCACGGTGTTCGGTTTCATCGTCGCCACCGCCCCGAAAGGCGTCGCGGTAATGACCGACATCAACAAATACCTTGATTTTGTACTCGGAATGTTCGTCGCATTCGGTGTCACGTTTGAAGTGCCGGTACTGGTGGTGATATTGGTGAAAGTCGGCGTCGTCAGTGTGCAGAAACTGCGCGATATTCGCAGCTATGTCATTGTCGGTGCGTTTATTATCGGAGCGATTTTCACTCCGCCAGACGTGGTGTCGCAGATTATGCTGGCGGTGCCGCTTTGGCTGCTGTACGAGGTTGGTATCATCGCGGCGGCGATGATCAGCAGGCCGGTAAAGTCAGATGCGCTCGACATGGCTGAGACCGAAGCCGATAAATAATCGCATTCGACCCGTCTGAACCCTTAAAAAATATCAAATAAAATCAATTACTTAATCCGGTCAACCGGGGCCTGCTGTTTGGGCCGTTTGCCAACCGTGACTTGCAGATTGATTTGTTTCTGGGCGCGTATCAGCGTCAGATTCGCCGGCTTTCCCGGCGGGAGTTCTGAAATAAAATTCAATAATTCTATGCTGTCATTGATTGCTTTGCCGTTTACGGCGGTCAATAAATCTCCCGGTTTCACTTGGGCCTTATCGGCCGGTCCGTCGCGCAATATGCCGCGAATCAGCGCACCTTTGGCGCTGCCTAGTTTCAATGTGTCGATGGTTTCCGGCGTCAAGTCCTGGCCATCCACCTCGACGCCGATCCAGCCGCGCGTCACGCTGCCGTTCTGGATGATTTGATCCATCACGTATTTGGCGAGGCTGACGGGAATCGAAAAACCGATCCCCTGCGAACCGCCGCTACGCGAGTAAATCGCGCTGTTGATGCCGAGCAAATTGCCGTTGGTATCGACCAGGGCACCGCCGGAGTTACCGGGGTTGATCGCCGCGTCGGTCTGAATGAAGTTCTCAAACTGGTTAATACCGAGACGGCTGCGGCCCAGTGCGCTGACTATGCCCATGGTGACGGTCTGCCCGACGCCGAACGGGTCGCCGATTGCCAGCACCACGTCGCCGATTTTTGCTTGCTCTGACTGGCCGAAAGTGATCGCGGGCAAATTGGCCGCGTCAACTTTGAGAACCGCGAGATCGGTGTCGGGATCGCGGCCGACGACTTTCGCGTTCATGGTGCGCTTATCGGAAAAGGCGATTCTGATTTCATCCGCGCCTTCCACGACATGGTCGTTGGTGAGAATATAGCCGTCTGCTCGCACGATCACGCCAGAACCAAGGCTCGACAACGATTCTTCATCTTCATCCAGCCGATCGCCGAAAAAGCGTCTCAGCACCGGGTCATCGAGCAAAGGATTTTTCTGCGCGACCTTGGCTTCTTTGCTGGTGGAGATGTTGACCACCGACGGAATCGCCTTGCGCGCCGCATCGCGGTAGGTGAGTTGCGCCGAGCCGGCCGGGCTGACCGGCACGGTATTGGCGACGCCGGGCAGAGCAGCAACCGGTTTATCAGCAGAAACTGCCGGCGAGTTGCGCCAGCTCAGCAGTTCCGGCCGGATAAGGCTGACCACGAAAAGCACCGCCATGGTGACGGTCGCGATTTGGGCGAACAGGAGCCAGAGTCTGCGCATCAAGAAAATGAAATTAATTAAGAAGTGGGCGGAAAAAAGTTTATCCGGAATTATTGCTTAAAACCTCCGGTGAAGCAAAAAAGAAAACAATATGTCAAAAAAAAACAGCCCGGACGAGCCGGGCTGTTTTTGACATAACGAAAAAACGCGACTTATTTCCTCAGTGCGTCGCGGATCTCGCGCAACAGCACGACATCTTCAGGCGGAGCAGCCGGTGCAGCAGGGGCAGGCTTTTTCATATTATTGACCGCCTTTACCAGCATGAAAATAATAAACGCCAGAATGACGAAATTAACCAGGATGGTGATGAAGTTACCGTAGGCAAATGCCGAGCCGCCGGCTTTTTTCAGCGCCTCCAGCGTGGCCGGGCCTTCAAGTGCTTTCGCCGGCTCTTTGAGCACGGTAAACAGGTTGGCGAAATCAAAGCCGCCGAAGATCTTGCCGACGACAGGCATAATCAGGTCATTGACCAGCGAATCGACAATTTTGCCGAATGCGCCGCCGATGATCACGCCCACGGCCAGATCCATTACATTCCCTTTAGAGATAAATTCCTTAAATTCCGACATCATTCCCATATTTCCCTCCATCTTTGGTTGATTAGCTCGTTAACAGCTTGTTTTGAAGCGGGTTTACTGTAGTTCTTTCGGTCGCGCCATGTCAACCCGAAATTTGCCGTTTTTGCCTGTTGGGGCTTAAGTTTACAATTCAAATCGTATAAAATAGGGCGGTTTTGGATCCGATATGAATTGTTATTAGGAATCAATAATGAGCGCAAATGAAGTCGACAAAGGGAAACGCAATTTTTTGATCGCCACGGGCGCCGCCGGCGCCCTGGCAACGGGTGCGGCGGTGATACCGTTTGTCGGCAGTATGCTGCCGAGCGAGCGCGCCAAGGCCGCCGGCGCACCGATCGAGGTGGATGTTTCAAAAATCGAGCCGGGTCAGATTGCCACGTTTGAATGGCGCGGCAAACCGGTCTGGGTGGTAAACCGGACGCCGGAAATGCTCTCTCAGCTCGAAAAAGCCTCCGACAAACTCGCGGATCCGGCATCGAGCAGCTCGAGCCAGCCGGTTTATGCAAAAAACCCGTTGCGAGCGAACGAAAAAAACAAGAATTTTCTGGTAGTCGAAGGAGTCTGTACCCATCTAGGCTGTTCGCCGATATACCGCAAGGATATTGGTCCGGCAGACCTCGGTGCCGACTGGCAGGGCGGTTTTTATTGCCCGTGCCACGGATCCAAGTTCGATATGGCCGCGCGCGTGTTCAAAGGCTCGCCGGCACCGTCGAACTTGGTGGTGCCGCCCTATCAATACCTCAGCGATTCTCGCCTGATTATCGGCGACGATAACGCCGGCAAAGGAGCTTAAGCATGACTGCAATCGCGAAATTGGGCGGATGGATCGACGAACGCTTCCCGATGACTTCCACCTGGAAGGCACATCTTTCCGAATACTATGCGCCGAAAAATTTCAACTTCTGGTACGTATTCGGCGCGCTTGCCCTGGTCGTTCTGGTAAATCAGATTGTGACCGGTATTTTTCTCACCATGAATTACAAGCCGGATGCCAAAGAAGCTTTTGCGTCAGTTGAATACATCATGCGCGACGTGTCGTTCGGCTGGCTGATTCGTTACATGCACTCAACAGGCGCATCGCTGTTCTTCGTCGTCGTGTATCTGCATATGTTCCGCGGCCTGATGTACGGCTCGTATCGCAAGCCGCGCGAATTGATCTGGATTTTCGGCATGATGATCTATCTGGCACTAATGGCCGAAGCGTTTTTCGGCTACCTGCTGCCATGGGGTCAAATGTCGTTCTGGGGCGCGCAGGTTATCGTCAATCTTTTCTCTGCCGTGCCGTTCATCGGCCCTGACCTGTCGGAATGGATCCGCGGCGATTACGTCGTATCCGACGCGACGCTGAATCGCTTCTTCGCATTTCACGTCATCGCCCTGCCGTTTGTATTGGCCGGTCTGGTTGTCGCGCACCTCGTCGCGTTGCATGAGGTTGGCTCGAATAATCCTGACGGAATCGAAATCAAGAAACTCAAAGATCCGAAAACTGGCGTGCCGCTCGACGGCATTCCGTTTTTCCCCTACTACGTGGTGAAGGATATCGTCGCGCTGGTGGTGTTTCTGGCCGTTTTCAGCGCCATCATATTTTTCTTTCCAGCGATGGGCGGCTATTTCCTCGAAGACAACAACTTCGTCCCCGCCAATCCGCTGCAGACCCCCGCGCACATCGCCCCGGTTTGGTACTTCACGCCGTTTTACGCCATGCTGCGTGCCGTGCCGCCGATTGCCGGGTCGCAGTTCCCCGGTGTGGTCGTCATGGGCGCCGCGACGCTGATTTTCTTCCTGCTGCCGTGGCTGGATAAGGGCGCAGTAAAATCAATCCGCTATCGCGGCGGCCTGTACAAAGGATGGTTGTATGCGTTCGTCGTGAGTTTCATCGTCTTGGCGATATGCGGAATATTCCCGACCAGCGTATGGGGGCAATTTCCGAAGGCATTTCTGCTGGTCGGTGGTCTCGACGTGGCCACGATTGTAGCCCGCATTTTCACAATTATTTATTTCGCGTTCTTTATTCTGATGCCTTGGTACAGTGCAAAAGATAAGACCAAACCTGTTCCGGAAAGGGTGACAGCATAATGAAGAAGCTCGTATTTTTCCTGCTTGCTTTCCCGCTGTGGGTTATGGCGTCGGAGGAAGTCGCGCTTGACCGGCTACCAGCAACGACGGACATGCAGACCTCAATGCAGCGTGGCGCGCGCAATTTCGTCAACCATTGCCTGAACTGCCACAGTGCCGCCTATTTCCGCTACAACAAACTACGCGACATCGGCCTGAGCGAACAGCAAATCAAAGACAACCTGATGTTCACCACCGACAAAATCGGTGAAACCATGAAAACGTCGATGGATGCCAATAGCGCCAAAGAATGGTTCGGCGTGCCGCCGCCGGATCTTTCCGTGATTGCGCGCTCGCGCAGCAGCGATTGGCTCTACACTTATTTGCGCAGTTTTTACCGTGACGACAGCAGGCCGACCGGCTGGAACAACCTCACGTTTCCCAATGTCGGCATGCCGCATGTATTGTACGACCTTCAGGGCGAGCAGATTCTCGAACTGAAAGAGCGGCCAGCGGGGCACGGCGGCGAAAAGCATGTGGAAAAAAACCTGAAGCTGGTAAAAGCGGGAAGCATGACGCCGGCAGAATACGATAATTATGTGCGCGACACGGTGAATTTCCTCTCCTATGTTGCGGAGCCGATAAAGGAAACTCGTTTCCGCATCGGCATCTGGGTGATGTTTTTTCTCACTGCATTATTCTTCATCGTGCTTGGCCTGAAAAACGCTTTCTGGAAAGACGTCAAATAGCATTTCATGCCGGATTTTTTCCGGCAGATGCAGTTGAAAAACCTATGGGGGAGATTTAATCCATGATGACCTTATATTCCGGCACGACTTGCCCTTTCAGCCAGCGCTGCCGCCTGGTGCTGTATGAAAAAGGCATGGACTTCCAGATTATCGACGTTGATTTATTCAACAAGCCGGAAGACCTCGCGGTGATGAATCCGTATAACCGGGTGCCGGTTCTGGTCGAGCGCGAACTGGTGTTGTACGAATCCAATATTATCAATGAATATATCGACGAGCGTTTCCCCCATCCGCAGCTGATGCCGGCAGACCCGGTGATGCGCGCCCGCGCGCGATTGTTCCTGTTCCGTTTCGAGTTGGAATTGTTCAGCCATGTCCAGATTCTTGAAGGCAACTCGCAGAAAGCGATGGAGAAATCCCGCATTATGATCCGTGACAATCTGGTGCAGATCGCGCCGATATTCGCGCGGCAGAAATTTATTCTCGGCGACGAATTCTCCATGCTGGATGTGGCGATTGCTCCGTTGCTCTGGCGCCTGGAACATTACGGCGTGCAGTTGACCAAGCAGGCTGCGCCGTTGCTCAAATACGCCGAACGCCTGTTCTCGCGCCAGGCGTTTATCGATTCGATGACGCCTGCCGAGAAAGCCATGCGCCGCTGATGCGCTTTGCGGCACCGCTTCCGTGAGTGAAATTTCCACCAAGCCGTATCTTCTCCGCGCCATTTATGAGTGGTGCTGCGATTGTGGCTTCACGCCGTTTCTCAGCGTGCGCGTCGACGCAAACACGCGTGTGCCGATGGAATACGTCAAGAATAACGAGATCGTGTTGAACATCAGCACAGGCGCCACGCGCAATCTGACGATCGACAACGACATGGTGCAATTCAGCGCGCGTTTTAACGGCGTGTCGCGCGAAATCAGCGTGCCCATTGGCAACGTAGCCGGAATATTCGCGCGCGAAAATGCCGAGGGGATGATGTTTCCGCCCGAGCCCGCCGTTACGCCGATAGCGCAGAAAGACGCGCCGCGTGCGGCGCTGCCGGACAAGTCTCTCGCCCTGCACGGCTACGATAAAAGCGAAGCAAAAACCGATAATTCCGCGCCAACCGGCGCCACGCCGCCCGAGCCAAAACCGTCTGGCGGTAAGAGCCATCTTAAAATAGTGAAATAAGCGCCGGTGAAACGCGGACATTGCTTTGTCCTCACCGCGCCTTCACTTATAATCCAGTATCCGCTTTGCAAAACGCCGGCATAGCTCAGATGGTAGAGCAGCTGATTTGTAATCAGAAGGTCGTGAGTTCGATTCTTACTGTCGGCACCATTTCCATATTGTTCGTCGTTCTGAAACTATCAATAAAATCAAATAGTTATAATCACGCAGGCCAACCCGCGGTGAGTATATTGTATTGTTGTGCGCTGTCATAAAAATCACAATTGCTATTTTGACAGCAATAAACAACAATAAAGCATGGCCGATTTTGACAGCATGGAAATCCAGCGGCCGCGGCTGGCGCGCACTTATTTGCAGCTTCTCGATGCGCAGCCGGGGCGGCCGTTGGCGTTGTTCGCGCGCCGCCGCGTCGGCAAAACATTTTTTCTTGATCGTGATTTGACCTTGGCCGCGAAGCAGGCGGGATGGGTTCCGGTGTACGCTGACGTGTGGTTGCATAAAACTGCGCCGCTCGACGCAATCAATCACGCGTTAGAAGAAGCACTGGATGATGCGACGGTGCCTGCAGGCGCTGTCGGAAAAGCGGCGAAGACCCCGGTAAAAAAGCTCGGCGGGTTCGGTGCGAGTATTGAATTCGGCGATGAGCCGAAACGGCGCGCCTTGCCGATGCAGGCGGAGTTGCGTTTCGATGCGTTGATATCCCGTCTCGCGGCGCAGACCGGCATGCGCGTATTGCTCATGCTGGATGAAATCCAGGCGCTGGCCGATGTGCCGAACGGCGAAGCGATTCTGGCGACGCTGCGAGCGGTGCTGCAAAAACGCAAACGTGAAGCTGCTGCCGTTTTTACCGGTTCGTCACAGGATGCGCTGGCGTTGATGGTGGTCGCGTCGGGCGGGCCGTTGTACCAGTTCGCCCAGCTGATGGATTTCCCCGTGCTCGACGACAGCTATCTGGTCCTGCTCGCCAATCATTTCGCCCGAGTGCACAAGGGTAAAAAACTCAATCTTGACGATTTACGCCGCGTGTTTGCGCATATCGGCTACAAGCCCGCATTAATGAAAGACCTGGTGAAATCGATGTCCGCCGAAGGCATTACCGATGTCGATTTGGCGCTGAAACATTTCGCCGCCGACGAGCGTCAGGTCGCGGGCTGGCGCGCGCTGTTAGCGGCGATGTCGCCGCTGGAAAAGACCTTGCTCGGCCTGATCGCCCAGGGCAAGCCGCCGCTGGGCAAAGAAACCTTAGCCGCATTGCCGCCGAACGACGGAACAAATCCGACTATTGCCAAAGTCCGTGTCGCGATCGAGCGTTTACGCCGCACCGGTATGCTGTCGAAATCCGCGCATGGTGGCTACGCCATTGAAGACAGTCTGTTTGAAGATTATGTAAAAACCTTGCCATTAGGAAAATCGCGCACCCATGAAAGGCAACGTAGTAAATGAACATGACCGATGCGGAAATGAGGCAGCTATTTGAAGGCACCAAGACGATTGCAGTGGTTGGGCTTTCGGATAATCCCGCCCGGCCGAGCCATGGGGTCGCACATTATTTGCAACAGCATGGCTTCCGCATTATCCCGGTCAATCCCAAATTGAACGAAGTGCTGGGCGAAAAATGCTATGCCAGCCTGCGCGATGTTCCGGAGAAGATCGATATGGTCGATTGTTTTCGCAGAAGCGAAGAAATGCTGCCGATCGCGCGCGATGCGGTCGCTCTCGGCGTGCGGTGTTTGTGGATGCAAATCGGCGTGATAAACCACGAGGCGGCAAAAATCGCTGAAGACGGCGGCGTGAAA
The DNA here is from genome assembly GCA_049698095.1 of Burkholderiales bacterium. Classification (GTDB taxonomy): domain Bacteria; phylum Pseudomonadota; class Gammaproteobacteria; order Burkholderiales; family JBEEJL01; genus JBEEJL01. Next base: position 17,059 of record JBAVXA010000152.1, read on the forward strand.
GTGGTTCTAAATAAATGTACAAAAATCGAACATCGAAGAACCATTAGTAAGTAAGTCCATGATTTTATGAATGTTTTAAACGCAATCATTCATGCCGCACATTTGCGGAAGAAAACAAAATATTATTTAAAATCAAATAATTAAACTTTATCAGCCTCTATAATGTCTCGGAATGTTCAAATTCCGTCCTGACCTAGTCTGGCGGTCTCCTCGCGCCCTTTCGCCTGCGATTAGTACTCCAGCGTTCGAATCCCCCTAGATTTTTATTAGAACTGCCCGCTTTTTTCGCTTCAGCGTTGTTGACAAAATTTCAGCAAACGCGTAATTTAAACGAACGTTTGATTCATAAAAATAAATTATATAATTAAATCAACATCTTATTTTTGAGGAGAAATAATATGGCCGCTATCCCGATCAAATCCCGTGTCTCACCGAAGAGTTTGGACACCCCCACCCGCATACTGGAGGCAGCCGAGCGATTGTTTTTGCAACACGGTTTTGCGTCAACGTCGATGCGCATGATTACCGCCGAAGCCGAAGTCAATCTTGCTGCAGTCAATTATCATTTCGGCTCGAAAGACGCGCTCATCGAAGCAGTGTTCACTCGCCGCCTCGGCCCGCTAAACCGCCAGCGCCTCGGCCATCTCGACCGCCTCGAAGCGCTTGCCGAGGGCGCGCCGTTGAAATTGGAAACCATTGTTGAAGCCTTTATCGGTTCCGCGTTCGCCAGCGACGGCAGTGCCAATGACGGCTCCCGCGTTTTTGCACAATTGCTCGGTCGCGCCTATAGCGAGCCGTCCAGCAGCGTGCGCGAGATCCTCTACAGTCAAAACAAGGAAGTTATCAAACGCTTCAAGTTAGCGCTCGCAAAAGCCTTGCCGCATTTATCTGCGGAAGAATTGGTTTGGCGCATGCACTTCGTGTTCGGTTCGATTTCCTACACGCAGTCCGGCAGCGATGCGTTGCGTCTGGTCGCCAAATATGAACTGAGCGACGGCAGTTACCCGCAAACCGTCGTCAAGCGACTGCTGCCGTTTCTGTGCGCCGGCCTGCAAGCCCCCGCCAGCGTATATGCCCCGGTCACGCTCGCAAAAGTTTCTTGATTTAGTTCGATAACCAGCGCGCCCGGGTGGGCCAGCAAGGAGACTTACATGTTCAGCATCATCGTCACATCGATCGTTATTTCCGTTGTCCTCGCATGGGTTCTGGCCTATTTCAGCGCCCCGGGCTGGGTTTGGTCCGCCGCCGTCGGTGCCGGAATCGCCTTGCTCGCCGCAGCAGGCGTTCTGCAAGGTGCGTTGCTGATCACGATCGGCATTCTGTTTATTGCGGTTGCCGTGCTGCTGAATGTAGTGCCGCTGCGCCGTAGGATCGTCAGCAAGGCTTTGTTCAACTGGTATAAAGAAATTCTCCCGCCGGTTTCGCAGACCGAGCAGGAAGCGCTGGAAGCCGGAACGGTTTGGTGGGAAGGCGATCTATTCAGCGGCCGTCCCGATTGGAACAAGCTGTTGGCGTTTCCCAAGCCGGTTTTGACGGCGGAAGAGCAGGCATTTCTTAAAGGGCCGACCGAGGCGCTTTGTCGCATGGTGAACGAATGGGAAGTCACACACGAGCTGTATGACTTGCCCCAGGACGTGTGGCAGTTCATCAAATCGCAGGGTTTTCTCGGCATGATCATTCCGAAAAAATATGGCGGCCTGGAGTTTTCCGCTTTCGCACACTCTGAAGTAGTAATGAAATTATCCAGCCACAGCGGAACTGCCGCCGTCAGCGTAATGGTGCCGAACTCCTTGGGCCCGGCAGAGCTGTTGATCCATTACGGCACGGAAGAACAAAAAAATTATTATTTGCCGCGCCTTGCCAAGGGACTCGAAATTCCCTGTTTCGCGCTTACCGGACCTGATGCAGGCTCCGACGCAGGTTCGATTCCGGATTTCGGTATCGTGTGCAAAGGTATACACGAAGGCAAAGAAGTTCTCGGCATGCGCGTCACTTGGGACAAGCGCTATATCACGCTCGGCCCAGTAGCTTCCCTTTTGGGCCTGGCATTCAAGCTTTACGATCCCGATCACCTGATCGGCGCTAAAGAAGATATTGGCATTACCCTGGCGATTATTCCGACCAGCACGCCGGGGGTCAATATCGGACGTCGTCATTTGCCGCTCAATGGCGCATTCATGAACGGGCCGAATTCCGGCAAGGATGTCTTCATTCCCATGGATTGGGTCATTGGCGGCCAGGCGCGCGTCGGCCAAGGTTGGCGCATGTTGATGGAATGCCTTGCAGCCGGACGCTCGATCTCCCTTCCGGCGCAATCCATCGCGGCCGGCAAAATCAGCAGCTTTGCGACCGGTGCGTATTCCCGCGTGCGGACGCAGTTCAAAACTTCGATCGGCAAATTTGAAGGCGTTGAAGAAGCACTGGCGCGAATCGGCGGCACGACTTATATGATGGACGCCACGCGTACCATGACCGCAGGCGCAGTTGATCTGGGCGAGAAACCTTCCGTTGTCTCCGCGATCGCAAAATATCATATGACCGAAGGCATGCGCCGGGTGATTACCGACGCGATGGACGTGCATGGCGGCAAAGGGATCTGTCTCGGCCCGAACAACTATCTGGGTCGGGCCCACCAGCTGTTTCCCGTCGCAATTACCGTTGAAGGCGCGAATATTCTGACGCGCAGCATGATTATTTTCGGTCAAGGTGCGATCCGGGGCCATCCATTTGTTTTGAAGGAAATTAAGGCAGCCAACAACCCCGATACCGAAACGGCGCTGAGGGAATTCGACGCGGCTTTGTTCGGCCACATGGGCTTTACCATCTCTAACGCGGCACGGAGTTTGTGGCTAGGCATTACCGGCGGCGAAGGTTTACCCGTTCCCGGCGCGCCGGAAACCAAACGCTATTACCAGCAGATGACGCGGTTTACCGCAGCGTTCGGGCTTATCGCCGACATTTCCATGTTCGTCCTCGGCGGGCAATTGAAGCGTAAGGAAAAACTGTCAGCGCGGCTCGGCGATATTCTGTCGCAGCTTTATATGAGCTCATGTGCGCTGAAGCGCTATGAAGACCAAGGCCGCCAGAAAGCTGATTTGCCGTTGCTTGAATGGGCGTTGCATGACGCGTTTTTCAAAATCCAGATTGCGTTCGACGGCGTTTTGGCGAATTTTCCAAATCGCTTCATTGCGGCAATATTACGCCGCTTGATTTTCCCCAAAGGTCTGACCCTCACAACGCCGTCCGACAAAATGGGCGGCGCGGTGGCGAAAATACTGATTGAGCCGAACGCTGCACGGGATCGCCTGACCCAGGGAATCTATGTTTCTGACGACGAAAGCAATGTCATCGGTGGTTTGCAGGCAGCATTCATCGCCGTGGTTGAGGCTGAAGCCATTGAAACCAAAATCCGGATGGCGGCAAAATCCGGCGAATTGCCCGGCCATCAGGCAGCTGACCAAATAGCCGAGGCGCTGACCCTGAACGTGATTACGCCTGCAGAAGCCGAGATACTGCGCCGCGCCCAGATGCTGAAGCAGCGCGTGATTATGGTTGACGACTTCCCCAAGGACTTCGGCAAGGAGCAAGCGGCGCATAAACCGGTGGAATTGGTGAAAAGCGCTGTCGGCTATTGAGCCGTTGGGGTCTAGTTGCGGCGCCGCAAAGTTAACGATTGTTAAGCGCGCTGGGCCCGCAACGACTGGGTCAACTACCGGAAACGGTAGCGATGCAACAGATTGATTTTACTGAATTTTAATTTCTGCCAATTGTGGGAAAGAATCCCTTTCCAAGAAGGCGGTTTGCGGGAATCTAAATAAGTTCCCAACATGTGAAATACTTTATATAATTACAGATAGATTGAGGTCGGATTTCGCTGGTTCAGCGCATAAGCCCCAACAGATTTTTTTCTTGTTTGCCGCCGCTGTAATAAATAAACAACACAAAGCCTGAAGCATTCCATGAGAATGCCCGGGGATAATTTTCAGGACTCAGCAGATTAATTTACCAGGAGTTTTACCATGAATAGATTTGAAACCGCCAAAAAGATGTCCCCGTTACTCGCAGCCCTCTTGCTGGCTGCTTGCGGAACCATGGATGCGCCCAAAATGGCTGGCGGTACCGATCCCGCTATGAAAGCGCGGATGGACGAAATTGCCGCACGCGAAGCCGCGCTGAAAACGCGTGAGGCGGAAGTTGCAGCGCAGGCCCGCGCAGCAGCAGAAGCCAAAGCCGCCGCCGACGCAGCAACCGCTCGCGCCAAAACGGCAGCAACAGAATCAACCAATTGCGCCAACTGCGCAGTTCCAGTCAATGCCAACAACAGCCTGGTGCCGCCTAACGCGCAGTCGGGCGAATGCTACGCAAAAGTAATCAGCGGCCCACAATACAAAACCGAATCCGAGCAAGTGTTGAAGCGGGAAGGAAGCGAGCGCATCGAAACCGTTGCGCCACGATATGAGCAAGTGACAGAGCAGCAGCTGGTCAAGCCTGCTTCCAAACGCATTGAGGTGATTCCGGCAACTTACGAAACAGTGACCGAACAAGTTTTGGTCAAGCCGGCCGCAAAGCGTCAGGTGTCAGTTTCGCCGAGGGCTGGGGAAGCCAGGCGGATGCACGCAGCTGGTTCCAGCTACCAGCAAATCGCCGACAAATTGGGCGTCAGTGCCGCGACCGCGCGCTCGTTGGTGGAGACTGCTGATGGCGGCGGACAACAATACGACACCGTGACCGAAGTCATCACGGTAAAACCGGCGTCCACGCGTCTGGAAGTGATTCCGGCTACTTATGAAACCGTGACTGAGCAGGTTATGGTCAAGCCAGCATCCAAGCGTATCGAAGTGATTCCAGCCACCTACGAAGCCGGTGCAGAACAAATGATGACGCGCGCCGCCAGCAAGCGCGTTGAAGTGATTCCGGCAACCTACGAAACCATGACTGAACAAGTCATGGTCAAGCCTGCTTCCAAGCGCATCGAGGTGATTCCGGCGGTTTATGAAACTGTTACCGAACAAGTCATGGTCAAGGCCGCATCCAAGCGCCTTGAAAGCGCGCCGGTTGCATATGAGGCCGGTGCGGAACAGGTCCAAACCCGCGCACCTTCCAAGCGTCTGGAAGTGATTCCCGCAACCTACGAAACAGTTACTGAACAGGTATTGGTCAAGCCCGCCACCAAGCAACTGCAGGTCATCCCTGCTGTTTACGAGACGGTGACCGAACAAGTTCAGGTTCGCTCACCTTCAAAGCGTCTCGAGGCGACACCAGCCGTTTTTGAGACGGTGACTGAGCAAGTACTGGTCAAGCCTGCGTCCAAGCGTGTCGAGATTATTCCCGCAACATACGAAACCCAGACTGAACAAGTGCAGGTCAAGGCGCCTTCGAAGCGCCTGGAAGTAATCCCGGCAACCTTCGAAACCGTGACGGAAAAAGTGCTGGTTAAGCCAGCTTCCAAGCGGATGGAATTGATTCCCGCCATGTTCGAAACACAAACCGAACAAGTTCAGGTCAAAGCACCGTCAAAGCGCCTGGAAGTGATTCCGGCAACGTTCGAAACCGTAACTGAGCAAGTATTGCTAAAGCCCGCAACCAAGCGTCTTGAGCTGGTTCCGGCAACCTACGAAACTGCTGCCGAACAAGTTCAGGTGAAAGCACCATCCAAACGCCTTGAAGTAATCCCCGCAACGTACGAAGCAGTCACGGAACAAGTATTGGTCAAGCCAGCTTCCAAGCGTCTTGAGCAAGTGCCGGCTGTATACGAGACGGTGACCGAGCAGGTTCAAGTCAAGGCACCGTCGAAGCGCGTTGAAGTTATTCCCGCGACGTACGAAACCGTGACCGAGCAGGTGATGGTCAAGCCAGCGTCGAAGACCGTCGAGGTCGTTCCGGCCAGCATGGTACCCGGCGCCGAGCAAGTTCAAGTGCGCGCACCGTCGAAACGTCTGGAAGTGATTCCTGCGACTTACGAAACAGTGACCGAACAAGTTCTCGTCAAACCCGCTTCCAAGCGCGTTGAAGTTATTCCCGCGACGTTCGAAACCGTCACCGAACAAGTGATGGTGAAACCGGCATCGAAGCGCATCGAAGTTGTCCCCGCGACATTCGAGACGGTTGCTGAACAAGTGCAAGTGCGTGACCCATCCAAGCGCCTTGAAGCAGTTCCCGGTTCCTATGAGACTGTGACTGAACAAGTCACGGTCAAGCCTGCTTCCAAGCGCATTGAAGTCATTCCCGCGACATTCGAGACCGTGACCGAACAAGTCATGGTCAAGCCGGCTGGCAGGCGCCTGGAAGTCATTCCCTCCACCTTCGAAACCGTGACCGAGCGTATCGAAGTGCGCGCTCCGACGACCCGTATGCAGGCGGGTACCGTTTCCTATGAAACCGTCACCGACCGCGTCGAAGTCAAAGCAGCCTCCAAGCGCCTGGAAGTCATCCCCGCGACGTATGAAACGGTCACGGAAAAGGTACAGGTACGCCCTGCGTCCAAGCGTCTGGAAATGGTGCCAGCCGTCTATGAAACCGTTACCGAACAGGTTCTGGAAACCGCCGGTTACACCACGTGGAAACGTGGCACTACCAGTGCGCCAGCCGGCCTTTCCAGCGGCGCCTCGTCTTCAGTCCGCGCAGGTAGTGGCGCTACCGTTATTAGCAGCAAAGTCGGCGGCGTCAGCACCATCGGCGGCGTGGTCGGCCAGACAATTGATACCCGTGTCGATGAAACGACCGGCGATTTGCTCTGTCTGGTTGAAGTTCCACCGGTTTACAAAACCATCACCAAGCAAATCGTAAAAACACCGGCCTCAACACGTGAAATAGACGTGCCGGCCGAGTTCAGCACGATTACCAAACAGGTTCTGAAAACTCCGGCGGCCACACGCGAGATCGACGTGCCAGCCGAATACCGTACCATCACCAAGCAAGTGCCGCGTGGTTCAACCAGCGGCACAGTCAGTGCGGTCGGAACAACGGCTGCTGGCGGCGCTGCAGGTGCAGGCGGAGCAGGTGCAGCAGGGAGCGCAGGTGCTGCAGGCGGCGCAAGAACTGCGGCGGGTGCCGGTTCGGCTTCCGGCAATCTGGACGGTAGCGCACGCGAAATTCAGGTTCCGGGCGAATATACGACGATCACCAAGCAAGTAGTCAAGACCCCAGCAACTACTCGTGAAGTGGAAATCCCTGCCGAATTCCGCACCATTACCAAACAAGTCGTCAAGACACCCGCGACAACGCGCGAAGTCGACGTGCCGGCGGAATTCCGCACCGTATCGCGTCAAGTGCCGAAAAATGCAGCCAGCACCCGTGAAGTTCAAGTCGCTGGTGAAACCCGCACAGTAAGCAAGCAGGTTGTTAAGACTCCTGCGACGACGCGTGAAGTTGAAGTCCCGGCCGAATTCAAGACCATTACCAAGCAGATTGTCAAAACCCCGGCCTCGACGCGCGAAGTCGAAGTGCCGGCCGAGTATGCAACGGTTACCAAGCAAGTGGTCAAAACTCCCGCTAGCACGCGTGAAGTTGAGGTCGCCGGTGAATTCCGCAGCGTCGCGACCCAGCAGATCAAGGCTCCGGCCTCCTCGCGCGAAGTTGAAGTTCCTGCGCAGTTTACGACTGTTACCAAGCAAGTTGTGAAGACTCCTGCGACTACACGTGAAGTGGATGTACCGGGTGAATTCCGCACTGTCAGCCGTCAAGTGGTCAAGACACCTGCCGGTTCGCGCGAAGTGGAAGTCCCAGCCGAGTACGCAACCGTTACTAAGCAAGTGGTCAAGACGCCGGCATCGACCCGTGAAGTGGAAGTCCCGGGCGAAATGCGCACCGTTGCGCGCCAGGTCGTCAAGACACCTGCCGCCACGCGCGAAGTGGAAATGCCAGCAGAGTACGCAACCATCAGCAAACAGATCGTGAAAACGCCTGCGAGCGTGCGCGAAGTTGAAGTGCCGGGCGAATTCCGCACGGTGGCTCGACAGGTTGTTAAGACGCCCGCAAGCACGCGTGAAGTGGAATTGCCAGCCGAGTACGCAACCGTCACCAAGCAAGTGGTGAAAACGCCTGCGACGACGCGTGAAGTTGAAGTGCCGGGTGAGTTCCGCACCGTGGCTCGTCAGGTTGTTAAGACACCTGCCAGCACGCGCGAAGTGGAAGTGCCGGCCGAGTACGCAACGGTCACCAAGCAAGTCGTGAAAACGCCTGCCGGTGCGCGCGAGTCCGAAGTGGCCGGTGAATTCCGCACGGTTACCAAACAAGTTTTGAAGACGCCAGCAACGACCAAAGAAGTTGAGTTGCCTGCACAATATGCAACAGTCACCAAGCAGGTTGTGAAGACCCCGGCAAGCACGCGTGAAGTTGAAGTGCCGGGCGAGTTCCGCACGGTAACGACCAAGGTCGCAAAAGGTACCGGCGCAACTCGCGAAGTGGAAGTTCCAGCAGAGTTTGCAACCATCACCAAGCAAGTGTTGAAAACACCCGCAACGACGCGTGAAGTTGAAGTGCCAGCGCAATTCACTACCATCACCAAGCAAGTGGTGAAGACCCCGGCAACCACACGTGAAGTTGAAGTGCCGGCAGAGTTCTCCAGCGTCGCGAAGCAAACCGTCAAGACGCCGGCGACAACCCGCGAAGTTGAGGTGCCTGCTCAGTACGCAACCGTGACCAAGCAAGTTCTGAAGACGCCTGCGACCACGCGTGAAGTCGTTTTGCCGGCTGAGACCAGGACCGTGACCAAGCAGGTGCCGCTGCCGATGGCCGTCGTCGAGGAAGAAATTCCAGGGCAGTACACGACCATCACCAAGCAAGTGGTCAAGACGCCGGCCACCACGCGCGAAGTCGAAATCCCTGCTGAATACCGCACGGTTACCGTCAACAAGCAGGTGCAGCCGGCCTCACAAAACCGAGTGCCGGTCGCTCCTGAGTATCAGACCGTGACGCGCACAGTCAAGGTTGCCGACGGTAGCGTTGAATGGCGTTCAGTGCTGTGCGAAACCAATGCTACGCCGACCAAGATCAGCGAAATCCAAAACGCCCTGATTAAAGCCGGCTACAAGACCCCGGTTTCGGGCCGCATCGACGGCACATTCCTCGGTGCGCTGAATAACTACCAGCGTGCAAAGGGTCTGCCGGTGGATCAATACATCAATATGGCAACGGTAAAATCCTTGGGTGTTGCGCCTAAGTAATTTAACCTGCTAGAAGCACGATCAAGACCGCAGGCCGAAAGCCTGCGGTTTTTTTTCATCCCGAAATTTTGTTCGCAATGATTTATCCGGAATAATGTGCGCCGTAGCATAGCGGCATCGTCCGGATGCGTATCCAATATATGCTGGATAAATACAGGAATCCCGACCCAGGTCGGACATCATCGGGTCATGCGAATGAAATTTATGCAACGTCGAAAAATTAACTATCTAATTGTTTTTATTGGATTTTTGTTTAGTTCGGCAAATGTGCTTGCGACAGACGTGAATGTCGTCGGTCTTTTTCCAGGGAAGGCCTTGGTGGAAATCGATCGCGCCAGTCCGCGCATGATGAATGAGGGGCAGAAAATTAGCGATGTGCGCCTCGTCAGCACAGATTCCAACGGCGCCGTTCTGGAAATTGCCGGCAAGCGCCACAATGTTCCGCTTGGGCAGTCTGTATCGAGTGGCAACGCCAGGCAAACCACCAGCGGCGCGGGTACGCTCGTTCTCAGCGCCAATTCGCAAGGGCAATATTTCACCACCGGTTCGATTAACGGCGCCACGACACGCTTCGTTGTCGATACCGGCGCCACCAGCGTCGCGTTGAGCAGCGAAGAGGCGAAACGGCTTGGACTCGATTACAAAAACGGGGTGCGCGGCAGGGCCTCAACCGCAAATGGCGTAACGACGATGTATGTGATAAAGGCGGATAAAGTCAGCGTCGGTGATATCACCCTGCATCAAGTCGATGTTTCCGTCATCGAAGGCGCAGGGCTGCCGATCACTCTGCTGGGAATGAGCTTTCTGAATCGCCTCGATATGAAACAGGATAGCGGCAAGATGACCTTGACCAAACGCTATTGATCGCAAAAACAACGAACCGGATCGTAAACAACTAGATTCGCTGTTTTTGGAGAGTTAATAAAACGCACTGTGACTGCGGGAAACCAAAAAACACCGCATTTTAAAACGATAGGATTTACCCATTCATAGCGCGCCCTTCAGCGCGGCCTGATTGTCTTGTCCTTCTCGATCAACGCATACGCTGAATGGTTATGGATCGACTCAAAATTCTCTGATTCAACAATGTAGGCATCAATGCGCGGATCATTATTGAGCTGCGCCGCGACGTCGCGCACGAGGTCTTCGACGAATTTCGGGTTGTCGTATGCGCGTTCGGTGACGAATTTCTCATCAGGGCGCTTGAGCAGACCATATAATTCGCTCGACGCCTGCGACTCAGCGATCTGCAGCAAGTCCTCAATCCACATGAACGTGTTGGTGCGCGCGCTGATGGTCACGTGCGAGCGCTGGTTATGCGCACCGCGATCGGAGATTTTTTTCGAGCACGGACATAAGCTGGTGACCGGTACCACGACCTTCATGTCGAAGCGATACTCTCCGCTGCGCCTGATTTCGCCGGTCAGCGTGACCTCATAGTCGAGCAGGGATTTGACACCGGATACCGGCGCGGTCTTGTTGACGAAGAACGGAAACGTCATTTCGATGTGGCCCGCTTCGGCGTCGAGACGCTTTACCATGTCGCGCAAAATACTCTCGAATGACTCGACCGAAATTTCGCGCTCATGCTGATTGAGGATTTCGACAAAGCGCGACATGTGGGTGCCTTTGAAGTGATGCGGTAAATGCACATACATATTGAATACTGCGATTGTGTGCTGCACCCCGCCGGCCTTGTCTTTCACCCTCACCGGATGGCGCAGCGATTTGATGCCGACCCGGTTGATATCCAGTTCGCGGGTATCGGCCGAACCTTGGACGTCGGCGATGGGAAGATGCTTGTCACGTTGATTCATGGCGAGTCCAGTTGAATGCTCAGCACATTATAGCCCTAGCCGAATAGTTGAATAAACTACTAGGTTATTGGCTAATAAAATATTGAATTAAATCATATAGTTATAATTTCAACCGGCTATCTTGCCTGATGCTGAGGAGGTATTGCTGAGAGACAGCGGCGCCCCGAGTTTTTTCGCAATGGCTGTCACAATGCCCGCTTTGTCGAGCCCGCATTCGGCATTCATGGCAACCGGATCGCCGTGGTCGATGAATTTGTCCGGCAAGCCCAGCAACAGAACGCTTGTTTTGACGTCATGCGCTTCCAGGCATTCGAGCACGGCGCTGCCCGCGCCGCCGACGATGGTGTTGTCCTCAATGGTCACAATCAGATCGTGCGATTTGGCAAGGCGTACGACCAGATCTTCGTCCAGCGGTTTGACAAAACGCATATTGGCGACCGTGGCATTAATTTCGTCAGCGGCGTCAAGCGCGGCCTGGAGCAACGTGCCGAAAGCAAGTATGGCGATTTTTTTTCCGTCGCGGCGCATTTCGCCCTTACCAAGGGGAAGTGCCCGCATCGTCGGTTCAAGTACGGCGCCCGGCCCGCTGCCACGTGGGTAGCGCACCGCGCTCGGCCCATCAAGTTGCACCGCCGTAAACAGCATTTGCCGTGTTTCATTTTCATCCGACGGCGTCATGACCACCGTGTTGGGCAGGCAACGTAAAAACGAAATATCGAAACTGCCGGCGTGGGTCGGGCCGTCCGCGCCGACCAGACCGGCGCGATCGATCGCAAACACCACCGGAAGATTCTGCAATACCACGTCGTGAATCAGCTGATCATAAGCGCGCTGCAAAAACGTCGAGTAAATCGCGACGACCGGTTTCAGTCCTTCGCACGCCAGCCCGGCGGCGAAGGTGACGGAATGTTGTTCGGCGATGCCGACGTCGAAATACCGGTCGGGGAATTCTTCCGAGAAACGCACCATGCCTGAGCCTTCGCGCATTGCCGGTGTAATGCCGACCACACGTTCATCGAGCTTCGCCATGTCGCACAACCAGTCGCCGAATATCTGCGAGTAAGTCGGCTTGCCGGCTGGCTTGGCGACAATCCCCACCTTTGGATCGAATTTGCCCGGTCCGTGATACAGGATCGGATCGGCCTCGGCAGGGGCGTATCCTTTGCCCTTGCGCGTCACGACGTGCAGGAACTGCGGGCCTTCCAGTTTCTTGATATTGTTGAGGGTGGTCACCATCAAATCGACATCGTGGCCGTCGATCGGCCCGATGTAATTGAAGCCGAATTCCTCAAACAGGGTTCCCGGCGTCACCATTCCTTTGACGTGCTCTTCCGCGCGCTTGGCGAACTCGTGTATCTGCGGAGTGGCGCGCAGTAAGCGTTCGCTGCCATGCCTGATCGAATTGTAAAACTGGCCCGACATCAACTTGGCGAGATAATTATTCAACGCGCCGACCGGCGGCGAAATCGACATGTCGTTATCGTTAAGAATCACCAGCAGATTCGCGTCCATCGCGCCGGCGTTGTTAAGCGCCTCGAACGCCATGCCCGCGCTCATTGCGCCGTCGCCGATAATTGCCACGGCTTTGCGTCCTTTGCCTTCGCGTTGCGCGGCCACCGCCATTCCCAGTGCGGCAGAAATCGACGTCGATGAATGGGCGACACCAAATGTATCGTATTCACTTTCCTCGCGGCGCGGAAATCCTGCGATGCCGCCGCGCTGGCGCAATTTCGCCATGCCGGCGCGACGCCCGGTGAGAATTTTGTGCGCGTAGGTCTGGTGCCCCACATCCCATACCAGCCGGTCATGTGGCGTATTGAATACATAGTGCAGCGCGACCGTGAGTTCCACTGTGCCGAGGTTGGATGAAAAATGCCCACCCGTCGCGGCAACTGATTCGATTATGAAATTGCGCAATTCGCGCGACAGCTGCGCTAATTGTTTGCGCTCGAGCGTACGCACGTCATGCGGATTGTTGATCAAATCGAGTAAGGGATAATCCGACATTTTTCAGTGTTGCCTTTTTACAATATAGTCTGCGAGAAAGCGCAGCCTGTCAGCCTGAGCATCGTAATTTTCCAAAGCCTGCAGCGCCTCGCCGTGGAGTTCGTCGGCCAGTGCTTTTGCCTGCGCCGCGCCCATGATGCTGACATAAGTGGGCTTGCCGTCCTTGGCGTCCTTGCCCGCCGTTTTTCCCAGTGTAGCGGTACTGGCTTCCGCGTCAAGCACATCATCGACCACCTGGAACGCCAGGCCAACGCATTTGGCATAGCGATCCAGCGCTGCCAGCTGTTTTTCGTCCAACTCCCTGCCGCAGGCTGCGCCCATCAATACTGCCGCGCGAATCAATGCCCCGGTTTTGTGGATATGCATGAATTCGAGCTCGGGCAGACTCAGATTTTTACCGACGCTGGCCAAGTCAATGGCTTGTCCGCCCGCCATGCCGCGCGAGCCGCACGCTTGGCCGAGCAGGGTAATCATGTTCAGTTGCTGCGCTTCGCTGTCGCACAGGCGGTTTTCCGCGACAATCTGGAATGCCAGCGCCTGCAGGGCGTCGCCGACCAGCAACGCGGTGGCATCATCGTATTCAATGTGTACCGTCGGCTTTCCGCGCCGTAAAACATCGTCGTCCATGCACGGCATATCGTCGTGTACCAGCGAGTAGGCGTGAATCATTTCGACCGAAGCCGAGACGATTTCCAACCGGGATTTGTCCGCGCCGGTTAATTCGCCCGCGGCGTGCGAGAGCAGTGGACGTACGCGTTTGCCGCCGCCCAGCACGGCATAGCGCATTGCCTGATGCAATCGCTCCGGCACCAGATTGGGCTGTGGCAATATTTCGGCCATGCGCGCTTCCATGCGCGCCTGCACATTGCGCGTCCAGCCTACATGGTCGTGGTTATTCATTCGCCGGCGTGAATGGCTTTAGCACGTCAGCATCGAGCAGGCGGATTTTCTGTTGAGCGTCGGCCAGCTTCGATTGGCAAAATTTGAGTAACTCGGCGCCGCGCTGGTACGCCGCGAGCGAGTCCTCCAGCGGTAGTTGGCCGGCCTCCATGCGCGCGACGATCGACTCCAATTCCGCCAGTGCCGATTCGTAGCTCAGCGCATCGCTCTGCGGGCCTGATTTCGTCGTGTCATTTTTTGCCATAAGTGCTTCAACCGAAAAGAAAAAATATACCTCAAGCGGACCATATCGGTCAATGCAAAAGCGATGGAATGCGCGCTGCAAAAGTTGTCAAATTCAAAGTTGCACACTGGGTGGATTTAGGCCAATATGTCCCGCTCGTTTTAATGTTAGGCGCTTTGCATCGCAATTGTTGCAAGCTGCCTGTTTCGTAAACTGTTTTATTTACCGAATAGGGAGGAACCACGGATCATGTCCAATCTGGCAAATGCTGACGCATTGCTTCAAACCACACCCCAATTGCCTGTCAGTTGGTATTTCGACCCCGCAGTGCTCGCGCTGGAACAAAAGCATTTGTTTGAAAAAAGCCCGGCTTATATCGGCCATGAATTGATGGTTCCCAACCCCGGCGATTTCTATTCGCTTGAATGGATGGATGATGCCAAAGCCCTGGTGCATAACCAGCAGGGCATTTCCCTGCTTTCCAATGTATGCCGCCATCGCCAGGCGATTATGCTCAAAGGCAGCGGCACTACGCAGAACATCGTCTGCCCGTTGCATCGATGGACCTATAATCTTGACGGGAGACTTCTCGGCGCCCCCCACTTCCCCGGTAACCCGTGTCTCGACCTCGGCAGCATGCCGCTGCAAAACTGGCACGGCATGCTGTTCGGTGGCAAGCGCGACGTGGCAAAGGACTTCGCGCGCCTCGGTGTCGCGCAGGAGCTGGATTTCTCCGGCTATAAACTCGACCGCGTCGCTACCCACCAGCATGCGTTTAATTGGAAGACCTTCATCGAAGTGTATCTGGAGGATTATCACGTCGAAGCGTTTCATCCCGGCCTGCGCGGCTTCGTCGACTGCCAGGATTTAACCTGGGAATACGGCGACTGGTACAGCGTGCAGACAGTCGGCGTGAAGCGCGCGCTGCAGAAACCCGGCAGCGCCGCTTACAAAAAATGGCACGACGCCGTACTGGAGCGAAGCGGCGGGAAACCACCCAGGCAGGGTGCGATCTGGCTGGTGTATTATCCGAACATCATGATCGAGTGGTACCCGGAGGTGTTGATTGTCAGCACGCTGTTACCGAACGGCCCGGATGCCTGCACCAACGTGATTGAATTTTATTATCCTGAAGACATCGTATTGTTCGAACGCGAATTCGTCGAGGCGCAGCAGCAGGCGTACCACGAGACTGCGGCAGAAGACGAAGAGATCTGCGTACGTATGAGCGAAGGCCGGCGTGCGTTATGGAAGCGCGGCGAGAACGACGCCGGCCCTTACCAATCGCCGATGGAAGACGGCATGGTCCATTTCCATGAATTTCTGCGGCGCGAATTATCAATAAAATAATGAATATAATCAAATAGATAATAATCCATGATACGCTCACGTTTGTGGGCGTTTTTTTTGCCAGAATCTTTCATGCCGAGCGAAACGGAACAAAACAAAATAACCTGGCGGCCCGCAACCTGGCCATTGCGTTCCGCGTGGATGCTGGTTGCCGGCATTTTTTTTGCCTGCATGGGCGCGTTTGTCAAAGCCGGCAGCGCTTATTTTTCCAGCGCCGAACTGGTGTTCTATCGATCCGCCATCGGCTTGCTGGTGATTGCGACCATCATGCTGTCGCGGCGTCAAACGTTCGCCACAGCGTATTTCAAATTGCATATGTATCGCAGCCTCAGCGGCGGCGTCGCGCTGGCGCTGTATTTTTATGCCATCACGCATTTGCCTCTGGCGACGGCGGTGACGCTCAATTACACATCGCCGATGTTTCTCGGCCTGCTGATGACATTTGTGTTCAAGGAAAAACCGCACACGCCACTGGTGGTATCGCTGATCATGGGTTTCGCCGGGGTCGTCCTGCTGCTGCATCCGACGATCAATCAATCGCAATGGTTTGCCGGACTGCTCGGCCTGGGTTCCGGATTTCTGGCCGGGGTTGCCTTTGTCAACGTAAAAGCCATGGGCAAGCTGAATGAACCCGATGGACGCGTGGTGTTTTATTTTTCATTATTGACTACCGCCGGCTCGGCCCTGTGGATGGCGTTCACCGACATCCATGCGATAAACCTGCGCAGCGGCGCGATCCTGGTCGGCATCGGCGTGGCGGCCAGCGTCGCTCAGCTCGCGCTGACGCGGGCATACCGCACCGGCAAGACCATGGTGGTCGGCAGTTTCGCATACAGCACGATTGTTTTTTCAAGCATTATTGCCTTGGGCATTTTCGACGAAGCGCTGCCAATTATGAGCTGGATCGGAATCGGCATTATCATCCTTGCCGGCGTCATCGCCACCCGTGCTGCGCCTGCAAGTTGAATCACTTTGCCGATTCGGTTTTTCTCGCCTATGATGAGAGTAATCTGCTGGCGTGCAATCGCCGTCGTGAAGCAGGAAACGAAAAATTCCGCATTTAGCGATAACAATAATCAGCATTTCTTCCGAGGTGAATAATGATCAGCGTTACGAATACCGACAAATTAGTCACCATCAGCGTGTTGGGAGAATTCACCCTGACGGACTTCAAGCAATTCGAACAGGCGGTCGAATATGCCATCAAGTTTCAGGGCCGGGTAAACCTGCTGCTCGACCTGAGCGCAATGACCGGCTATACCATCGATGTCGCCTGGGAAGAAATGAAATTCAGCCGCCAGCACAAAACCGATTTTGAAAAAGTTGCCGTGGTAACGTCAAACCAGTGGACAATCTGGAGCGCCTGGATTACAAGGTTGCTGGTCGACGCCGAAATTCTGGTATTTGACGATGTGCAACAGGCCAGCGACTGGGTGATCGCCTGAATGCCCGCGGCGTTGATCTCAACCGACCAACTGGCGCAACATTTATCCGACCCTGCGTGGGTCGTTGTCGATTGCCGGCACAACCTGGTTGACGCCGACGCGGGCGAGCGCGCTTATCGGTCTGCGCATATTCCCGGTGCACATTTTCTCCACCTTGACCGCGATCTGTCCGGCGCAAAGACCGGCCGCAATGGCCGCCATCCGCTACCCGGCGCGAAAACGCTGGCCGACAGACTCGGCGCTCTTGGCATTGACAGTAATGCGACGGTGGTTGCCTATGATGATCAGGGTGGCATGTTCGCTGCGCGCTTGTGGTGGCTGCTGCGCTGGCTGGGACATGAAAATGTTGCCTTGCTCGACGGCGGAATCACTAAATGGCAGGCGGAAATGCGCGCCGTGGACGCGCATATTCCGCAGCCGAGGGCGAAAATATTTCTGCCTGCGAAGGGTTTGCAACATGTCACCGTCGATTACGTGTCGCAGCATTTGCATCAGCCGGATATGTGTTTGATCGACGCGCGCGCGCCGGACCGTTTCGCCGGACAGAATGAAACACTGGACCCGCTGGCCGGACATATACCTGGCGCCGTGAATCGTTTTTTCAAGGGTAATCTGAACGCCGACGGAAGTTTCAAAAACGCGGACGTGTTGAAAAAAGAATTTCTAATCCTGCTCGGAAATAATTCACCGCAGCAAGTCGTCCATCAATGCGGATCGGGCGTCACGTCTTGCCTTAATTTATTTGCCATGGAATTGGCGGCTTTGCACGGTTCGAAACTCTATGCCGGTTCCTGGAGCGAGTGGTGTGCCGATAGTGCGCGGCCGATAAAAAGAGGAATGGATGGCGAAATGCATCGGGATAATAATTGAATAAAATAAAATACGTACACTTACCAAATCCTGTGTGGTGCGTCGGCTTCGCGAATGTCGGTAGTCAGAAGCTCGCGCCGGAAATCGTCTAATTTTCAGTTTTACTCGACGATTGAATGCATGCACAAGTTTCTCTTAAAAAATTACAATAACTCAATTAGTTATGTATAAGCTGATCTGTCTGGTTTTATTCTTGTGCGGCGCCGGATGCCACGCGTGGGCTGACGCCGCTGCGCCGCTCTCACCCGCGCAACCGCGCATTCAGCAAATCGTGCGCGAGATTTCTGCCGATAATATTGAACGCAGCATACGCAAGCTGGTAAGTTTCGGAACGCGCCACACCGCATCGGAAACCGAAAGCGATACGCGCGGCATCGGCGCGGCGCGGCGCTGGATCAAGCAGCAGCTCGATGCTTGCAGCGCGGCAAATGACGGGCGTCTGCAAGTGGAGTTCGACGAGTTCGTCCAGCAACCCATGGCGCGTATCAGGCAGCCACTGAAAATCGTCAACGTCGTGGCGACCCTGCCCGGCCGACAGGCCGAGTCGAAAGAACGTGTTTACGTTGTCAGCGGACATTACGATTCCATGTGCGGCGACGTGATGGACGAAAAATGCGATGCGCCCGGTGCCAACGACGATGCATCGGGAACTGCCGCGGTCATGGAGATCGCCTGTGTCATGGCAAAACATGAGTTCGACGCGACCCTGGTATTCATGGCGGTCGCGGGCGAGGAGCAAGGGCTGCTCGGTGCAACGCATTGGGCCGACAAGGCGCACAAGGACAAACGCAATATCGCCGGCATGTTCACCAACGACATTATCGGCAGTTCGCGTGCCGACGATGGCCGGATCGACAAGTCGCAAGTGCGCGTATTTGCCGAGGGCGTGCCGGCGGCGTCCGAAATGGCCGATGACCTGCGCAAGCGTATCGCCACAGGCGGCGAAAACGATTCGCCAACGCGCCAGCTGGCAAGGTTCATCAAGGAAAGTGCAGAAAGCTATGTGGCGGGAATGAAGGTGGCGTTAGTCTACCGGCGCGACCGGTATTTGCGCGGCGGCGATCATATGCCATTTCTCGAGCGCGGATTTCCCGCCGTGCGGTTCAGTGAAATCAACGAAGACTATCGTCATCAACATCAGAATGCTCGCGTGGAAAATAACGTCCAGTTCGGCGATCTGCCGGAGTTCGTCGATTTTGACTACACCGCCAACGTGGCGCGCATTAACGCTGCCGCGCTGGCCGCATTGGCACTCGGTCCAGCCATGCCGGCCAGAGTGGAAATCGAAACCATCAAGCTGGAAAACGACACGACGTTGCGCTGGCAAGCCAATGTCGAACCCGATCTGGCGGGGTATGAAATTTTGTGGCGTGACACCACGGCACCGTTCTGGCAGGGCCGGCAAAGTGTCGGCAATGTCACCCGCCACACCGTCAAAGGCCGTTCGAAGGATAACTATATTTTCGGCGTGCGGGCGATTGATAAGGACGGCAATGCAGGCGTCGCAAGCTATCCGTTGCCTTATCGGCCCTGATTGTTCTGCGCGTCTTTCGCCGAGCCGAAGCGCGATTCCGTGCCGGCCAGCAGCTTGGCAATATTTTCGCGGTGGCGGTAAATGATCAGCAGGGCCATGATGGACAACGCCAGCGCCATCCAGCCGAAGCCGAAATAATTTACCCCGAGCAGCGGCGCTACCGCCGCCGCGCAGACTGATGCGAGCGATACCATCCGACTGAAATAGAACACCGGCAGCCAAATCAGCAGTACGCCGAACGCAAGCCCGGTTTGCACGGCGAACACAATGCCAATCGCCGTCGCCACGCCCTTGCCGCCCTTGAACGCATGAAATACCGGGTACATGTGGCCGACCAACGCGGCTAGCGCAACGGCTGCGATAACCGGCTCGCCAAGGCCGAATTGCGGCGCGAAATATTTTGCCAGCATGACCGCAGCCCAACCCTTGGCGGCGTCGCCTAATAACGTCAATATCGCCGCTTTTTTATTCCCGCTGCGCAGCACATTGGTCGCGCCGGGATTATTCGATCCGTACGTGCGCGGGTCGGGCAGGCGCATCAATCTGCTCACCACTACGGCGAACGACACCGAGCCGATGAGGTAGGAAAGCAATACGAACATCACGCTTATCATTTTATTTCCCCCTTATTACATCCTGTTAGAATCGTTATTATTATTCTAGACCAATCACCGGCGGGCGACATGGATCATATTTTTATTTCCGAACTCAGAACGCCTGCCCGGCTGGGTGTATATGAATGGGAACTCGCGGCGCCACAGACCATTCAACTTGATATTGAATTCGCTATGCCCGGCGCAAAAGCTTTTTCCAGCGACAAGATCCGCGACACCGTTGATTATAGCGTGGTTGTGTCGCGCATCTGCGAAGCCGTGCTGGCGAAACATTTCAACCTCATTGAAACTTTAGCTGAAGCAGTCGCGAAATT
>JBAVXA010000153.1:0-1567 GCA_049698095.1 Burkholderiales bacterium
GGCGCAGGCGTCGCGAGCAATGGCGACAGTAAATGGCCTTCGAGATGATGAATGCCAATGGCAGGGATCCCGAGCGAAAGCGCCAATCCGTTCGCCACACCGGCACCTACCAGCAAGGCACCGGACAGCCCCGGTCCTTGGGTATATGCTATCACATTGATTTCATTTAGTTTTTTATTTGCTTTGGCAAGTATCTGACGGGTCAGCGGCAACACCCGCCGAATGTGGTCGCGCGACGCGAGCTCGGGTACGACACCGCCGTATTCGGCATGCATGGCGACTTGCGAGTGCAGCGCGTGCGCGAGCAAGCCGTTTTCGCTGTCATAGAGCGCAAGGCCGGTCTCGTCGCAGGAGGATTCAATGCCGAGTACAAGCATATATATAGTGTGCAAATCGGCCGAAATCGCCGCTTTTACATATTCCGGTGGGGCTGATATAATGCGCAGTTTACCAGCTTCGCCACACCCAAACCTTTACGGAGTCAGCATGCCGAGTGTACGTGTCAAAGAAAATGAGCCGTTCGACGTTGCCCTGCGCCGCTTCAAGCGCGCTGTAGAAAAAACCGGTCTGCTGACCGAACTTCGCGCGCGTGAGTTTTACGAAAAGCCCACCGCCGAGCGCAAGCGCAAAATGGCCGCCGCCGTGAAACGCCGTTACAAGCGTTTGCGCAGCCAGATGTTGCCGCCGAAACTTTACTAGGCATTTCGATCACGCGCCTGCGGGCGCGGGATTCCCGCCGAATTGAAATGCGTTTTTGCGCGGCTCAATTCGGCGTTTGCATTTTTAGCCGGAGCAAACGATGAACTTGCGCGACCAGATCACCGAAGACATGAAATCCGCCATGCGCGCGAAAGAAACCGAGCGTCTCAACGCGATTCGCCTGCTGCTTGCTGCGTTAAAGCAAAAAGAAGTCGACGAGCGCGTGACGCTGGCTGACGCCGACGTGATTTCCATTATCGAAAAAATGCTCAAACAGCGGCGCGATTCCATTTCGCAGTTCGAAGCAGCGAAGCGGCAGGACTTGGCCGACAAGGAAAAATTTGAAGTCGGCATTCTCGAGGCCTACATGCCGCAGGCGATGAGCGAAGCCGAAGTGGCGACGGCGATCGATGCGGCTATCAAATCGTCTGGAGCTGTTGGAATGAAGGACATGGGCAAAGTGATGGCGGCGTTGAAGCCGCTGCTCGCCGGCCGCGCCGACATGGCAAAAGTATCGGTTTTGATAAAGGCCAAATTAGGCTAAAAAATCAACAATAATCAAATAGTTATAACGCTGCCGGAATACTTTCTACAATCTGCCGAGTCAACGGTAAACTGACGGTTACCGACCATGATTCCCCAAGATTTCATTCAATCTCTGCTCGACCGCGTCGATATTGTCGATGTGGTCGAACGCTACGTGCCGCTGAAGAAAGCCGGTTCGAACCTCAAGGCTTGCTGTCCGTTTCATAACGAAAAATCGCCCTCGTTTACAGTGAGTCAGACCAAACAGTTTTATCACTGCTTCGGTTGCGGCGCGCACGGCACCGCGATTTCGTTTTTGATGGAATACGCGGGAATGGGTTTT
>JBAVXA010000154.1:0-1993 GCA_049698095.1 Burkholderiales bacterium
CGATGCAAGAGCATTACCGACCCGCCGAAATAGAAAAATCCCTTCAGGCTGAATGGGATGCGACCGACGCATTCAAGGCGACGGAAGACAGTTCAAGACAGAAATACTATTGCCTGTCGATGTTTCCTTATCCGTCGGGCAAGTTGCACATGGGTCATGTGCGCAATTACACCATCGGCGACGTGCTGAGCCGCCATCACGCGATGAAGGGTTTTAACGTGTTACAACCGATGGGCTGGGATGCGTTCGGTTTGCCAGCGGAAAACGCCGCGATGCAAAACAATGTGCCGCCGGCCAGGTGGACACGCGACAACATCGCGTATATGAAAAAACAATTGAAGTCGCTCGGCTTCGCACTTGACTGGTCGCGCGAAGTGACGACCTGCAACCCGGATTATTATCGCTGGAACCAGTGGCTGTTTCTGCGCCTGCTGGAAAAAGGCATCGTTTATAAAAAAACCCAGATAGTGAACTGGGACCCTGTCGATCAAACCGTGCTCGCCAACGAGCAAGTCATCGACGGTCGCGGTTGGCGCACCGGCGCGCTGGTCGAGAAACGCGAAATTCCCGGCTATTACATGGCGATCACTAAATACGCAGACGATTTGCTCGCGGCGCTCGATACTTTGCCTGGCTGGCCCGAGCGCGTGAAAACCATGCAGGCGAATTGGATCGGCAAAAGCATCGGCGTCGAAGTCGGTTTCCCTTACGATGGCGGCGTAATGAAAGTGTTCACCACGCGCGCCGATACTTTAATGGGCGCGACTTACGTCGCGGTGGCGGCGGAACATCCGCTCGCCACCAAAGCCGCAAAAAATAATCCGTCGCTGCAGGCGTTTATCGAGGAATGCAAGCATCTCAGCACGCAGGAAGCGGATGTCGCCACGCAGGAGAAAAAGGGCATGGCAACCGGCTTGACGGTGGCGCATCCCTTGTCCGGGGAGCGGCTTCCCTTATGGGTGGCAAATTACGTGCTCATGGGTTATGGCGAAGGCGCGGTGATGGCGGTGCCCGCGCATGACGAGCGCGATTTCGAATTCGCGACTAAATATCAGTTACCGATCAAACCCGTGATTCGTACGTCGGCAGGCGACGCGACGCCCGCGCCGTGGAACGCCGCTTACGCGGAATATGGCACGGTGATCAATTCCGGCAAGCACAACAATCTTGATTTTGCCACGGCGACCGATGCCGTTGCGGCCGACCTGAAAGCAAAGGGCTTGGGCGAAAAGCGCACCGTGTACCGCCTGCGTGACTGGGGTATTTCGCGTCAGCGCTATTGGGGCACGCCAATCCCGATTGTCCATTGTGAATCCTGCGGCGATGTTGCCGTGCCGGACGACCAGTTGCCGGTTAAGTTGCCGGAGGATCTTGTGCCGGACGGCAGCGGCAATCCCTTGAATAAACACGCGGCGTTCCTGAATTGTTCGTGCCCGAAATGCCATAAGCCAGCGCGGCGCGAAACCGACACCATGGATACGTTTGTCGATTCTTCCTGGTATTTCCTGCGTTACGCCAGCGCCGACAATCACGGTGCAATGGTCGATGCGCGGGCGAAATACTGGATGCCCGCCGACCAATATATTGGCGGCATCGAGCACGCCATTCTGCATTTGCTCTACTCGCGTTTTTTTACCCGCGCCATGGGCGATTTGGGTTTGGTGAATGTGCAGGAGCCGTTCGCCAATTTGCTCACCCAAGGCATGGTGTTGAACGAAATATTCTTCCGCAAGCCGGCGGCCGGCCGAATCGCCTATTTCAACCCGGCCGATATTGAAATCAAAACCGACGAACGCGGCCAGCGCATTGGCGCAGTATTGAAGTCCGACGGACAGCCGGTCGAATCCGGCGGCATAGGCACTATGTCGAAGTCGAAAAATAACGGTATCGACCCGCAAGCCATCATCGACCAATTCGGCGCGGATACTGCGCGCCTGTTCATGATGTTCGCGTCGCCGCCGGAGCAGACTTTGGAATGGTCGGATACCGGCGT
>JBAVXA010000155.1:0-2681 GCA_049698095.1 Burkholderiales bacterium
GCACGCCTTTACGCGTGCAGTTCAACCAGGGTGCGAATCCGTTTGCGGGACGAAAACCCCCGCCGCTGACAAAAAAAGAAGAAAACACCGCGCGCCGAAAGCGCCGCCGTGGCCGAAAGATGTTTGGCGGATATTGAACTGCAACAGCCGGTTATCGATTTGGCACAAAATTTTATTTGTCGCCGGTTAAACTTTATGGGTTAATTACAATCCCATGTACTTGGAAAGTATTTGCGATTTGCTTGCTTATCGCGAAATAGTTTCTAATATGCAATAACAACCCCGCCGCCAACGGCGGCATATAATTGGAGAATAATATATGAGTACCAAAGGGCAATTGTTACAAGACCCATTCTTGAATGTGTTGCGTAAAGAGCACATTCCGGTTTCCATCTATTTAGTCAATGGAATCAAGCTTCAAGGCCAGGTCGAATCGTTCGACCAATACGTGGTGTTGCTAAAAAATACCGTAACCCAAATGGTTTATAAGCACGCCATTTCCACCGTGGTTCCCGCGCGTCCAGTGAGCGTTCCTTTCGATCCGCCGGCAGATTGATGCAACTGCTCAAATCCTGTCCGCCCAGGAGTCGTCAACAAGGCGAATGCCCATCATCGGTAATCTGATCGCATTCTCGCCTGCTCCCGCCGGTTTTCCGGCAAATATTGCTCATGTTTGATCGTCCGGGAAGCGGCGACAAGGCTGTACTGGTGGGCCTCGATTTTGGCACGCCGGATCACGCAGATAGTCTTGATGAACTGAAACTGCTGTCGGAAAGCGCGGGCGTCGAAGTGCTTGGCGTGCTCGTCGGGAGCCGGGCAAAACCGGATCCTTCTACGTTTATCGGCAGTGGCAAACTAATCGAAGTGGGCGAGGCGATCGAAGCCCTCGGGGCCAATCTGGTCATTTTCAATCACAATATTTCCCCAATCCAGCAGCGCAACCTCGAGCGCGATCTCAAGGTGCGCGTGCTTGACCGGACAAACCTGATTCTCGATATTTTCGCGCAGCGCGCGCGTAGCCATGAAGGGAAATTACAAGTCGAGCTGGCGCAGCTGCAGCACCTGAGCACGCGCCTTGTACGCGGATGGACTCACCTGGAGCGGCAAAAAGGCGGTATCGGCCTGCGCGGCCCGGGCGAAACGCAGTTGGAGACCGACCGTCGCCTGATCGGAACGCGCATCAAGTTTCTGCAGGAACGCCTGAAAAAAGTCCGGCGCCAGCGAATTACGCAGCAGCGCGGGCGCCGCAACGGCGGTCTGATGAACATCTCGCTGGTCGGGTATACCAACGCAGGTAAATCGACGCTTTTCAATCGGCTCACCAGATCAAAGACCTATGTGGCAGATCAGTTGTTCGCAACGCTCGACACCACTACGCGCAAGCTCTATCTTGGTCCGCAACATTCCGCCGTTATATCGGATACGGTCGGATTTATCCGCCATTTGCCGCACACGCTGGTTGCTGCGTTTCGTGCCACGCTAGAAGAAACAGCCAGCGCAGATTTGCTGCTGCATGTAGTAGATGCGGGCAACCCGCAACGCGACCAGCAGATTGATGAAGTAAATTCCGTTTTGGCGCAAGTCGGCGGGGGGCACATACCGCAAATCCTGATTTACAACAAAATCGATACTCATCCCGAATGGCAGTCTGGGGTCGAATGTGACGAATATGGTAGAATTATCGCCGTTCGCGTCAGCGCACTTAACGGCATGGGAATGGATCTGATTCCCAAAGCCTTATTGAGTTGGGCGGAAGCGAAAGCGGATTTCGCCGGCCCGGTATCGGGTGCAGAACCCGCTTCCGAACCACTGGCGTATTTGGCAGACTAACAGGGCTTTATTCAACGAATTATCGGATAACAACATGGCGCTTAATGATCCCCAGTGGGGAAAAAAGAACAATGATGGCCCGCCGGATCTGGACGAGATCTGGCGCAAGTTCAACGAGAAGCTCAGAGGATTATTCGGCGGCAAACGCGGCGGCGGGTCTGCCGGCGGCTCAGGCACGAATACGCCGAACATGAAACAACTAGGCGGCGGCGCGGGCATGATTGCCTTAATCGTGCTCGGCGTGTGGCTGGCAAGTGGATTTTATATTGTGCAGGAGGGTCGCCGCGGTGTGGAACTGACCTTCGGCAAATACCGCGGATCAACCACTACCCCGGGGCCGCGTTGGCACTGGCCGTATCCGATCGAGTCGGTTGAAGTGGTGGACGTGTCGCAAAACCGCACTGTGACGATCGGCTATCGCGGCTTGAAACAAAAACAGCCTCAGGAATCGTTGATGTTGACTGATGACGAAAATATCGTCGATGTGCAGTTTTCGGTGCAATTCCTGGTAAAAAGTCCGGAAGATTTTCTATTTAAAAACAAGACATTACCAGACGACTCGGTGCGCCAAGCAGCGGAAACGGCGATTCGCCAGGTAGTCGGCAAAAGCAAAATGGACTTTGTCCTGCAGACCGGGCGCGATGATATCGCCAATAGCACGCGCCTTCTGATGCAGCAGATTCTCGATCGGTACGAAAGTGGCATCAGGATTGACCGGGTAAACATGCAAAGCATTCAGCCGCCGGAGCAGGTGCAGGCAGCGTTTGACGACGCCGTAAAAGCCGGTCAGGACCTGGAGCGGCAGAAGAATGAAGGGCAGGCGTATGCCAACGACGTCATACCGCGCGCGC
>JBAVXA010000156.1:0-15090 GCA_049698095.1 Burkholderiales bacterium
GCGAGCGTTCCAGCATTTCTGCCATGCGCGGGCTGGCATAGGTGACAACGTTATTTGTGTCGGCAGTCCATACTGCCTCGTACGCCGTCTCCAGCATGCGGCGGTAGCGCGCTTCGCTTTCGCGTAGAGCATCGTCGGCCAATTTGCGCGCGGTGATGTCGCGATAGAACGCGACCATGCCAATAATATTGCCCGCGGTATCGCGATGTGGCGCCACAATACCGGCAACCCAGAAGCGAGTGCCCGTCTGCGGGATGACGATCTCCTCGTCCGGTACGGTGGCAATTTTCCCACCAAGTACGTCGTGCATGAATTTGCGGATCGTGTCCTCGCGGCCATGCAAAAATGGGAAAGCCTGCAGTGAATCACGTCCGACTACTTCGCTCGACGCGATTCCGGTGATTTCTTCCATGCGTTTATTCCACATTACACAGCGCAGTGCCTTGTCATAGACGACGATGCCTTCGGCCGAGTGGTCGATAATCTCGCGGTACAGATTATCGGAAGGAATCATGTCAGGCATCGGACGCTTTCGCGGAGGGTTAGCAGGCCTTTAACATATAGCTCAAACTGTTTGCTGTGGCAATCGCGGAATCGTTATTCGAACCAATTGCAAATTGTATGAACATAAAAAATATAATAAAATCAATTAATTAGTGAAAACCTGCGAGACGTCGAGATCGCTGAAGAAAAGGCTTTTCAGGTTGGGCGTGCATTCTTACCGCCTGCCGCGCAAACGCCCGTAGGTATTGTGGGATAATTCCCGACTTCGTAGTGCCTCGGCCGAATAGGGTTACTCAGGTTGAAAAATAGCCAGAATTTTAAATACAGGTTCGACCGAAGTCTGCCCGACTGGTTTTTGCCGCGCTACCGCGCGCTGTTCTGGGTTGCGGGATTATTTTTGCTGGCGAATTCCCTGGTCCGGATCGGTTTGCTGGTATTTGACGCAGACTGGTCAAACGCGTTGCCATGGAAATTGATTTCCATTCTGACGGTCGGTCTGTTATATGACATCGCTGCATTGGCCTATGTGCTGGTACCGTTTTCCCTGCTGGCGCTGGTTTGGCCGAACACGCCCTGGGGTCGTCGCGGCCACGGTATTTCGTCGAGCGCGATGTTGATCGGCGGAATGATCGGCATCCTGTTTGTCGCGCTGTCGGAAGGTGTTTTCTGGAACGAATTTTCATCGCGCTTCAATTTCATTGCGGTCGATTACCTCATTTATACGCGTGAGGTGATTGGTAACATCCGTCAGTCTTACTCGGTTGAATGGATGTTGCTGCTGATCGGCTTGATTTCAGTCGCATTATTTTTTCTTGTGCGTAAGCCTTATTGGCAGGCTACTAATGCGGATGGGCGGCATTTTTTTCACCGGCTCAAGCTAACCGGCGGACTGTTGACGCTTCCTATGCTGTCGTTCTTCGCCATCGGCGATTCGCCGCGCGAACTGTTATCTACCCCATCGGCACGCGAACTCGCGGGGAACGGCTACTACGAATTCATGCGCGCTTTCCGCAATAATGACCTCGACTTTCAGGCATTTTACAAGGTCCTGCCTGCGCAGCAGGCTGAGAAGGTTGTTCGAGCGGCGCTGAGTGAGAACAGTGACCCGTCCGACCGGTTTACTCAGGGGGCATCTCCAATCGAACGCCAGATAAACGGCGCCGGAGCGATGAAGCCGTTTAACGTCGTGATGGTATCCATGGAGAGCCTGGGATCGGATTTTGTCGAGTCTTTCGGTGGTAAGCCGGGGTTGACGCCGAACCTCGATCGTTTCGCCAGGGAAGGGCTGAAGTTCACCAGAATGTATGCAACCGGGCTACGTACCGTGCGCGGGCTGGAAGCGCTTACATTATCAATCCCGCCTACTCCCGGTCACGCCGTGCCGATGCGCAAGCAGAATAAAGGCTTTCAGACGCTGGGCGGCGTTTTCAAGCAGCAGGGCTATGACCCGCTTTATATTTACGGCGGCTACAGTTACTTCGACAATATGGGGGATTTTTTTGGCGGCAATGGATATACGGTAATCGACCGCAGCGCTGTCGCGCCCGAGAACATCAGCCATGAAACGATCTGGGGCGTGTCCGATGAGGATATGTTCCGCCAGACCATCCGCGAAATCGACGCAAGAGTTGCCACTGGCAAGCGCGTATTTGCCCACGTCATGACAACGTCTAATCACCGGCCGTTCACTTATCCCGACGGCCGAATCGATATCCCTTCCGGCACAAGTCGCGAAGGGGCGGTGAAATATTCCGACTGGGCCATCGGCGAATTCATCAAAGAAGCGTCGGCGAAACCCTGGTTCGGACAGACGATTTTCGTCCTCATCGCCGACCATACTTCGAACGGCCGCGGGCGCACGGATCTGCCGCCGGAAAACTACCTTATTCCCTTCATTATCTATGCGCCGGGTCTGGTGCAGCCCGGCGAGGTCGATGTGATGGCCTCGCAGATCGATCTGGCGCCGACATTGCTGGCGTTGCTGAATTTCAGTTACCAGTCGCAATTTTTCGGCCACGACATTCTGGCGCACGGAAAAAACCACCAGCGCGCGTTTATGGCCAACTACTTGACCGTCGGCTATATGCAAGATGGCATGGTGGCAGAGCTGTCACCCAAAAGACGCGTTCGCGTCGTCGATGCGACGACCGGCAAAGCCATTCGGCTTGACGATGCGCGCGCGAAAAAAATCATTGAGCAAGCCGTTTCCCACTACCAGTTGGCGGCCGACATGCTGAGGCGTAAAGAAAATACGCCGCAAGTTGTCGCCCGCTGATGCTTTTTTCAAGAATGCGGCCGTTTTACCCTGAACCAGGCAGCATATAGCGCCGGCAAGAACAGCAAGGTTAATAGCGTGGCGACAAACAGGCCACCCATAATCGCGGTTGCCATCGGGCCGAAAAATGCGCTGCGCGACAACGGAATCATGGCGAGGATCGCCGCCGCGGCGGTCAATACGATAGGACGAAAACGTCGCACCGTCGCGTCGATAATGGCGTCCCAGGGCGGGTGGCCGATGGCTATATCGTGGTCGATCTGATCCACCAGAATCACCGAATTGCGCATGATCATCCCGGACAGGGCAATGGTGCCGAGCATGGCGACAAAGCCGAACGGCTTGTTGCCGATTAGCAATGCCAGGGTCACCCCAATAATACCCAACGGCGCGGTAAGCAGCACCATGAACATTCGGCTGAAGCTGTGCAACTGCATCATCAAAACGGTCAGCACAACGGCGACGAACAGCGGTATGCCCGCGACAATCGACTTGCCGCCTTTGGCGCTTTCTTCTACTGCGCCGCCAGTTTCAAGCTTGTAGCCTTCGGGTAATTTTGCACGAATCGGGTCCAGCAGCGGCTCGATTTGCGCCGTCACCACGGGCGCCTGCTTTGTACCGTAAATGCTGCCGCGCGCCGTGACGCTGGGGTATAAATTGCGCCGCCACACGATGCCGCGCTCGAAACCGAAGGTCACTTTGGCAAATTGCGCCAGCGGCACGCTCTTGCCAGCCTTGGTCGGCACGGACAGATTTTCGATTTGCGATAAATATATTCGTTCCTCCGGTGCGCCGCGCACCAGTACCTCGATCAGTTTGTCGCGCTCGCGCAGACTCGTGACGTTGAAGCCATTGAGCGAATTGTTGAGCAAAAACGACAGATCCTGCGAACTCACGCCAAGGATGCGCGCTTTTTCCTGGTCGATTTCGATGCTGATCGACTTGGATTGTTCATTCCAATCGAGTTGCACATTGGTGAGATGCGGGTTCCCGCGCATCACCTGCGCGACTTCGGCGGCAAATTTCTGCACGATCGGAATTTCCGGACCGGTGACGCGGAACTGCACCGGAAAGCCAACCGGCGGCCCGTTTTCAAGGCGGTTGATGTTGCCGCGCAAATGCGGAAAATCGGTTTCAAATAATTTGATCAGCTTATCGCGCAAAACTTCACGCTGCGCGGTGCCTTTGGCAAGAATGACGAACTGCGCAAAATTGGTGTTCGGCAGTTGCTGGTCCAAGGGCAAGTAAAAACGCGGGCTGCCGGTGCCGATGTAGCTCACATAGTTTTCGATATTCTGGTCGCCTGCGATGATTTTCTCCAGCTTCCTGGCTTCGTTTTCCGTGGCGGCAAAGGATGAGCCCTCCGGCAGGCGCAAATCCACCAACAGTTCAGGCCGAGTGGAATCGGGGAAGAATTGCTGTTGTACCAGGCCGAAGCCGAAAATGGAGGCTGCAAAAATGCCAGCCGTTAAAATCAGAACGGTTTTGCGATAATCAACGCACCATTCGACAACTTTACGGAAACGCGTATAAAAAGGCGTGTGATATACCGCGTGCTCATCGTGGGATGGCGGCTCTGCAGCCAGGACAGCGCCGCGATGCGACAGGTTGTCGGCAAAACCCGTCAAGCCGAGAGTGCGCAAAATATTCGCCATACGTTCAAATAATTTCGCCCGCGCGATGTTTTTATTTTTGAAGTCGGGTAACAGCTTGAAGCCCAAATAAGGAATGAAAATCACCGCCGCGAACCAGGATATCAGCAGCGCAATTACGGTGACCTGGAAGATCGCGCGCGTGTATTCGCCGGTGGCTGACTTTGCCGTGGCGATCGGCAAAAAGCCGGCAGCGGTAATCAGTGTGCCGGTGAGCATCGGAAAAGCGGTGCTGGTATAGGCAAAACTTGCCGCTTTTACCCGGTCGTAACCTTGCTCCATTTTGATCGCCATCATCTCCACGGCGATAATCGCATCGTCGACCAGCAGGCCCAAAGCCAGCACCAGCGCACCGAGCGATATTTTGTGCAGTCCGATGTTGAAAACGTTCATGAAAAAAAATGTTGCCGCCAACACGAGTGGAATCGACAAGGCGACAACGACGCCGGTACGAATCCCAAGGCTGAAAAAGCTCACGATCAGAACGATGATCACCGCTTCGGCAAGGGTTTGCACAAACTCGTTGATAGACCGCGTGACTGCCCGAGGTTGGCTGGAAATCAACTGCAAATCGAGGCCGACCGGCAAGGTGGATTGGATGCGTTTGGTTTCTGCGTCGAGATTTCTGCCGAGCTGAATGATGTCGCCGCCTTGGGTCATCGCCACGCCGAGTTCGACCGCTTCTTTTCCCATAAAACGGACTTTTGGCTGCGGCGGATCGGCGTAGCCGCGGTGGACATTGGCAATATCGCCGAGGCGGAAGCTGCGATTGCCCGCGCGGATAATGATGTTGCGGACATTCTCTGTCGTTTCGAAATCGCCGCTGACGCGCAGGAATATCCGGTCGCTGCGTGTCTCGAAGCTGCCTGCAGCAGTCATGGCATTCTGTGTTTGCAGAGTCGAGAAAATCAGGGTCGGATCGAGGCCTAAAGTGGCAAGCTTGGTATTGGATAGCTCGACGAATATTTTTTCATCCTGATCACCGATGATGTCAACCTTGGCGACGTCCGGCACGCGCAACAAATCGAGCCGCACCGTATCCGCGTAGGATTTCAACTGTGCATAGCTGTATCCTTCGCCTGTCAAGGTAAACAGGTTGCCCAGCGTGTCGCCGAATTCGTCGTTAAAAAACGGGCCGTTTATCCCGCTCGGCAGGGTATGTCGTATGTCAGCGACTTTTTTGCGTACCTGGTACCAGGTGTTCGGCACTTCGCTGGCCGGGGTGGCGTCCTTCAGCAGGATAATAATCTGCGATTCGCCCGGTTTGGAGTAGCTGCGCAGTACATCCACGTATGGCGCTTCCTGTAATTTTCTTTCCAGTTTTTGCGTAATTTGCAGTTCGACTTCCTGCGCACTGGCACCGCTCCACAACGTGCGTACGACCATCACTTTGAACGTGAACGGCGGGTCCTCCGACTGGCCCAGTTGCCCGTAAGAAAAGATGCCAATCACCCCGAGCATGAGCATGACAAACAAGACAAACGGACGATGGGCCAATGCCCATTCGGACATATTGAAAGATTTCATGATTTGCCGGCTTCTTTCACTTCAGCAGGCAGGCGGACTGCCTGGCCCGGCGAGAGCTTATGCACACCTGCGATGACGATTAGTTCGCCGTCCGCCAACCCGGACAGCACCACCACGCCATCTTCACGGTATGGGCCCGTGACAATCGGGCGCAGATTGACCAGGCTGCTTTTGCTGTCGACCACCCAGACCGCCGGCCGATTGTCTCCCTGGTAAAGTGCAGTGAGCGGGATCAAGGCCACGTTTGCCGTGCCGTTTTGTTGCAGGATCACGTTCGCGGTCATACCGAGCTTTACATCTGCGGCATCGAGTATGCTTATCTTCGCGGTATAGGTCCTGGTTGTCGCGTCAGCGCCGGGGGCGACTTCGCGAACTTTACCGCGGTAGATCTTGTCCGGCGCGGACCACAAACGTACCGCGATGTTTTCGACTTTTTTCACGTCCGCCAGACGATTTTCCGGAATGTTGATGACGACTTCTTTTTCATCCAGCTTTGCCAGTTTCATTACCGGCTGGCCGGCAGCGACCACCTGGCCGACCTCGGCATTTACCGCCGTGATAGTGCCGTCAAAATCGGCTTTGAGCGATGCGTAAGCGCTCTGGTTGGCACTCACTGCCGCTTGCGAGCGCGCAGTGGCCAGCTTTGCCTGGGCGCTGTTGAAACTATTAAGTTTTGCGTCATAGACAGCCTTGCTGATGAAATTCTTTTCCAGCAATTCCTTGTTGCGATCCAGCTCGGCCTTGGCAAATTCGAATTCGGTCTGCGCCACCGCGACCTGCGATCGCGCGGCCTCGGCGCCGAGGCGCACGTCCTGCGGATCGAGGCTGGCGAGGAGGGCACCTTTTTTGACCGCTGTGCCAAGTTCGGCCGGACGCGAAATGATTTTGCCGGCAATGCGAAAACCGAGATCTGCTTCATGCCGGGCGCGCACCTCGCCCGCGTAAACATCCTGCCCGACGGACTGGGCCATGGAAATTTTTTGCGTCAGCACCGGCCGCACCGGCTCTGACACCACGACTTCTTTTGCGCAGCCCGCAGCCATCAAGCTCAAGGCGCATGTAGAAAGCGCCAGAGGATAAGACAGGTAAACTGAAAACTTCTTCATTTTGCTTTTGCCCCGGATTTCGGATTGGAATGGATGCTGGTTTTCTGCCGTGCGGCCTTTTCAAGCGACTGCAGGCGTCCTGCCCAAAGGTCGAGCAGCGCATTGGACAGTTCCTGCGCGTAGTCCGGCCGCAAAATTCGCTTTTCGGCAGCGGACAGATGTTCTGATGGTTCCAGCGTGGGATTGAGCAGTTGCCACAAGCCGACGATCAGGCCGTAACTCTGCATCAGCAACGAGACCGCCTGCTCGGTATTTAGCTGTTTGAAATGACGTGGTAGCTCTCCGCCAGCACGCTGCAACCACTGCGCGATGCCCTGGTGGAAGGTCGCGGCCGTTTCGGCAGGAATACATTTTTCCATCAGGGCAAAGCAGCGGCTGGCCAGCGGCAAAAATGCCGGCGGCGCAACCATGTGGGTTTTCACGACCGAAATGATGTCGTCGATGCTGACTGTTCTTGTTCGTGCCAACATTGCCATCAGCGCCTGAAAAAACATTTCCACGTGGCGCGAGTGGAGGGCAAGCAGCAGCTCTTCCTTGCTGGGAAAATATAAATACACAGTGCCTTTGGCAACGCCTGCATGTTCTGCGACCTCCGCCACGCTGGCCATGCGCTCGGGATGGGCGAGCCACAGGCGTTCCGCGGCATCAAGGATGGCGTGGTAGCGAAGGGCCTTTTGATCGGCCTGGGTGGCGCGCTGGAGGGTAGACATGAGCAAAAATGACCGGCAGTCAGTTGGGCGAACTTTAATTGACCGTTGGTCAGTTGTCAAATCCGGTAAATTATCGAGAATTAAGATATCAATATAAACAAATGGATAGAAGGTGCGCCTTCAGCCGACACAAGGTCTCGCAATATCACCCCGGTCTGACTAAAATGGGTTTATGGCATGACGCGTCGAGGAGAGAAAAATGACCCGTAATCCAGTCACTGCTTCTTCAGGTTCGATCACGTTGCTGGTAGGCACGCGCAAAGGCGGGTTTACCCTGAAAAGCGACGTGGCGCGTAAACTATGGAAACTCTCCGCCCCACATCAGCTGGGCAATATCGTGAATCACATGATCGCGGATCCGCGCGAGCGAAACCATTGGTTGATGGCCGTACGCGCCGGACACCTTGGGCCTACGGTCATGCGCTCCGTCGATGGCGGAAAAAAATGGAACGAAGCGTCGAAACCGCCGGCATTTCCCCCTGCGACCGATGGCGGTAAAGGCATGGTGGTAAGTCATGTATTCTGGCTGACGCCGTCGAATGCCAGCGAACCCGGCGTCTGGTATGCCGGTACTTCGCCGCAGGGACTGTTTCGTTCCGACGACCATGGCGATAGCTGGCACAGTGTTGACGGGTTCAACTTAAACCCGCATCGCGCGAAGTGGGTAGGCGACGCGGCGCAGGACGCACCTCCCGATGGAGCGACGCTGCATTCGATAATTGTCGACCCGCGCGACGCGCGGCATCTATACATGGGCATGTCCAGCGGCGGTGTGTTTGAAAGTCCGGATCGCGGTATGTTGTGGCGTCCGCTGAACCGCGGACTCGAGGCAGATTTCATCCCGCAGCCCGACCCGGAATATGGCCAGGACGTTCACTGCATGCGTATGTCTGCCAACCCGGATGTGCTTTATCAACAAAATCATTGCGGCATTTACCGCATGGAACGGCCGGACGCGGAGTGGAAGCGCATAGGCAGAGCCATGCCGAAGAAAATCGGTGACATCGGTTTTCCAATTGCGCTGCATCCGCGTGAGTCCGGCAAAATATGGGTGTTTCCGATGGACGGCGGCTCGGTGTGGCCGCGCATGCCGATTGGAGGGAAGCCGGCTGTTTATCGCAGCGTGAACGCCGGTAAATCATGGCAGCGGCAGGCAACTGGATTTCCGGAAAAAAACGCATGGTGGACCGTGAAACGTCAGGCCATGTGTGTCGACTCCCATCAGCCTGTCGGCCTATATTTCGGCACCACCAGCGGCGAGGTTTGGGCAAGCCGCGACGAAGGCAGGCGGTGGACCTGCATCGCGCGTCATCTGCCACACATTTATTCAGTGGAAGCCGTGGCGACAAAAAAATGAAGGTCGTAATCCCATCGCCGCTGCACAGTTATACCAACGAAAATCGTTTCATCAACGCAACCGGCGCAACGGTGGCAGAATTGTTGTGGGACATGGATGCGCAATATCCCGGCATCCGCTTTCGCATGATTGACGAACAGGATAATATCCGTCAACACATAAAGATATTCGTGAACCGCCACCAGGTGCTGCGACTTGACGTGGCGCTAACACCGAACGATGAAATTATTCTGGTCGCGGCACTGAGCGGAGGCTGACGGATGATGAAATCAAACGACAACCTCGATCAGCTCGCGGCGGAAGTGGGCGCGAAGCTCAAAGAGCACGGCTGGTTGTTGGCCACCGCAGAATCGTGCACCGGCGGCGGCATCGGCGAAGCAATTACCCGCATTGCCGGCAGTTCCCATTGGTTCGACCGCGGGTTTATCACCTACAGCAATCACGCCAAGCAGGAAATGCTCGGGGTCTCGCCTCAGACGATTCTGCAATTCGGCGCAGTCAGCGAAGAAACCGTGCGTGAAATGGTGCGCGGCGCGATCGAACACAGCCGCGCCAATATTGCGGTCGCCGTCAGCGGCGTCGCCGGCCCCGACGGCGGCTCGCCGCAGAAGCCGGTCGGCACCATTTGTATCGCCTGGATGTCCCGCGATTCAGCGCCCTTGGCAAAAACATTTCACTTCGACGGCGCACGCAACGAAGTGCGCAGTTTGACTATTCAAGCTGCCTTGCGTGGCGTTCAAAATATTATATAACGTATTGAATATATTGAATAAAAAATTATTGTCGTGTTTCCAGCTCGCAGCGCCTGCCTAGCCCGGTGCCCAACGTTGTGCGATAATCAACGCATTACTCACGCAGGGATTTTACTGGAGGCTTGGCAATGGATGAGAACAAGAGCAAAGCGCTGGAAGCCGCGCTGTCGCAGATAGAAAAACAGTTTGGCAAAGGCTCCGTCATGCGTCTCGGCGCGGGCGAAGTGATCAAGGACATTGAAGTCGTTTCGACCGGTTCGCTCGGCCTCGATATCGCGCTCGGTGTCGGCGGGTTGCCGCGCGGTCGCGTCGTGGAAATTTACGGTCCGGAGTCTTCCGGCAAAACCACCCTCACTTTGCAAGTCATTGCCGAAATGCAGAAACTCGGCGGCACGGCGGCATTTATCGACGCCGAGCACGCGCTCGATCCGCAGTACGCACAAAAACTCGGGGTGAACATTTCCGATTTGTTGATTTCCCAGCCGGATACCGGTGAACAAGCACTGGAAATCGCCGACATGCTGGTGCGTTCGGGTTCGGTCGATGTCGTGGTGGTGGACTCGGTTGCGGCGTTGACGCCAAAGGCCGAAATCGAAGGCGAAATGGGCGATTCGCATATGGGTCTGCAAGCCCGGCTCATGTCGCAGGCGTTGCGCAAACTCACGGCGAATATCAAGCGCAGTAATACACTGGTAATTTTCATCAACCAGATACGCATGAAAATCGGTGTCATGTTCGGCAACCCGGAAACCACCACCGGTGGTAACGCGCTCAAATTTTACGCGTCGGTGCGTCTCGACATTCGTCGTACCGGCGCGATCAAAAGCGGTGAAGAAGTCATCGGCAACGAAACCCGCGTTAAAGTTGTCAAAAATAAAGTCGCGCCGCCTTTCCGCGAAGCGCACTTCGACATTCTGTACGGGGAAGGTATTTCACGCGAAGGTGAAATAATCGAGCTGGGCGTATTGCACAAGCTGATCGAAAAATCCGGCGCCTGGTATGCGTACAAGGGCGAAAAAATCGGCCAGGGCAAAGACAACTCCAGAATTTACCTGAAAGAAAATCCCGCTATCGCGCACGAAATTGAGCAGAAAATTCGCGCTGAAAGCGGCGTCGCCTTGATGGGCGGCACGGCCAAGGCACCAGGGGCGCGCGACGAAGAAGTGGAAGGCGAAGAATCGGCAAAGCCAAAACGCAAGGCCAAGGCCTAACGGTACTTGCGGGTTAAACGGTGGACAAGGACCCGCAAAAACCTGACCTGCGCGCGAAAGCGCTGGGTTATCTGGCGCGGCGCGAGTACTCCCGCGCCGAGCTGCAACACAAATTGCGTGCGCTCACCGATGATGAATCCGAAGTGGAAGCCGTGCTGGATGACCTGACGAAACGTAACATGCTGTCGGAAGCGCGCTTCGTCGATCAGGTAGTGCATGCGCGGCAGCGGAAATTCGGCAGCCGGCGCATTCAGCACGAGTTGCGCGAGAAGGGCGTCTCGCAAGCGGCAATCGAACATGCCGTCGCCGATTTCAAACTCACCGAGCTCGCGACTGCGCGCGCAGTGTGGCAAAAAAAATTCGGTCAACTACCCACCAGCGCCAACGAACGCGCGAAGCAAATGCGCTTTATGCAAAGCCGCGGCTTCAGTTCCAATGTGATTTTCAAGTTGATTTCCGGTAAGGTGGACGAGGACGAGTGAGTGAGGTAACCATATGAATTATATAAAGTTTATTATATCGGGCATCGTGCTGGTGCTGGCTGCCTGTCAAAGCGCGCCGACGCGCGCGCCGGAAGAAATCGTCACGTTGATCGGCCCGGCAGATAAAACGCCGACCTTTCGCTTGATCGACGAACGCGCGCAAGGCGAACGGCTACGTCGTAGCGAGGACAGCCGCAGCCTCGACGGACCGACAATTATTTTAGGCGACGCGAATCTCGCTCCGCAGCCGATGGCCTTGTTGCGCAACGTGTTGCAGGACAAGCTCGGCGAAAAGCTGGTCGGCAAAACCATCGTCATCGATAAATACGAAATTGCCGAGACGTATCTCACTAAAGCGACGCAGGCGAGCAATGGTGGCGGGGGCGTCAGCGGCAGCGTCGGCGGAATATTTGGTTCCGGCGGGCGCAGCGCGGTCTCCATCGGGCTGGGCTTTCCGCTGCTGATGGGGGCCATGCAAAATGTCGATTCGCGCGTCGAGGCCGTGATCCGCGGCAAAGTCGATGGCGTGGCGTTTGACGCGAGAAATTCTCTTACCGCGCCGGCCCGCTATCGCGAAGATACGATCCGGCAGGTAATGAGCGGCTTGATGGCGAACGTCCTGACCAAACTGGAAACCAAATAGCCGCTGCTGATGTCTTCGCGTTCAGAACCGTTTTCTCGAAATATTGAATTGCAAAAAAAATGAAATCCGCTGAAATTCGCCAGAAATTCCTCGACTATTTCGCCAGCAAAGGCCACACCATTGTTCCTTCCAGCCCACTGGTGCCGGGAAACGACCCGACGCTGATGTTCACCAACTCCGGCATGGTGCAATTCAAAGATGTGTTCACCGGCCAGGACAAACGCTCCTACGTGCGCGCCACCAGCTCGCAGCGTTGCGTGCGCGCCGGCGGGAAACATAATGATTTAGAAAATGTCGGCTACACCGCGCGTCATCACACATTTTTTGAAATGCTCGGCAACTTCAGCTTCGGCGATTACTTCAAGCGCGAAGCGATTCACTATGCGTGGGAATTGCTGACGACCGTTTATAAGTTGCCCAAGGAAAAACTCTGGGTGACGGTTTATGCCGAAGACGATGAAGCTTTCAACATCTGGGAGAAAGAAATCGGCATTCCGCCGGAGCGCATCGTGCGCATCGGCGACAACAAAGGCGCGCGCTATGCCAGCGATAACTTCTGGCAAATGGCCGACACGGGTCCGTGCGGACCATGCAGCGAAATTTTTTACGACCACGGCGCCGAAGTCGCCGGCGGTCCGCCCGGTTCGCCAGATGGCGACGGCGACCGCTACATCGAAATCTGGAACCTGGTATTCATGCAATTCAACCGCGACGAAGCGGGCGTGATGCATAAACTGCCCAAGCCCAGCGTCGATACCGGCATGGGGCTCGAACGCCTCGCGGCGGTACTGCAGCATGTACATTCGAATTATGAAATCGATTTATTTCAGGACTTAATCAAAGCTGCCGCACGCGAAACCGGGACCAAAGACGTGCAGCATAATTCGCTCAAGGTGATCTCCGATCATATTCGTGCGTGTTCTTTCATGATCGTCGATGGCGTCATTCCGGACAACGAAGGCCGCGGCTATGTGTTGCGCCGTATCGCGCGCCGCGCGATCCGTCACGGCTACAAGCTCGGGCAGAAGCAACCGTTTTTCCACAAGTTGGTGAAAGATCTGGCAACGGCGATGGGAAGGGCTTATCCCGAGCTGGCCAATCAGCAAAAGCAGGTGACTGAAACCTTGCGCATTGAAGAAGAACGGTTCTTCGAAACGCTGGAAAAGGGCATGGAAATTCTCGATGCCGATTTGCACGGCGGCAAGCGCACGCTGGATGGCGAAACCGCGTTCAAATTACATGACACCTACGGCTTTCCGCTGGATCTGACTGCCGACGTGTGCCGCGAGCGCGGCGTGGAAGTCGATGAAGCAGGATTCGACACGGAGATGAAACGGCAGCAGGACGCATCGCGCGCGGCGGGCAAATTCAAATCCTCTGCCGCGTTGAATTACAACGGTGCGAAAACTGCTTTTCACGGTTACGACAAGCTAGTTCTTGAAAGCGCATTGATTACCGGGCTGTACGTTGAAGGCGCAGCGGTGAACGAAATAAAGGCGGGGCAGAGTGGTGTCGTCGTCCTCGACAACACGCCATTCTACGCCGAGTCCGGAGGACAGGTCGGCGACAGCGGCACGCTGGAAAAATCCGGCGCGCAGTTTGAAGTAACCGACACGCAAAAAATCCAGGCGGAAGTATTCGGCCACCACGGCAGCATGAGAAGCGGTTCGCTTAAAATTGGCGATAGCGTCAGCGCCAAAGTAGACCGCGCGACGCGGGCGCGCACCATGCGCAACCACTCGGCCACGCATCTGATGCACAAGGCATTGCGCGAAGTGCTCGGCAGCCATGTGCAGCAAAAGGGCTCGCTCGTCGATGCTGACAAAACCCGTTTCGATTTTGCCCACAACGCCCCGATGACCGACGAGCAGATCATGCGCGTCGAGCAGATTGTCAACGCGGAAATTCTTGCCAATGCCGCGACGCACGCGCGCGTGATGCCGATTGATCAGGCACAAAAAACCGGCGCGGTAATGCTGTTCGGCGAAAAATACGGCGACGAAGTGCGCGTGCTCGACATCGGCTCGTCGCGCGAACTGTGCGGCGGTACGCATGTGTCGCGCACCGGCGACATTGGCTTGTTTCGGATTATCGGCGAAGGCGGCGTTGCGGCCGGCGTGCGTCGCGTGGAAGCAACTACGGGCGAGAGCGCACTGGCGTTGGTGGAAGACGAACACAATCAGCTCTTGCAAATCGCGTATATGCTGAAAGCGCAGCCTTCTGAAATATTCAATAAAATCAAACAGTTGCAAGATGACGCCAAGGCCATCGAAAAAGAACGGGCGCAACTCAAATCGAAACTCGCCGTTTCGCAAAGCGGCGATCTGCAAAGTCAGGCTACCGATGTCAAAGGCGTCAAAGTATTGGCGGTGCAACTCGACGGTGCGGACGGCAACATCCTGCGCGAAACCATGGACCGCATGAAAGACCAGCTGAAATCCGCGGCGATCGTATTGTCGGCAGTGCAGGATGGGAAAGTGAGTCTGGTCGCGGGCGTCACGGCCGATCTCACGGCAAAGGTAAAAGCTGGCGAACTGGTCAATTTTGTCGCGCTGCAAGTCGGCGGCAAGGGAGGCGGGCGCCCTGATATGGCGATGGCGGGCGGCACGCAACCGCAAAATTTATCCGCGGCTTTGAAGGGCGTAGCGGATTGGGTCTCGGCAAAAATCTAGCAGCGCAGGGAGGATTTGCTCCGCCCGCCTCTGTCCCTGAACGAAGGATCTGCTTATCAAATGTCCGACCATCGCTACTGTCCGCAATGTGCTTCACCGCTCGAATCGCGCATGGCTGGCGAGGCGTTGCGCCTCGCGTGTTCAAGCACGCAATGCGACTACGTTTTCTGGAATAATCCGGTTCCCGTTGTCGCGGCGA
>JBAVXA010000157.1:0-1774 GCA_049698095.1 Burkholderiales bacterium
GCAGGCAATGGCCGCAGGTCGCGGCAAAAATCATCACCACATGGTCGCCGATGTTCAGGTCGTTTACGCCCGCGCCGAGTTCAACCACTTCGCCGGATGCCTCGTGACCGAGCACCATCGGCAGTTGTCGCGGCCGGTCGCCGTTGATGGTCGACAGGTCGGAATGACACAAACCGGCGGCGCGGATTTTGACCAGCACTTCACCCGCACCCGGCGGCGCGAGGTCAACCTGTTCGATTCTCAT
Source organism: Burkholderiales bacterium (assembly GCA_049698095.1). Classification (GTDB taxonomy): domain Bacteria; phylum Pseudomonadota; class Gammaproteobacteria; order Burkholderiales; family JBEEJL01; genus JBEEJL01. Next base: position 245 of record JBAVXA010000157.1, read on the forward strand.
CGGCTGGCTTTGCGCGTAGGGCATAGGCAGCGACATCTGATGCAGAACGGCGGCGCGGATTCTCATGGCGCAAGTTTACTCAGGCGCAAGCGTTGCGCCGAAAAAAAATGCCATTGCTGCAGGTAGTACGTCGGCATCAAGTAAAAAACCTTTCAAAAATAAATACAAATTTTGCGCGTCAGCATCCGCGTTGCGCAGCGGTCTTATCGGTTGGATGGCACAAACTTGCATCCTACAATTTGCGGGCCTGCAGGCCCGCATTCCGCATAAATTTTTACATGAGGGCTAACCATGAAAACCAACTCAGTTTCAACATTCTACTTTATAAAGCGTGCAATCAGAACTGTCGCCATTTCAGCCGTTGCACTGGTTACCTCGGCTGCCGCCACGGTGGCGATAGCCGATGCCGGCGTGGTTTATACCTTGACCAATGCGGCCGCGGGAAATTCCGTGGCAGTGTTCAATCGTGCAGGTGATGGGACTTTATCGGCTGGCGGTCAGGTCGCTACCACCGGCCTCGGCAGCGGCGGCGGCCTCGGCTCGCAGGGTGCGTTAGTGTTGAGCAAAAACGGCCGCTGGCTGTTTGCCGTTAATGCGGGCAGTAACGACGTCTCGGTATTTTCTGCCGGGCCGGGAGGTTTAACTCTGGCGAGCAAAACGCCATCAGGCGGCACGCGCCCGGTCAGCCTGACCGTACACGATGATGTGCTGTATGTTTTGAATGGCGGCGGGGTGAATAATATCAGCGGCTTCCGCATCAACGACAATGGCACGCTGCAGCCCATCGCAGGCTCGACCCGGCCTTTAAGCGCCACAAGCACTGCACCGGCGCAAATCGAATTCAACCGCGACGGCGACCAATTGGTGGTGACGGAAAAAGCAACCGATAAAATCAGCCTGTATTCGGTCGAAAACGGCGTTGCGGCCGGGCCAGTTGTGCGTAACTCGGTCGGCATGACACCGTTCGGTTTTGCCTTCGATAAACGTGGCCACTTGATTGTGTCGGAAGCATTCGGCGGCGGAGCAGGTCTCAGCGCGCTGACTTCGTATAATCTTGAAGAAGAGTGGAACGAGCTGCAAACCATCAGCCCATCGGTGAAAGACAATCAGTCCGCAGCTTGCTGGGTCGTCACGACGAAAAACGGCAAGTGGGCTTACACCAGCAACACCGCCAGCGGCAACATTTCCGGCTACGATACGGCTAAAAACGGGCGCTTGTCCCTTTTCAACGATAACGGAATTACCGGCGTGACCGGCGCGAATCCCACCGACATGGCATTGAGCAGGAATAGCCAATATCTCTATGTCATCACCCCGGCAAACGGTATTCTCAATGCATTCAAAATCGGCGCGAATGGCGGGTTGAGCGCGATCACCGGCGGCAACGGCCTTCCCGCAAGCGCAGTGGGATTGGCAGCACGCTGAACCGGGTTTTGTAAAAGCTGTCATCATTGGAGCTGCGGGGAATAGTCCCGGCAGCTCTAATGGTATTTCCAGTTTCATTTACGGGAGAACAAGATGAAATCAATG
>JBAVXA010000158.1:0-4883 GCA_049698095.1 Burkholderiales bacterium
ACCTATACCGGCAATATATGCTCAGCAGGCGCTGTCGGTTGCAAATAGTCGCTGATGGACCGATGTCATATCTCGAAACCGGATGGCATACCCATCCGGTTTTTTCCGTTCAATCAAAAACATAAACCGCAATTGCATCAACGAGAACCATTAGCTGAGAATTATCGCCGAATTAACCCGCTTAAAGCCTGCCCCCCGCCGCATACCCGCTTGCCCACGCCCATTGAAAATTAAAACCGCCGAGGTGTCCCGTTACGTCTACCACTTCGCCAATAAAGTACAAGCCGGATACCGTTTGCGACTCCATCGTTTTTGACGAGATGCGATCGGTACTCACGCCGCCGATAGTCACTTCTGCCTTGTTATAACCCAAAGTGCCGGACGGCCTGACCTGCCAATGCTGCAGGTCTTGCGCGAATTGACGAAGCATCCTTTCGCCGTATTGGTTAAGCGGTTTCACGTCGCCCATGTGCGCGCACCAGGCATGCGCAAAACGTTTGGGCAAAACGTCTGCCAAGGCGTTGTCTATCTGCGTTTTGCTGTGATGCTGCGAAATCAACCATTCTTCCGCATCGCGCTCTGGCAGCAAGTCGATATTTAACCTGTCGCCGCCCTGCCAGTACGAGGAGATCTGTAAAATCGCCGGGCCCGATAGTCCGCGATGCGTGAGCAGAATGGCGTCGCGGAAACGTCCGCCATTACACGACACTTCGGCTTCCACGGATACGCCGGACAAATCACTGAAACGCTGAATCGCCTCCGGCTCCAAACTCAACGGCACCAAAGCCGGACGCGGCGGCACGATACGGTGGCCGAATTGCTCAGCGATGCGGTAGCCGAAGGGACTGGCGCCGATTTTCGGGACTGATAAACCGCCGGTGGCGACGACCAGGGAATCAGCCATGAGTTCGTCGCGCCCGTCGATCAGGCGAAACCCACCTCCTGTATGCTCGACACTGCTGACCGAGCTCTGCATTCGCAGTTCCACGCCTCCTTTGTCGCACTCGCATTTGAGCAGGTCGATAATCCGCTGTGAGCTGTCGTTGCAGAAAAGTTGGCCGAGCGTTTTTTCGTGATAAGCGATACTGTATTTCTCTACCAGGGTAATGAAATGCTGTGGCGTATAGCGCGCCAGTGCCGAGCGCGCGAAGTGCGGATTTTGCGAAAGAAAATTTTCCGGCTTGCAATGGATGTTGGTGAAATTGCAGCGCCCGCCGCCGGAGATGCGGATTTTTTCGCCGAGTAAATGATAATGGTCGAGGAGAAGAACCCGGCGACCTCGTTGTCCCGCCGTGGCGGCACACATCATTCCCGCTGCGCCGGCGCCGATCACGACTACGTCATAACGATTATTCATTGCGGGTTGGCTTGACCACAGTAAGTTGCCAGCACAATAACTGAAATCGGCGGCGGCCACGAATATTTTTGCAGCCCGGCGATTTGCCTGTGCCGCGCGCATCAGGACCAGTAGAATGGCGGCATGAACGCCTCCGTGGTCCCGCCGCCATACGCAACGCTCACGCCTGATTGCATTCTCGACGCCCTGCAAAGCATCGGGCTGATTGGCGATGGCAGGCTGTTCGCACTTAACAGCTATGAAAATCGCGTTTACCAGATCGGCATTGAGGGTGCCGCTCCGGTCGTTGCAAAGTTTTACCGGCCGGAGCGCTGGAGCGATGCCGCGATTCTGGAAGAACACGAATTCGTGGCGGAACTGGCTGGAAATGAAATACCCGTGGTTGCGCCGCTCACGCTTGACCGCCATACCTTGCATCATTTCGGCGGTTTTCGCTTTGCCGTCTACCCGCGCCAGAGCGGCCGGGCGCCGGAACTCGACGACGCCAATTCGCTGGAATGGATCGGTCGCTACCTCGGCCGTATTCATTCCGTCGGTGCGGTCAAACCATTTACCGTACGCCCGGCCATCGACATCGATACCTTCGGCGTCGAGCCGCGCGAATATTTATTGGCTAATAAGTTTATTCCGGCCGATTTGCTTGATGCATGGCAAAGCGTGTCGGCGCAGGCGCTGGACGGCATCAGGCGCGGCTATACGCTAGCAGGCGAGGTAAAGACCTTGCGCCTGCACGGCGATTGCCATGCCGGCAATGTATTGTGGTCGGAAGAAGGCAAACAGCCCGGCCCGCATTTTGTCGATTTCGACGACGCGCGCATGGGGCCAGCAATGCAGGATTTGTGGATGTTGCTATCCGGCGAGCGCAATTCGATGCAAATCCAGCTGGGCCACGTGTTGCGTGGTTACGAGGACTTCAGCGATTTCGATGACCGTGAGCTACAACTGGTTGAAGCACTGCGCACACTCCGGCTGATCCACTATTCCGCCTGGCTGGCGCGGCGCTGGCTCGATCCGGCATTCCCAGCGGCGTTTCCATGGTTCAACACCCAGCGATATTGGCAGGACCGGATTCTGGAATTGCGCGAGCAGATTGCGCTGATGGACGAGCCAGCGCTGGTGGTGAAATAGGCGATCTCGCCCAGGCGGGCGCGGGACGAACTGGAAATTTCTACCTGTTGGCAGAAATCTCGGCAACGTTCCTTTGCCAATGATTTATCTGCGCGCGATCACGGCCATGGTGATTCTGGACACGCAGATCAACCTGTCCGCGTCGTCGCGAATCAATATCTCCCATACGTGAGTGGTCGAGCCGATGTGGACGGCTTTCGTCGTGCCGTGTACCCAACCGCTGCGCACGCCGCGAACGTGGTTGGCGTTGATATCGAGACCGACGCAAAGATAGTTGGCGCTATCGACGCAGCAGTTCGCCGCACAGCTGCCCAGCGTTTCCGCCAATAACACCGAGGATCCTCCGTGCAGCAGGCCCATCGGCTGCAACGTGCGCGTGTCGACCGGCATGCGGGCGCTGATCGAGTCATCGGTTACTTCGGTGAACTCAATGCCGAGTTGAACGACGGCCGTTTTTTCGTGAATGGAATGCAGATGCTGCAACGTGGGGCGATTTTTCCAGATCATATTTTATATATATAAATCAGTTAGTTATCCAAAGTATTCAATTTTGGCATTTGTCGCTTTCCTGACCGATAGTCCGGTCTTAGCGGCGGGCTCCTAGTAAAAGCAGATTGTTCGCGCGGCTCAGGAGGAAATGCTTATTTCTTCACCACGCCACGCCGCATTTGATCCAACTCGATCGATTCGAACAGTGCTTTGAAATTGCCTTCGCCAAAACCTTCATTGCCTTTGCGCTGGATGAACTCGTAAAAAATCGGCCCGAGCTGGTTCTCGGAAAAAATCTGCAGGAGCAAATCTCCCGGCGCGCCGTCGATCAGGATTTTTCTTTTTTGCAGTTCGGCCAGATTTTCACCGTGGCCGGGAATGCGCTTTTCGACCAGCTCGTAATAGGTGTCGGGCGTATCGAGCAATTTGATGCCGTTGGCGCGCAACGCGTCGACGGTCCGATAAATATCGTTTGTGCCGAGGGCGATATGCTGTATGCCCTCGCCGTGATAGCTGTCGAGATATTCCTGAATTTGCCCCTTGGCTTCCTTCCCCTCTTCATTGATCGGTATGCGGATATGCCCGCAGGGCGACGTCATGGCTTTTGATTTCACGCCGGTCACCTGCCCTTCAATGTCGAAGTAACGCACCTCGCGGAAGTTGAAATAACGCGTGTAAAAATCCGCCCATTCATCCATGCGGCCGCGATGCACGTTGTGGGTCAAATGGTCTATGTAAGTCAGGCCGAGACCAGCGGGGTTGATTTCCGCGTTCGGCAGGGAAACAAAATCCACGTCGTAAATGCTGATATCACCGATCCCGTTTCTGATGCTTTGCTTGCCGCGCCATCGATCCACCAGGTAGATCAATGAATCGCCGATTCCCTTGATGGCGGGAATGTTCAGTTCCATCGGGCCGGTCTGGTTATCAAAGCCCCATGCGCCGAGCTCCAGCGCGCGCGCGTAGGCGCTCGCGGCGTTCTCCACACGGAACGCGATGGCGCAGATCGATGGCCCGTGCAGGCGCGCGAAACGCTGCGCAAACGAATCCGGTTCGGCGTTGATAATAAAGTTGATGCCGCCTTGCCGGTAAAGCGTGACGTTCTTGTGCCGGTGTCTGGCGATGGCAGCAAAGCCGAGGCGTTCGAACAAGTTGCCCATCGCCACAGGGTCCGGCGCGGCGTACTCGATGAATTCGAAACCCGCCGTACCCATCGGGTTTTCCCACGCTGTAAATCTCATTTGCTTTCCTTTGTCATTTTCCTGCCTGCAAAGATTGCTTGTCGAATCCCGCCAGGCGCTTGTAGCGCAGCGAAATTTCTTCCAGCTCATTATGCGCGATCACTTGTTCAATATCAGTAAATCCGTGCGGGGCGCGTTCCTCAGCCATCTGCATCACCTGCTCCGGCCCGTTCATGCGGTTGCGCAGGACAATTCCGGTGGTCCTTGGCAGGCGGTCGGCCTCGTATTCGCGCAGTGCATAGTGCGTGTCCGGAATATGCAGAAGGCAATCTGCCAGGCAGCGCGCATCGACGATCGCCTGCGCGCTGCCGTTGGAACCGATCGGGTACATCGCGTGTGCAGCGTCGCCCAGCAGCGTGACGCGCCCGAACGTCCATTGCGGCAGCGGATTCCGGTCAACCATCGGATATTCGTATATGGCTTTGGCGTTGCCGATGATCTGCGGGATGTCGATCCAATCCCACTTCCAGTCGGCAAATTGTCCGGCAAAAATATTTTTGTCGACTTGCTTGGCCCAATCGCTTCTCGACGGTGCCTCGCCGGGAACGCGCAGCTCTGCGATCCAGTTAATCAGCGCACGGCCCTTTTTACGCAGCGGTTCGGAAATCGGATAGGCAACGAATTTCTGATCTTGATGCCCGGCCATGAACATGCTGCGCCCATCGAGG
>JBAVXA010000159.1:0-5457 GCA_049698095.1 Burkholderiales bacterium
TCAAGGTCATGATGAGCGGACCCGATGGGCGCGAAATCATTCTCACCATGCTCGGCGCGGGCGAGTTTTTTGGCGAATTGTCACTAGTCGACAGCCAGCCCCGTTCGGCGACGGTGGCGACCATGGAACCTTCGCAGTTTTCCGTGATTTCCAAGGGCGATTTCAAGCGCGTCATGGCCAAAAGCCCGCAGATGGCAGATCACGTGATGCAGGGGCTTGCGCAGCGCCTGCGCGAAGCGGATAAAAAAATCAGCAGCCTCGCGCTGATGGACGTTTATGGCCGGGTGGCAAGAACTCTGCTGCAACTGGCGGTGAAACGCGAAGGCGTTCTGGTGGTGAGTGAAAAATTATCGCAGCAGGACATTGCCAACATGGTCGGTGCATCGCGCGAGATGGTCAATCGCATACTGAAAGAACTGGAAGGCAGCGGCTATATCAAGGTCGAGTCAAAAAACATCATCATTAACGACCAGTTACCGTTATCGCTTTAACAAATAGGCAACAGAAGTTTTCATCCTGCGCCTATATGATTTCGGCAGGGGACTATACTTAAAAGCATTCGAGTAAGGTTTTGCCCCACGGGGCGATGCATCCATGGCAACAATTAACCCAACATTGACGGACAAGCGGGCTCCCATGCCGCCGAGGCTGAGTAATCTGTTGCGCGAAGCGTCCTGGCTGATGCTGGCGATGGCAGGAATTTATCTCACCCTCGTACTGGTGACCTACCACCCGCAGGACCCTGCGTGGTCGCACACCGGCTCGCGGCTTACCGTGCAAAACGCCGGCGGCGTGCTCGGCGCCTACGTTGCCGACGTTCTCCTATACCTGTTCGGCGTTTCCGCCTGGTGGTGGCTGGTGTTGGCAGCGTTCGGCATTTACCGCGCATTCAAAAAAATCCAGACGACGGAATTGATCGATCGCCGCACTATTTACGCGTCGCTTGGCGGTTTTCTGCTGTTGCTGGTTGCCAGCAGCGGAATCGAATCGCTGCGCCTACATACCATCACTGCACCGCTGCCTTACGCGCCGGGCGGCGTAGTTGGAGCGCTCGCCGCCATGGGGTTCTCCAGTCTCATGGGTTTCACCGGCGGGACGCTGGCGCTGCTGGGGATGATTGCCGTTGGCCTGAGCCTGTTCAGCGGATTGTCGTGGCTCAAATTGGTGGAAAAATGCGGCACCCTGATCGAAATCGCGTTCCTGAAGCTGGTTGATAAATATCGTAGCTCGCAGGACCGCAAAGTCGGCGAAGTGCGCATGGTGGAACGCGAAGAAAAAGTTGCCGAAGCGAAACAGCAGTTCGACGAACGCCCGCCAGTGCGAATCGAACCGGCGATGACGGTAATACAGAAATCCAAGCGCGTATTCGACGAAAAACAGCGCAAGCTGTTCGACCACCTCGATTCCAAATTGCCGCCGTTGAGTCTGCTCGACGAAGCCGATGCACCTGTCGATACCATCAGCGCCGAAACATTGGAGTTCACCTCGCGCCTGATCGAGCGCAAGCTGCTGGATTTCAACGTGCAGGTGAAAGTGCTCGCCGCCTATCCCGGACCGGTCATCACACGCTACGAAATCGAACCGGCTGTCGGCGTCAAAGGCAGCCAAATAGTCAATTTAATTAAAGACTTAGCTAGAGCGTTATCGGTTATCAGCATTCGCGTGGTGGAAACCATCCCGGGCAAATCGTGCATGGGTCTCGAGTTGCCGAACCCAACGCGCCAGATCGTCCGCCTGTCTGAAATTTTAAGCTCGCAGGTGTATGCCGATCTTGCGTCGCCATTGACCATTGCTTTCGGTAAAGACATCGCCGGCAAGCCTATCGTCGCCGATCTGGCGAAAATGCCGCACGTGCTTGTTGCCGGAACCACCGGTTCCGGCAAATCGGTTGCGATAAACGCGATGATCTTATCGCTGCTGTATAAAGCCACGCCGGCGCAAACACGCCTAATATTGATTGACCCGAAAATGCTCGAGCTGTCGATCTACGAGGGCATCCCGCATTTGCTCGCACCGGTAGTCACCGACATGAAGCAGGCGGGTGCCGCGCTCAACTGGTGCGTCGCAGAAATGGAACGGCGCTATAAGATCATGTCGGCATTGGGCGTGCGTAATCTCGCCGGTTTCAATCACAAACTTGCCGAGGCGAAAAAGGCCGGCAAGCCGATCACCCATCCGTTCAGCCTGACGCCGGACAGTCCGGAACCGTTGGAAGAATTGCCGTTGATCACCGTCGTCATCGACGAGCTGGCCGACATGATGATGGTTGTGGGCAAAAAAGTGGAAGAGCTTATCGCGCGTTTGGCGCAAAAAGCGCGTGCGTCCGGCATACACCTGATTCTCGCCACGCAGCGTCCGTCGGTCGACGTCATTACTGGCCTGATCAAAGCCAATATTCCGACGCGCGTCGCGTTCCAGGTTTCATCCAAAATCGATTCGCGCACCATTCTCGACCAAATGGGCGCAGAAGCTTTGCTCGGGCAGGGCGATATGTTGTACCTGCCACCTGGCACCGGTTTCCCGCTTCGCGTGCACGGCGCGTTTGTTTCCGACGCCGAAGTGCATCGCGTGGTGAATCACCTCAAAGCGCAGGGCGAGCCGCAATACGTCGAAGGTATCCTCGACGGACCTGACATGGCAGACAGCGAAAATGGCGAGCTTGGCGGGGGTGGCGGTGAAGCCGATCCGTTGTACGACGAAGCGGTCACCATAGTCCTGAAAAATAAGCGCGCTTCGATATCCTTGGTGCAGCGCCATTTGCGCATCGGCTACAACCGCGCCGCAAGACTGGTAGAAGACATGGAGCGCGCCGGTCTGGTATCGCCGATGCAGTCCAACGGCAACCGCGAGATTCTCGCGCCACGCTCGCAAGATTGATTCACAAGTTGGCGGGTGCAAAGCGCTAGCGTGCACACGCTGAAACTTCGGTGGGCACACTTTATCTTGCCAACCCTACGAATAGTTCCTGCAAGTCGGCGATTTTTTCAGTAAACTCCACTCAACCGTTTCTCCCGCCACACGTTAAGTTCTCAGGGACTATTCCCCTTACCCGAAACCAGGATGAAACCATTGCGCCTAAAACTGATTGTACTCACCGTATTATTTTCCTCCGCGTCGCACGCCGATAGCCTGGATAAACTCAAAGCCTTCATCAGCGGCACGCAAACCATGCGCGCCGGTTTCGAGCAAAGCGTGACCGACAAGAACGGCAAGAAACTGCAGGCTGCGACTGGCACCATGCAGTTTTCGCGTCCCGGAAAATTCCGCTGGGAATACGTCAAACCGTATAAGCAACAAATCGTCGGCGATGGCGTGAAGCTATGGATATTCGACCCTGACTTGAACCAGGTTACGGTGAAAAAGCTCGGCGATTCGCTCGGCGACAGCCCGGCAGCGCTGCTCGCGGGGAATAACGATCTGGAAAAATATTATCTAGTGACTGATGCGGGTACGCTGGATGGCGTTGAATGGCTCGACGCGGTGCCGAAAAGCAAAGACACTACTTTCGAGCGCGTGCGCATGGGCTTTGCCGGCGATTCGTTGACCACGATGGAATTAAAGGACAATTTCGGTCAGACCACGCTGATCAGATTTTCATCGCTGGAAAAGAATCCGAAACTGGCTGGAGAGGTATTCAAGTTTGTTGCGCCCAAGGGCGCAGACGTCGTCGGTGAATAAATATAGAATAATTAATATAATCAAATAGTTATTTAGATCGCCAGTCTTTTAAAGATTGTCAATTTCAATCTCGCTGGCGGTATCGCCTGTCGCAGCATAAAATTCGCGCATCCACTTCGCGACGAATAACATGAATAAATCTCCCCAGACGTTCCACGCAGATGCGTCGCGCTTCGGCAAACCGGAGCGCGGATGGCGCGAACATTTTTATTCGGTCATTTTCGAATCGGATACCAGGGCCGGCAGAACCTTCGATATTGTCCTCATCGTCGCGATCGTGCTCAGCGTCGTGGTGGTGATTCTTGAAAGTGTTGCCGATATCTCCGCGCGTCACGGCGATTTGCTCAAGGCGCTGGAATGGGCATTCACGATTCTATTCACGCTCGAGTATGTCGCGCGTCTGTCGTGCGTGAGAAGGCCGATCAAGTACGCCACAAGTTTTTTCGGCGTAATCGATTTGCTATCGGTGCTTCCCGCCTATCTCGCCATCCTGCTACCCGGCGCGCACGCTTTGCTCGACATTCGGATTTTGCGTCTGCTACGCATGTTCCGGATTTTCAAGCTGGTCTCCTATGTCGAGGAATACGGCTCGCTCGGGCGCGCGCTCTATGCCAGCCGGCGTAAGATTCTGGTATTCCTGTCGTTTGTCATGATGATTGTGATATTGCTTGGGACCGTCATGTTCATCGTGGAAGGGCCCGAGAACGGCTTCACCAGCATTCCCACTGCAATCTATTGGGCCGTCACCACCATCACGACGGTCGGCTTCGGCGATATCACCGCGAAAACGGATATCGGCCGCTTCGTCGCGTCGATTATCATGATGCTGGGTTGGGGAATATTGGCCGTGCCGACGGGTATCGTGACAGCCGAAATGACCGCGCAGCGCAAAGGCTTTGCGGGGAGCTACCGTCGCTGCAAGGAATGCCTGAGCGAAGGCCATGAAAGCGATGCCAAATTCTGCAAGGATTGCGGCGCCAGCATGACGGCAGATTGACCACGCTGCGCCTGTCACATTCCGGCGCTGGCTCGCGCCATTATGTACGCGTCGGCTCCTGCGCCGCCGCGAGTTCCGCATCTTTCGCCTTGGCGCGCGCCACGGCGGGGCGCGAACCGATTCGTTCGGTGTAGGCCTTGATCACCGGCGTTGCCTCTACCAAGCCGAACATGGTGATCCAACTCAACGCCGTTCCCCACAACACATCCGCCGCAGTGAATGTTTCGCCGAGAATGTACGGGCCTTTGCTGAGTTGATCGGTGAGGGTCTTTAACATGGTGTCGAAATCACCGTAGGGACACATTCCCGGTGGAGCGGGTTCGCGCTTCATGGATTTGTCCACCACCGCCGGCTCAAAACACGAACCGTAAAACACCATCCAGCGCAAATACGGTCCGCGTAGCGGATCACCCATTTGCGGCGCGAGGCCTTTGTCGGCGTAAAGATCCGCCAAATATAAATACACCGCCACCTGTTCGGTAATCAACGCGCCGTCGTGCAGCAGCGCCGGCACCTTTCCCATCGGGTTGATGGCCAGATATTCCGGCTTGCGCTGCTCGCCGGTTTTCTGGTTCAACATATGCAACTGATAGTCCGCGCCGAGTTCTTCGAGCAATGTGAGCGCGCCGGACGAGCGGGTGTTGGGCGAATGGAATAGGGTGACCCGGCGGTTGGTAATCATATTGAATAACCAATTGGTGCACTAGTCGATTAAGCGGCGGGAGGGTTTTGCGCAAAGCAGGCCACGCTATCGCCCATTTTTACCCAAGGCTGGGCGGAGT
>JBAVXA010000160.1:0-5959 GCA_049698095.1 Burkholderiales bacterium
CCCGAACACAGGCTTTGTCCAGCCGCCGACAAAGCCGACAAAGGTCACCACCATGATGAGCGGGCCCGGCGTGGTTTCGCCTAACGCGAGCCCATCGATCAGTTGCGCCGCGGTCAGCCATTGATGCTCGATCACGCCGCCCTGCACCACATAAGGCAAAACGGCGTAAGCACCGCCGAAAGTCAGCAGCGCCGCTTTGGTAAAGAACCACGCCATGTGCGTCAGCACGCTTTGTTTGCCGAATAGGGCAATCAGCAGGAGCATGAGGATGATCCAGATTAGCGTACCGACCATTGCCACATGAACGAATTTTTTCCAGCTGAATAAGCCGTGCATCGGCGTCGGCGTGTCATCGTCGATTAACGCGGGTTCATGCGCGATGCCAGACGCAGCGTGCGCGCTGGCGATATGAAAAGTTTGCGGCGAATACCGGCTGTAGACGGCGCCGAACAACCCTGCCAGAAAAATAATCAGCGGAAACGGCAGGTTGAAACCATATAGCGCGACAAACGCCGCACTGGCAATCGCGATCAACACTGAATTTTTCAGCGCACGCGAACCGATACGATACGCGGCAAACAGCACGACGGCGGTCACCGCCGGTTTTATTCCGTAAAGAACGCCGGCGACAGCGGTGATATGCCCGAAGGCGAGATAAATCCACGACAACAACAGCAAAATAAAAAATGACGGCAGCACGAACAGCGTGCCCGCCACGATGCCGCCCCAGGTGCGGTGCATCAGCCAACCGATATAGACCGCGAGCTGTTGCGCCTCGGGGCCGGGCAGCAGCATGCAATAATTCAGCGCGTGCAAAAATCGCCGCTCGGATATCCAGCGTTTTTGATCGACCAGGTCATGATGCATGATGGCGATTTGTCCGGCGGGCCCGCCGAAACTGATAAAGCCGAGTTTGAGCCAATATTTGAAGGCTTCGAAAAAACTGACAGGCGGCGGAGAAGTGAGTTGTTGTTGTGACGGCATGCTGCCATGTTACGCCATCTGCATTGGACGCGTTAACGCTGTGGAACTTGCTTAAATGCGGTCGGTCATGTGCAGGGTTCCGACTTGAATAACGCTAACCGCTGCCGCACATGAAGTTCTATTTCGGAATTCGCGTTAAACGAATTATTTTTATTATTCAAAGACTTATAATATTTCGTTTTTTTCGCCTCAGCGTGGCAAAATAAATCTGTTCAATTCATTATGCAGTCTTTTATGCAAACCAATTATTTAATCCAGGTCATTCGCATTTTCGCGGCGCTGATTTTTTTCGCCAGCTCTATCTCGTTCGGTGCGTTGCCCGCGCTGGACAACAAAGACGGATTCCCGACGCTGGCGCCGATGATCCAAACTGTCACGCCGTCCGTGGTCAACATTTCGGTGTTGTCGCGCTCCCCGGCGGAAGATAACCCGCTGTTCCGCGATCCATTCTTCCGCCGCTTTTTCGATATTCCCGACGCGGCCACCAAGCCGCAGCGCAGCGCCGGATCGGGCGTGATCGTCGACGCGGCGAAAGGCTATGTGCTCACCAATCATCACGTCATCAAGGACGCGCAGCAGGTCACCGTCACACTTAAGGACCGGCGCCAGTTTGCCGCGCAACTGGTCGGCACCGACCCGGGTACCGACATCGCCGTGCTGAAAATCGACCCGCAGAATTTGTCGGCGTTGCGTTTCGGCGATTCGGAAGCGCTGAATGTCGGCGATTTTGTCGTCGCCATCGGCAACCCGTTCGGGCTCGGGCAGACCGTCACCTCCGGCATCATCAGCGCACTCGGTCGAACCGGATTGAATATTGAAGGCTACGAAGATTTCATCCAGACCGACGCGTCGATCAATCCGGGCAATTCCGGCGGTGCGCTGGTGAGTTTGCGCGGCGAGCTGATCGGCATCAACACCGCCATTATCGGGCCCGCCGGCGGAAACGTCGGCATCGGTTTCGCCGTACCCGCCAATATGGTGCGCGAAGTGATGAACCAGATCGTGCGCTACGGCGAGGTGAAGCGCGGCCGTTTCGGCATCGGCACGCAGGACCTGACGCCGGATCTCGCGGCGTCGCTGGGCATCAATGCCAACGAGGGCGCGCTGGTGACGGAAGTGGAAGCGGGCTCGCCCGCCGACAAGGCTGGCATCAAGCCGCGCGACGTTATTCTGCTCGCCAACGGCAAGGCGGTACGCGGCGCGGCGGATGTACGCAACCGCGTTGCCCTCACGCCGATCGGCGAGACCGTGGAATTCAAGGTATTGCGCGAGGGCAAGCAGTTGGTCACCAAAGCCAAGGTCGTGCAACCGTTTACGCTGGCTTCGGTGGAGGGAAAAACAATTCCACAGCTCGAAGGCGCCGCGGTTGCCAACATCGAACGCGGCATGCCGATTTTCGGCAAAGTGGAGGGCGCGCTGGTGGTGCGCGTTGAGCCGAATTCGCCAGCCTGGTTTTACGGCTTCCGTCCCGGCGACATTATTGTCAACGTAAACCGCGCGAGAGTTAAAAATATCGCCGAATTGCAGACCGCGATGCGCGCGGCCGAGCGCACGGCTGCCGCGGTGACCTTGCTGCGCGGCGATTTTCGTTTGACTATATTAATACGCTGATTTATTTGCCGTCGCGATCGTGTCGATATGGCGGCGCCAGCCGTGGTTGGGAGAACCTGCCGTATGCACCGGCTTGCGCCGTCGTGGCAGACCGTCAGATTACTTTACCGCGTCGCCGAAATAGGCGTAGGCGGGCTTGGGCAAATCCGATTCGTCGATTTTTTGTTGCTCGGCCGGAGTCACTGGCGTTTTTTCCCACCAGATGGCGCGCGCTTGTTGCTGCTCCGCGGCCAGTTGCGGATTTTTTTCATGCAATTGACGAATGAATTGGGTGATTTCCGATTCGTATTTCTTCAGTTTCATGTGAACGCCATCCGCAAAGTGGGAAACATTAAAATTTACACATCATTATAACCTGCAGGATTGACCTTGGATGCGAGCGCTACTAACATTTCTCCCGGACGCATTGTCGCGAGGACAATAGCGCAAAAACTAAAAAGGGACATTTAATGGGAAAAATCTTGTGGATGGGCGTTGTGGGTGTGATTACCGGCGGCATCGCCGCGCTGCTGCATCCGGGCAAAGAAAGCCTGGGCTTTTTCGGCATCATGATTCTGGGTATTGTCGGTTCGTATCTGGGCGGATTTATCGGCAATTTGATATTCAAGCCTAAGGCAGGTGAGACCATGTTGAGTCCCGGCGGCTGGATCATGTCGATTCTCGGCGCGCTGATTTTGCTTATCGGCTGGAATATGATTCCGAAGTAAGTCCAGACCGACTGATTCACGCAGTGCACAATGGCCGGTTTTCCGGCCATTGTGATTTTCAGCGGTTTCTGAACCAAATAAGGGAGAAATGTTGCAAATTGGCAACATATTGAGCAGTTCGCCTGCCCGGTCACTCCGCTGATTCTTGCGCATTCCGAATGGCGACCCGCACAATACATTGTCAAATAAATACTGAATGTAATCATCAACAATTAGTTGTGGAAGATTTTCCCATCATATATGCCGCGTGCTAGACTGAATTATCATGAATGACCTCTCCGGTGGACATATCGCTGTGTCGCCCTCGCGCTCCCTCACCATTGCCCTGCGGCGCTTGCTGCGGCCATTAATCCGCTTGCTGCTCGCCAACGGGATTACGTATCCGTTTTTTTCCGGCCTGATTAAATCGGTGTATGTCGAAGTGGCGGTGAAGGATTTTCCGTTGCCGGGAAAAAACCAGACCGACAGCCGCATCAGTTTGCTTTCCGGCGTGCATCGCAAAGACGTGCGACGCTTCCGCCACGATGTGGTCGATGTCGCCGCCGTGCCGCCTTCCGCCGTGTCGCTCGGTTCAGAACTGTTGACCAAATGGACCACCCATAAGGATTATCTCGACAAAGAGGGTAATCCGATCCCATTGCCGCGCCTGTCGGGAAAAGATCACGAGAAATCGTTCGAATCGATGGTCGAATCAGTGAGCAAGGACATCCGCTCGCGCGTGGTTCTCGACGAATGGCTGCGTATCGGCGTCGCGCGTCTCGATGAAGAACATAATGTCTGCCTGAATGTGGATGCGTTTGTGCCGGCAAAAGGATTCGACGAAAAAGCATTCTATTTCGGCCAGAACATGCATGACCATCTCGCCGCCGGCATGCAGAACCTGATGAGCAATCCGCCGCCGTATTTCGATCGTTGCATGTATCACGACATGCTCACTCCGGCATCGGTCAAGGAGCTGGACGAATTGACTCGGGAACTGGGGCTGAACGCGTTGCAGACCGTCAATCGCCGGGCGCTGGAACTGAAGAAACAGCAACCTGCCGACGACGCCACCGCGCGCTTTCGCATCAATTTCGGCATGTATTTTTTCAATGAATATACCGAGACGCGCGCCGACCGCGACCGCCGCCGCGAGCCACGGGAACGCGCCAGAGTAGAAGAACCGTCTGACAATTGACACCCGAAAAATATAAACCTGCCGCCGGCAGGTTTTTTTTCGCCCTGAATTCGTGATTTACGTCGAAACGGACACGCGCCTTTTCTTTTCCGCGCTGGACGGCGCTTTGGCTGTGCTATTGTATGCACTGGATTTAATAGGGGCCTCTGCGCATGCTATATAAATTATTGATTATATTAGTATTAATTGCAATGCCGTGCTCTGCCTCTGCGGCGGAAATCCTGCGCCTCGGCACCACCACATCAACCGAAGATTCAGGCTTGCTGAAATACCTTTTGCCGGAATTTGAAGCAAAAAATAGTTTACGCGTGCATGTAATTTCCACCGGAACCGGCAAAGCGCTGAAGTTGGGAGAAAACGGCGACGTCGATGTGCTGTTGGTGCATAGCCGCCCGGACGAGGAAAAATTTGTCGCGGATGGTTTCGGCGTCAACAGGCGTGAAGTGATGTACAACGATTTCATCATCGTCGGCCCGGCCAGCGACCCGGCAAAAATCCGCGGTATGAGCGATGCGGCAGAAGCGTTGAAAAAAATCCAGTCGGCCAAAGCGCTGTTTATTTCGCGCGGCGATCAGTCAGGGACGCATAAAATGGAACAGCGCCTGTGGCAAATGGCCGGGCTGCAAAGTCAAGGCGAGGGATACCTTTCCGTCGGACAAGGTATGGGCGAAACGCTCAACATGGCTTCGTCCAAGCAAGCCTACACGTTAAGCGACCGCGGCACTTACATCGCTTACAAACAGCGCGCGACGCTCGATGTATTGGTGACCGGCGATCCGCGAATATTCAATGTCTACGGCGTAATGGCAGTCAATCCGAAGCGATACCCAAGCGTGAATTATAATGGCGCGCAGAAATTCATCGACTGGATTACGTCAGCGGAAGGACAGCAGCGCATCGCCTCTTTCCGCGCGCACGGCGAACAGTTATTCTTTCCGAGTTTCGGCAATGCTCCATCGGCCAAATAACCATTCATAGCAACCGACCATGGAACTGATTGACAGTTTTCACCAGGCATTCTCACTTCTGTTATCCGGCGATGACGAGCTTTGGCAAACGATCTTCATTTCGCTGCGCGTGTCCTTGCTCGCCTTGTTGCTTGCTACGCCGTTTGCCGTCGCACTGGGGTTTTTTCTTGCCACGACAAATTTTTTCGGCCGCCGGATTATTGTCGTCGTGTTACAGAGCCTGCTATCGTTCCCCACGGTGGTCGTCGGATTGATTCTGTATCTGCTGTTGACGCGCAGCGGGCCATTGGGCGCATTCAACTTGCTGTTTACCCAGGACGCCATGATTCTGGGGCAGGCAGTAATCGCGTTTCCAGTATTGGCGGCATTCACGTTGGCCGCGGTCCAGGCGACCGATCAGCGCGTGCGTGAAACGGCGATGAGTCTCGGTGCATCGCGCTGGCGCGCCATGCTGACCACGCTGCGCGAAGTGCGCTTCGCGCTGATGGCGGGCGTCTTCAACGGTTTCGGCC
>JBAVXA010000161.1:0-41461 GCA_049698095.1 Burkholderiales bacterium
ATGCGCCGACCCCGAATGCGGAACGCGTATCAGTGGTCTACACGCCGCCTGAATGCCGTGGCAGAGGCTACGGCGCGGCAGCCAATGCCGCATTGGCGCAATTGATTCTCGACAGCGGCAAACGCTATGCCTGCCTGTTCGCCGACACCAACAATCCCATCAGCAACAAGATGTATTTAAATATCGGCTATCAGCCGGTACGCGACGTGCACCGCCTCGAATTCCGGCCAGTAAAATAAGCAGCCACAGGCACATCACATGCTACTGCATGATGCCGAGACGTTTTAACTCGAAATAACATTTTGCACACGCTCTGACATCGGCCAGGGCACTGTGCGCGCCGGCGAATTCCTGCAGAAACAGTTTTTTGTGCAGCTCCTGCAGCTTCGGCCATTTATTGCCGTAATTGCCGGGAATAGCGCAAAAGTCTACCGAGGCCAGCATAGTGCACCGACGCAATTTCGCCTCAATATCGTTGGCAAAGCCCATGCGCAGCAATTCCGCCCCGAGGATTTTTTCATCAAATGCCATGTTGTGCGCAAGCAGGATTTTTGCACGCGGCATATCCGCCATGATTTGTTCCAGCACCCATTTCAAATCCACGCCCTTCTGCTTCGCGATGGTGTCGGTGATGCCGTGAATCCGCGCCGCATCGGCAGGAATCGAAAACCCATCCGGTTTTATAATGTGCTCAACGCTCTTTTGCTCTTTGCCCTGTTCATCAACCATTAACCACGCAAGCTGCACCATGCGCGGCCAGTTGCTCGAATCGGACGCGGGTGCTTTGTAATTTTTCGGGATGCCGGTGGTTTCGGTGTCGAAGAATAAATACATAGTTCCTTTTAATGATCTGATCGATTGCGGTGCGGAATTTTGCCCCGTTGGGATAAACAGCGATCTATCGGTATATTGCCCTCTGCATGGCCAATCCATGAAACCCGTTTACCAACGCTGCTTCCCGGTCCGATGGCTGCATGCCGCCAATCGCATAAACCGGTAATGAATAATCCTGAATCAACCCTGCCGCTTGCTCCCAGCCCAGCGCTTTTACTCCCGGATGCGACAGTGTCGGCTTGATTGGTCCCAGCACGACAAAATCACAGCCGATGGCTTCGGCATGGCGCAATTCGCTCCGATTGTGGCAGGACGCGCCAACCAGGGAAAAATCGGGGCGCGCAGCCAACATCATCAATTGTGTCGAGGAGAGGTGCACGCCGTCGGCTTTCAAAGTTTCCGCCAGTTCTATATCCGAATTGATCAAGACTTTTGCGGATTGTGCATGCGCTCGATGCATAACTTGTTTTGAAAAATCTTCCCGTCGCGCCCGGGTAAAGCCTTTTTCGCGCACTTGTATCAGTTTCACTCCGCTATTGAGCGCGCGGTCGAGACGCAGAAGAAAATCCGCTTCGCCCAACTCTGTTGCATTGGTAACCGCATAGATCTCCGGCAACGCCAATGCTTTTATCATCGGCGCGGCAGCGGGCAATAAGGGTGAGACTGTTAGATCAGAAATGGATTGCCATTGAAATGCCTGATTTTCTTTGCCATGCGGTTCGCCGTCCCATGCTGTGACGCGGTAGACATGCAAACGCACATTGGCATGCTCGTAGACATGGCGGATGGTGAGCCAGGGATAGCCCTGGCGAATATCAACACCTAGTTCTTCGTGCAATTCTCTTTTGAGCGCGTCGACGACACGCTCGCCCGGCTCGACCTTTCCGCCGGGGAACTCCCACCAACCGGCGTAGACTTTTCCTTCAGGCCTTTGCGCAAGGAGGAATTCACCGTTCGGCTTGATCAGGATCGCGACGGCGACGGCAACTTCATTCAATGGCATCTAATTTTGTTGCCCCGCCCAGTCGCGCGCAAATTGCCAGGCAACGCGGCCGCTGCGCGAGCCGCGCTCGATGGTCCACAATAACGCGGCCGACTGAAATTCTGCATCGAGTTTTTTCACGCCAAAATGCGCCGCCCAGTGGCGCGCAATGTCAAGATATTCATCCTGGGTGAAAGGATAAAACGACAGCCACAAGCCGAAGCGCTCCGACAGTGAGATTCTTTCTTCTGTGCCTTCGCCCGGATGGATTTCGCCGTCAATATGTTTATATTCGAGGTTTTCCGCCATGTATTCTGGCATCAGGTGACGGCGATTCGACGTGGCGTAAATCAGAATATTGTCGGACTGCGCAGTAATCGAACCATCGAGCACCGTTTTTAATGCCTTATAGCCTGATTCGCCTTCGTCGAAAGATAAATCGTCGCAAAACAGGATAAATTTTTCCGGCCGTGCGCTGACCAGGTCGACGATGTCGGGCAGATCGACCAGATGGGATTTTTCCACTTCAATCAGTCGCAGCCCTTTTTTGCAGAATTTATTCAGCACCGCCTTGACCAGCGACGACTTGCCCGTACCGCGCGCACCGGTAAGCAAGACATTGTTGGCCGGCTTGGCTTGCACAAACTGTCTGGTATTTTGTTCGATGCGCTTTTTTTGCTCGGCGATATCGTGTAAATCGGCCAAGGTAATATGATGCGGATTTTTTACCGGTTGAATGTAACCGCGATTATTTTTTACGCGCCAGCGAAACGCGATCGACGCGTTCCAATCGGGTTGCGGCGCTTCGGCCGGAATGAGCGCCTCGAGTTTATCAATGAGTTTTTCCGCCCGCAGGACGAGCTTTTCGACTTCTTTGGTCATTTTATAAGTAATTGATTTTATTAAATTATTTAACTTCTATAATCGGCGTTGATTTTTACGTAATCATAGGAAAAATCGCACGTCCACACGGTCGTTTCCGCATTGCCGCGATGCAATTGCACGCGAATCAGGATCTCTGCCTGTTTCATGATTCGTTGACCCTGGTCTTCCGTGTAGCTGGCGGCGCGTCCGCCTTTTTCCGCCACCAGTACATCACCCAGATACAATTCCATCTGGCTTACGTCGAGGTCATCGACCCCTGCATAGCCAATCGCGGCGAGAATGCGCCCCAGATTGGGATCAGACGCAAAAAATGCCGTCTTGACCAAAGGTGAATGCGCGATCGCGAAGGCAATTCTGGCGCACTCGTTTTCGTTTTTTCCACCTTCGACCCGGACAGTCATGAATTTGGTCGCGCCTTCGCCGTCACGTACGATGGCCTGCGCCAATTCAATCGAGACGTCGGTCAGCGCCTGCTTTATTACACTGAACTCCGCACTGGCTACGTCGGTAATCGGCTTGCCGGTTTTCCCTGTCGCCATGACGATAAATGAGTCGTTAGTCGACGTATCCCCATCTATGGTGATGCGATTGAATGATCGATCAGCCGCATGCCGGGTGATCTGGTTTAACAGAGGCTGGTCGATATTGGCATCGGTCGCGACAAACCCAAGCATGGTTGCCATATTCGGGTGAATCATGCCCGCACCTTTGCTCATACCGGTGATGGTGATCGTAGCGCCGCCAATTTGAATTTGCCGCGACACTGCTTTTGGCACAGTATCAGTCGTCATGATGGCGTGCGCGGCGTGATACCAGTTGTCCGGTCTTTGCGCGGCGACGGCGGCAGGCAAACCTGCAACAATCTTACCCATCGGTAATTGTTCGAGGATCACGCCGGTGGAAAACGGCAACACCTGCTCGGGCTTGCAACCTGACAGCCTGGCCACTTCCGCGCACACACTGCGCGCATTGCGCAGCCCCTCCTCGCCTGTGCCGGCATTGGCGCAGCCGGTATTTATAACCAATGCGCGGATGTTGCCCGATTTGAGATGCTCTCGGCAAAGCGTGACCGGTGCGGCGCAAAAACGATTCTGCGTGAATACTCCGCTGACCGTGGCATTTTCCGGCAACGAAATCACCAGCAAATCTTTTCGGTTGGGTTTTTTTATATGCGCCTTGGCAAAACCGAGGGTGACGCCTGTAACCCGATAGAGGGCCGCTGCGTCCAACGGCGGAAGATTGACTGGCATGGAATGTTCCAATGATTCATTGATGAATAATAAATCATTTTAGAGCATCGTCAGCGCCCGGGATAGGGGCGGCGGCAGGCTACAGCGCGCGGATTTTATTTAATGTTGCTGTCGTCGAGCGCGCGTGCAGGAACGGAATCGAGAAAACCTTGCCGCCCCACTTCTCGACCTCCCTGGCGCCGACAATTTTGTCGCTCGGCCAATCACCGCCTTTCGCCAGCACCTCCGGCCTGAGCACGAGAATCAGATTCAACGGCGTATCTTCGTCAAACCATGTCACCAGCGACACATATTCCAGCGAAGCAATCAGCGCCATCCGGTCCGGCAGGGAATTTATCGGGCGGTCGTCGCCTTTGCCCTGGCGCTTGACCGACGCATCGCTATTCAACGCCACGACCAGCGACGCGCCGAGCGACGCTGCCTGCGCCAGATAAGTGACGTGGCCGCGATGCAAAATATCGAAGCAACCGTTGGTGAAAACCAATGGCCGGCGAATTTCGCTTAAGCGGGATGGCAGTTGGCCGGGGTCGCAGAATTTCTTTTCGAATTCCGGCGCAGGAAAATTCATACTGCTTTCAGTTCTTTGCGGAAGCGATTCAGATCAGCAACGGTTTCGAAGGATCGCTCAAATAAGCTGGAAAGATTGCGCAGAATTCCGCCGACGACACGCGCCTCGCACTCCTTGTCGAACTGAATTTGCTTGTCCAACCAGTGCTCAAGCCAATCCGGCTCCGGCAGCCGGCTTTGCACGGTGTCATTGGGAAACAATTTTTCATTCACGTGCAGGTTGGTCGGGTGCAGCGGTTTGCCGCTGCGGCCGCTGCTGGCCATGAGCACGCCGACTTTGGCAAACGACGCACGCGCGACGTCGCCTGACTTTTCAATCGCGCGTTTCATGTATTTCAGGTAAGCGCCGCCGTGGCGCGCTTCGTCTTTCGAAATCAACTCGTAAATCTTCTTGATCAGCGGCTCGGTGTGCCACTCCGAGGCGCGTCGATACCATTGGGTAAGGCGCACCTCGCCGCAAAAATGCAGCATCAAGGTCTCCAGCGGCGGCGCGGGGTCGAACTCGAATCGCACGGCGTGCAGTTCATCTTCGGTCGGCGCGAGGTCCGGGCGGAAGCGCCGCAGGTATTCCATCAACACCAACGAGTGTTTCTGCTCCTCGTAAAACCAGATCGACATGAAAGCGGAAAAATCGCTGTCATCCTGGTTGTCGCGCAAAAACATCTCCACAGCCGGCAGCGCCGACCACTCGGTGATCGCATTCATTTTCACCGTCTGCGCCTGTTCATCGGACAGCAAAGCAGGGTTGAATTCGCCCCACGGCACGTCCTTGGCTAAATCCCAGCGGGCTTTCTCGAGCGATTTGAATAATTCCGGATAAAGCATTGCCGATTCCTGCCTGGTTGACAGCCTTAGCATAAACAATTCAAAGGGTTTTATCCAGCCGCCAGGGAAGTACGCAAGAAATACCGATTTAGATGCTGTCTACGACAAAAATATTTCTTGTTTCCCCCCTTCTGGCCTGGGGCGTTTAAGGTTAGGCTTTGCCCTGCAAATAACCCACATATTTATATGATTTTCCCTTTTCTAACATTACTGGCTACGAGACTATGAAAATCGCAGTTATCGGCTCGGGCATTTCCGGCCTGTCGGCAGCATGGCTCCTGTCATCCAAGCACAGCGTTACGCTGTTTGAGGCGGACGATCGTCTTGGCGGGCATACCAATACGGTCGACGTGACACTGGACGGCACCACCTACCCGGTCGACACCGGATTTCTGGTTTTCAACGACCGGACCTATCCGAACCTGGTGCAATTATTCGAACTCCTCGGCGTGCGCTCAGCGGCTTCGGACATGTCGTTCAGTTTCCGTATGGAGAACAATGGTCTTGAATGGGCCGGCACCAATCTAGCCTCGGTGTTTGCGCAAAAACGCAATCTATTGCGCCCGAATTTTTTGCGTATGGTGAAAGAGATCGTGCGCTTCAACCGCGAAACGACCGCGTTGTTGGAATTCGAGCCTGCCATGAATGGCACGTTGGCGGAATATCTTGATGAAAATCGTTACAGCGAGGCGTTTCGCAACTGGTACCTTCTGCCCATGGCGGCAGCCATCTGGTCGTCTCCCATGCAGCAAATTCTTGCATTTCCGCTGAAGACATTTCTGCGCTTTTGCTTCAACCACGGCCTGCTCCAGGTGAATGACAGGCCGCAGTGGCGCACTGTGGTCGGCGGCGGGCGCGAATACGTCCGGCGCATGGCGCAAACAATTGCTGACATCCGCTTGGACACGCCGGTGAAAAAAATTGTCCGGAGCAACAACGGCGTTGAAATTCATACCGGGAGGGTGGGCTGCGAACGGTTTGACCACGTCATCCTCGCCACCCATAGTGACCAGGCGCTGGCATTGCTGGCGGATTCGGACGACGACGAACAAACCCTGCTCGGGGCGATTAAATATCAGCCCAACCATGCCATCCTGCATACCGATGCGAGTTTCCTGCCTCGGCACAAGGTCGCCCATGCCGCATGGAACTTCCATGCAGGCTATGGCGAACCGGCCGACCGGCCCGTGGCAGTGACTTATCTGATTAACAAGCTGCAGCCGCTGCCGTTTTCCCAGCCGGTTATGGTCACCCTCAATCCGCACCGTGAACCAAATGCGCAAAATGTCATCAAACGGCTGCACTATGCCCACCCACTGTTCGACGAGGCCGCCATTAAAGCGCAGAAAAAAATAGAAACGATTCAGGGCCGCCGAAATACCTGGTTTTGCGGTGCGTGGACGCGCTACGGCTTCCACGAGGACGGGCTGATGTCGGGCTTGCACGTGGCATCTCACTTCGGTACGGTGTCGACTTGGCAACGAACAACGAGCTGACGCCAACCATGCCTGATCAAATGCAGACGGAATGCAGCATAAACTTCGGAAATGTGATGCACGCACGCGTTCGTCCGCGCCAGCATCGCTTTCACTACGGCGTGTTTTTTCTGCGCATGCCGCTGTCGCAACTCAGCCGCACCAGCTGCAGGTTTTTTTCCGTCGACAAATGGAACCTATTCAGCCTGCACCGCAGCGACCACGGCGCCAAAGATGGAAGCGATCTCGAGCCGTGGATACGCGATTTATTGCGCCGGGAAAATATCCATGGCGCCGATGGAGAAGTGATTCTGCAGGCGTTTCCGCGCATCCTCGGCTACGTGTTCAATCCGATAAGCTTCTGGTTCTGCCACGACGTACAAGGCGGATTGCGCGCGGTACTTTGTGAGGTGCGCAACACCTTCGGCGAACACCACAATTATCTGGTGGCGCACGAAGATGGGCGGCTGATCGCAAACGATTGCTTGCTGCATGCGAGAAAAGTATTCCATGTATCGCCGTTTTTCGACGTGACCGGCGATTATCGTTTTAGTTTTTCGCGTCGGCAGAACCGACAGCAGGTTCGAATCGATTACTCTGACGCCGGCGGTCTGTTGCTGGCGACCAGCGTCAGCGGACATGCCGAACCGTTAAGCGGCAAACGACTGCTGTTCGCTTTTTTCCGCTACCCCCTGCTGACGTTCGGCGTGGTCGCACGCATTCACTGGCAAGCACTCAGGCTTTGGCTCAAAGGCGTGGTGGTGCGGAGCAAGCCGGAACCGCCCGTGCTGGAAACTACGCGATAGATATCGGGAGAGAATTTTGTCACAACAGCAATCCATCACCGCATCGGACGCCGGAATTTCGAATCTTGCGATCCCCGCCGGCCTTGCGCGGCATGAGTTGCAGGCGCTGCCGCGCTCGGCGAAACTGCTCATCAAACTGCTTCACCGGCTGCAGCACGGCTCGCTCACCCTGGTGACGCCCAAGGGCACGCGGGTTTATTTTTCCGGCGCGGCGCCCGGACCGTCGGCGGATCTTCACATTCACGACTGGCGTATGGCCGGTAAGGTTTTACGCTCGGCGGAAATCGGTTTTGCCGAAGCCTATCGCGACGGATATTTCGATACCGGCGATTTGTCTGCGTTGCTTGAATTTGCCGTAGCCAATAGCCAAGCGATCGAGAAAGTTTTTTTCGGCAATCGGGTTTTTAATTTTGTTTACCGTGTCGCGCATGCATTGCGCAGCAACACGCGTGCGGGCAGCAAAAAAAATATCCACGCGCACTACGACCTGGGCAACGAATTTTACTTGAGCTGGCTCGACTCGGGCATGACTTACTCGAGCGCCATATTCGCGAATGACTATGCGCAAGGCCTCGAATCCGCGCAGCAGGCCAAATACGAACGCATCCTGTCGCGTCTGGATCTGAGATCGGGCCAGCGTATTCTGGAAATCGGCTGCGGCTGGGGCGCCTTTGCGGAATACGCGGCGAAATCGCGCGGCGTGAGCGTCACCGGCATCACGATTTCGCGCGCACAATTCGATTTCGCAAGAAACCGAATTGCAGCTGCCGGGCTTGGGGATCTTGTCGATATTCGCATGCAGGACTATCGCGACGTCGAGGGCGAATTTGACGCTGTCGTTTCGATTGAAATGTTTGAAGCCGTCGGTGAACGCTTCTGGACGGGGTACTTCGACGTTGTGCACGCTGCGCTCAAGCCCGGCGCAAAAGCGATCATCCAGACGATTACCATTGCCGCCGACGTTTTTGGTTACTACCGCTCATCCAGCGACTTTATTCGTCAGTTCATTTTCCCCGGCGGCATGTTGCCGTCCGTGCCGATTTTCGTCGCCATGGCAAAGCAGGCGGGCCTCGCTGAAACCGACCGCTACGAATTCGGTCTGGATTACGCGGAAACCTTGCGCCGCTGGCGCCTTCGCTGCGATGCCATTCCGGGCGTGCTGTCGAAATTGGGCTTCGACGATGCGTTCCAGCGCATCTGGCGATTTTATTTTAGCTATTGCGAAGCAGGTTTTCGCAGCGGCCGCACCAACGTGATGCAGGTCGAATTAACCAGGACAACATGATGAATATTTTCAATCTGAAAATGCGCAGCTTGGGTATTGCGCTGTCGTTGCTGTTGATCGTCGCCGCCCCTGTCCGCGCCGAGAACGCGCCGCCGCTGCCGTCGGCGATGTTACAGGAAACACCGGTCGACCTGGCGCCTTTGGGTGCCGTGCGCTTTCGCAAATTCGGCTTCCATGTTTACGACGCCAGTCTTTGGGCAGCGCCAGGAAAATGGTCCTGGCAAGCGCCGTTTGCCCTCGACATCCGATATGCGCGGAATATCAAAGGTGCCGCTCTGGCGCAAAAAAGCGTGGAGGAAATGGAGCGCGTCAATGCGGGCGACGAGCCGAAGCGCAAGAAGTGGGGCGACATCATGCAACGTTTATTCCCGGATGTAAAAGATGGTGACCGGCTGGTCGGCATTCACTTGCCGGGCAAAGGCGCGCATTTTTACAATCAGGATAAATTACTCGGCATAGTCAACGACACGGAATTTTCCGAGGCGTTTTTTTCCATCTGGCTAGGCAGTAACACCAGCGAGCCGTCAATGCGGAAGCAATTGCTGGGCTTGCTTTGAGCCTGATTTCATTTCCTCGCTTGTTCGCCTACGGCATTCTCGGCTTGCCGCTGGCGATGGCGGCACTGCCGATTTATGTTCATGTACCGAAATTCTATTCCGATCTCGGCCTCGACCTCGCTGCGGTAGGCGGGCTGCTTCTGGTGGCGCGCCTCGCCGATGCACTGATCGATCCGTTGCTCGGCTTGTGGAGCGACCGCGCACGCGGCTTTGCTTACGGGCGCCTGTGGTTTATCGGCAGCGGCGTGCCGTTACTGGCGCTGGGCATGCTGGCGCTATTTAACCCGCTTGTCGGCCCTGCGCACCTCGCATTGTGGCTGATGCTGTCGCTGTCGATTGTCTATTTAGGTTTCAGCATGGCGACGGTGAGTTATCAGGCTTACGGCGCGGAGCTGTCCGCCGATATTCATGAACGCACTCGTATCACGGCTGTGCGCGAGGGTTTATCGGTCGTCGGCGTGTTGCTTGCGGCAGCTTTGCCGGAAATCTTCGCACGGCAGTCTGGCGTACGCGAAGGCTTCGCCCAGTTCGCCTGGCTGTTTGCTCCGATGGCGATCGGCTGTTGCGCCATCATGATGCTGCTGTCGCCCAGACCGCCTGCCTATACCAAACCGCGGCACGAAAATATCGGCCTGGTGGAGAACCTGCTCGCGCCGTTTGGCAACCGGCCGTTCCGTTTTCTGCTCGCGGCATTTCTGCTCAATGGAATTGCCGCGGCGATTCCCGCCACGCTGGTGCTGTTTTTTGTGCAGGATATTATCGGACGCAGCGATTTGAGCGCGGCATTTCTGATTACCTATTTTCTTGCCGGCGCCGTCGGAATGCCGTTTTGGGTATGGCTGGCGCGGCGGCTCGGCAAACGCGCCGCATGGCTGGCTGGCATGGGCTTGTCAATATTATCGTTCGTCTGGGCGTTTACGCTGGCGCGCGGCGACGTCACGCCGTTTATTCTGATCTGCATGCTATCCGGGCTGGGCCTCGGCGCCGACCTCGCATTGCCGCCCTCGATACTTGCCGATGTGATCGACCGCGATGAAATGCAAGGCAAGCCGCGCAATGAAGGGGCGTATTTCGGTCTGTGGAACCTTGTCACCAAACTCAATCTGGCATTGGCGGCGGGCATTGCGTTGCCATTACTGGGCCGCCTCGGTTACGTCCCAAACGCAATTGAAGCCAGCGCCTATTCGCTGACCGCGCTTGCCGCCATTTATGCGCTTTTGCCTTCACTGCTGAAAATATGTGCCGCCGCCATGCTGATGTTTGTTCCGCAAACGACCGCCGCGCCGCGCGCATTGACGATGATACATTCCTGATTCTATTATTGGAGACCTACATGTCACATAAACATATTTATTTGTTTTTATTAGTCTTTTTATCTTCATGCGCGAGCGTGGTTCCCAAGGACTACGCCGCGGAAAAACCCGAGCTCGATCTTGCGAAATATTTCAACGGCACTATCGATGCATGGGGAATGTTCCAGGACCGTTCCGGCAAAATCGTCAAACGTTTCACAGTCGTGATCGACGCGAAATGGAATGGCAATGTCGGCACATTGGACGAAGACTTTACCTACTCCGACGGCACCAAGGATCGCCGCGTATGGACCATCACCAAAACCGGCCCGCACGAATACAGCGGCAAAGCTGGCGATGTGGTCGGCACGGCGGTCGGCGAAGCGCACGGCAATGCGCTTAACTGGCGCTATGTGCTCGACCTCAAGGTGGGCGAATCGAGCTACCACGTCAATTTCAACGACTGGATGTATTTGATGGACGATAAGGTTATGCTGAATCGCGCGGAGATGAGCAAGTTCGGTTTCAAATTGGGCGAAGTGACATTATCATTCAAAAAACGATAAGGAAAAATCATTGCATGTCGCTTAATCCACCGATCACCGACTGGAAAAAAACGCGCGTCTGGATTATCGGCGCCAGCACCGGCATCGGTGCGGCACTGGCGCTGGCGCTACTCCACAAAGGGGCGAAAGTGGCCTTGTCAGCGCGCAGGGCCGATGTCATGCAGGCATTGGTGACCGGCCACGAAAAAAAATCCTTGGTTCTGCCGCTGAACCTTACTCAGCCGGAACAAATCGCCGAAGCGGAAATTACTTTAACCGAAACCTGGGGCGGTTACGACCTGGTCTTATTCGTTGCCGGCGACCATAAGCCGATGCGATCATGGGAAATCAAGGTGGCCGAGGCGCGCCATCTGGTGGAAATCAACCTGATGGGCGTGGTGAATGCCCTGCCCATAGTTATCACGCAATTCCTGCGCCAGCAAAAGGGCCATATCGCCATCGTTGCCAGCGTCGGCGGTTATAGCGGATTGCCGCAGGCACTGATTTACGGCGCGACCAAGGCCGCGTGTATCAATATGGCAGAAACCTTGTACATGGATCTGCAGCAGAAAAATATCGCAGTGACGTTGATCAACCCCGGATTTGTCAAAACCCCGCTGACGGACATAAACGATTTTAATATGCCTGCGCTGGTGTCGGCGGAAGAGGCAGCGACGCAAATCATTTCCGGACTTGAAAAAGGGCGCTTTGAAATTCATTTTCCCCGACGCTTCACCTTGTGGCTCAAGTTGCTGCGCATCCTGCCGTACCGGGTATATTTTTATTTAATCCACAAGGTGACCGGCTTATGAGCGATGCACGCGTCGACCGGCTGATCACTTTCTATCATCTGCTCACGCCGGAAGCGGTCGCGCACATGGGCGATTTTTATGCCCGGGACGCGTATTTCAAAGACCCATTCAACGAAGTCAATTCGCTTGACGATATCCAGCGCATTTTTCGCCACATGTTTTTGTCGCTTGCGGAAGTGAAATTTACCGTTCTTGAAACCATCGCGCAGGAGTCCGGCGTGGTGCTGGTCTGGGATTTCACTTTTCGCATCAGGAAATACAAGCCGGAAATTATGCAGCGCATCCGCGGTGTCAGCCATATCCGTTTCAATGCGGACGGCAAAGTGAATTACCACCGCGACTATTGGGATGCAGCGGAAGAACTGTACGAGAAGCTGCCGCTGGTCGGCCCGCTCATGCGCTTTCTCAAGCGACGCGTCGGATGAACTGCGCCAAACAGCGAAAAACCGCAAAATAAAAAGCCCGCATCAAGCGGGCTTTTTTTCGACGCTTACCGCTTATTTGTAGTAACCCACGGCGCAAACCTGATCGCCGATTTTTGTCACGTAGCTGACTTTTTGTACCGGTTCGGTGGTGCCGGGGCGCGGCCACATGTAGGAGACTTCGTTTACGGCGCCTTCCGCTGCGGTTTTGTATATTTCTTCGCCCAGCGGCTTGCCTGCTTTGTCTTTCAATTCTTTCAGGCTTTTGCCATTCAGCGTGGGGTGCGCGGTGAAGTTGCCGTCGGGTCCGCCGCAAAACGGATAAAGGTCACGATCCTTAAAGCCTGCCTCGCCTTTGGCAAATTGTCCCAATGCTGCAGCCTTATCCGCTTTGACTGCGGCGACCGCTTTGTTGAGCATGGCTTTGGCTTCGTCTGCGCTGCCGAACTCGCCGGCGAATGCAGAAGCGGATAAAGTGAAAAGTGCAATTGATACCATTTGGGTGAAGTGACGTTTCACGAGTGGACTCCTGAAGATGGGATATTGTAAAAACGGCTTGCTGCAGGACAGCAAGCGAATACTACACCCATGCCAAACAAGCCGATATAAAAATTCGGCGCAAAATTTCAGCGCTTGTAAGGCGCCTGTAAAGAAAAGCAGGCGTGTGAACTGTTTTGGCGGCGGCGATAAATCGAGCCGGCGGGCGCGGAGCAACGCCGGGCTATTCAGCCCGGCTTGGATTTCATGATTTCGGAATCGGAACCGCTGCTGGCGCCTTCGGTGGAGGCTGGATTGGCGCATCGGCGGGCGGCGTATAGCCTGGCGTTGCAGGCGCTTGCGCAGGAGCGGGCGTTACTGCCGCGGGAGCAGGCGTCACAGCGGTGGGTGCCGCCGCGCCGGCATCCGTGCGCGTCGCGCCTGCCGGCGCGGCCGTTGCAGCAGCACGATATTCGAACACTTTGACGACGCGCTTGACGTCTGAAGTCGTCGCCGCGATATTCGCCGCGGCCTCGCCCTCTTCCTTAGTAACAATGCCCATCAGGAACACTACACCGTTTTCCGTGACCACTTTGACGTGGTTCGGATAAAACGATCCGCGCCCGGTGCTGGCAAAGCGCGTTTTGACCTTGGCGGTAATCAAGCTGTCGTTACTGCGCGAGCTCAGTTCCGTGTTGGGCCCGACAACGATTTCATTATGCACTTGCATCACGCCTTCGATACCGCGCACCAGCGCTTCGATGCCGGTCTTTTCCTGCTCGGTCGGCGCCTCGCCGGTGAGCAACACCTGCTTGTTATAACTAGTAACGTTGATGTGATGCTTGCCCTTGTATGCGTCGGCGATCCGGTTCAGCGCCTTGACTTCGTAGGCCTGATCGTCCGCCTGCGTGCCGACGCTGCGCCGATCTTCTGCGACCAGACCCGCCGCGACGAGGCCGCCGACCGCAGCCGGGACACACGCCTGCAATAACATGGCACTAAAAATACTTAATATAATCAATATGTTACGCATTTATTCGACTCCCAGTAAAATACAATCAATGGCATCGCACAGGCAATGCAGCGTGAGCAGATGCACTTCCTGTATGCGCGCGGTATTTTCGTGCTCGACACAGATATGAAAATCATTGGCATCGAGCAGCGGAGCGATGTGGCCGCCGTCGCGACCCGTCAGGGCGACCACTGCCATGCCGCGTTCGTGCGCGGCAAAAATCGCTTCGATGACGTTTTTCGAATTACCGCTGGTTGAAATAGCGAGCAGCACATCGTTCGGTTGACCCAGCGCGCGCACCTGCTTGGAGAAAATCTGTTCGAACGCATAATCATTGGCAATCGACGTCATGGTTGAGCTGTCCGTGGTCAACGCCATTGCGGCCAGACCCGGTCGTTCCATCTCGAACCGGTTGAGCAGCTCCGCGGCAAAATGCTGGCAATCGGCCGCCGAGCCGCCGTTTCCGCAGGCGAGAATTTTGCCGTCGTTGAGCAGACACTGCGCCATGCGCTGGCCCGCGGCGGCGATCGGCTCGGCGAGGACGGTTTTCATTTTCTGTTTCAGCGCCGCACTGTCGTTGAAATGCTTGGTGATACGCTGGTTCAAATTCAGTTCGGCAGGCTTGGCAACGGACATCGGTCATTCTCCAAAAGCATTTTTGATCCATTCGATTTTATCAGCAGTTAAGCCGTCGAGGAGTAAAACATCGAAGCGGCAAGGCGGCAAGGCCGCTTGCCCGGACAAATAATGGCGCGCGGTAGCGAGGATTTTTTGCTGCTTTGCCGGCGTGATGCTTGCCGCAGCGCCGCCAAAATTGCCGGGACTGCGTAACCGCACTTCAACAAACACCAGCGTCGTGCCGTCTTTGCCGATAAGATCGATTTCACCATGCCGGCAGCGATAATTTCGTTCGACGATTTTCAACTTATGCCGAACAAGGTAATCGGCTGCCAGGTCTTCTGCCGCGGCACCCGATTTCTGCGTCGATTTCAGGCCGAAAATGCTCAAGCCGCCTCAGCCGCGCCGAATAATTGACTTGCGTTGCCGCGCGCCGCATCCGAGAATGCGCCATGGGCAGCCGCCTGAATTCGATCGATCATTTTTTGGAAACACCCTTGCCGCACGAAAATGTCATTGCTCACGCTACGGCTTCATTATATGTGGTGGCCACGCCGATTGGAAACCTGCGCGACATCAGTCTGCGTGCATTGGATATTCTGTCCGCCGTCGACGTCATTGCTGCCGAGGATACACGCAACACGCGGCATTTGCTCGATGCGCACGGCATCACGACACGCCTGGTGGCGCTGCACCAGCACAACGAACAAGAGGCAGCGCAGAAAATACTGGCGTTGTTGCGCGAGAATAAATCCGTCGCGCTGGTAAGCGACGCGGGCACGCCTGCCGTGTCGGACCCCGGCGCATTGTGCGTGCAGGCGGTACGCGAAGCCGGATTTCCGGTTGTGCCGATCCCCGGCGCGAACGCGGCGGTGGCGGCGTTGAGCGCGGCCGGCATGGCGGAAACGGGATTTTTGTTTGCCGGGTTTCTGCCTGCCAGATCTGCTGGACGAAAAAAAATCCTGCAGCAACTGGCAAACCTGCCGCAAACGCTGGTCTTTTACGAGGCGCCGCACCGCATTGTTGAATTCACGCAGGACTGTGTAGCGGTATTCGGCGACAGGCGTAAAATTGTGTTTGCCCGCGAGCTGACCAAATTATTCGAGCAGTTTCATGCGTGTGACCTGGCCGATGCGCTGGCCTGGCTGCAGGCCGATGTGAACCATCAGCGCGGCGAGTTTGTCGTATTGGTGCAAGGTGCCAATGCGGCGCCGGACGACTCTGCCGAGGGCGCGCGTGTTTTGCGATTACTTCTGGCCGAACTGCCGCTGAAGCAGGCGGCGTCGCTGGCGGCGCAGATCACCGGCGCCAAGCGCAACGCGCTGTACCAGCTCGCGCTTGAACTGAAAGCCGAAAATCCCGAATGAAACATCGACATGTCTGATTCCCTGCAAAAATTCATTTTCGAACATACGCCAATTCGCGGCAGCATTGTCCAGCTCGGCGCGACCTGGCAGGCCGTGCTCGAGCGTCACGAATATCCCGTGCCGATAAAGAATATTCTGGGAGAGTTGATGGTATCGGCGGCGTTGCTCGCCACCACGCTCAAATTCGACGGCAGCCTGATTATGCAAATCCAGGGCGACGGCGCGGTGAAGTTGCTGGTAGTCGAATGCAATTCCGATCTCACGCTGCGCGCGATGGCGCAATGGGACGAAGGGTCGCTCGACGGCCTCGCAAGCCTGCGCGAGCTTACCGGCGATGGGCGGTTTGTCATCACGATTGACCCGAAGGACAGCCGCCAGACT
Source organism: Burkholderiales bacterium (assembly GCA_049698095.1). Lineage (GTDB taxonomy): Bacteria > Pseudomonadota > Gammaproteobacteria > Burkholderiales > JBEEJL01 > JBEEJL01. The sequence continues at coordinate 16,393 of JBAVXA010000161.1, forward strand.
TATCAAGGCATCGTCGAGCTGACCGGCGACACGGTAGCGGAAACTCTGCAACATTATATGGAAACGTCGGAGCAACTCGCGACCCGTCTGTGGCTGACCACGGAGGACGATCAGGCCGCCGGATTATTGCTGCAGAAGTTGCCCGGCGACCTGGAGCTGGACGTTGATGCATGGAACCGCGCAGTGCAGCTTGCGTCGACGGTAAAATCTGCCGAGCTGTTGTTAGCGCCGGAAAAAATCCTGCATCGCCTGTATCATGAAGAAGACGTGCGCCTGTTCGAGCCCGTCGCCGTCAGTTTCCGCTGCACCTGTTCGCGCGAGCGGGTCGTCGGCATGTTGCGCATGATTGGGCGCGATGAAGTAAACGCCACGTTAAAGCAGGAAGGCAAAGTTGAAGTTACATGCCAGTTTTGCAATCGCCAATACCAATTTGACGCAGTTGATGCCGAGCAATTATTTGCCAGCGACGCGATAACCCCCGCGCCACCGACGAAACATTAAAAAAATCAACATATTCAATAAGTTATGATAACGATTACACGACCGGACGATTGGCATCTGCATCTGCGCGACGGCGATCTGATGCGCGACGTACTGCCCGACACCGCGAGACGTTTCGCCCGCGCCATTGTCATGCCCAACCTCAAGCCGCCGATCACTACCGTGCACGCGGCCGAGGCGTATCGCCAGCGCATTATCGATGCGATTCCACGCGGGATGAAATTTGAACCGCTGATGACTTTGTATTTAACCGACAATACGCCGCCCGCGGAAATCGCCAAGGCGAAAACCAGCGGAATTGTTCACGCGGTGAAGTATTATCCGGCCGGCGCCACCACTAACTCCGATTCCGGCGTGACCTCGTTGGAAAAAACTTACGCCGCCCTCGAAGCCATGCAACGACACGACATGCCCCTGTTGCTGCACGGTGAAGTAACCGATGCGAACGTCGATATATTCGACCGCGAAAAAGTTTTCATCGACACGATCTTGATTCCGCTGGCAAAAAAATTCCCTGCGCTGCGCATCGTGTTGGAACATATCACCACCTCGCACGCCGCAGATTTTGTTCTCGCTGGCGGAAAAAATATCGCCGCGACGATTACCGCGCATCACCTATTACTCAACCGCAATGCGATATTCCAAGGCGGCATCCGCCCGCACAATTACTGCCTGCCGGTGTTGAAGCGCGAAACCCACCGCCTCGCCTTGGTCAAAGCCGCCACCAGCGGCAACGCAAAATTTTTCCTCGGCACCGACAGCGCACCGCACGCCAAACACACTAAAGAACACGCCTGCGGCTGCGCCGGACTTTATACCTCGCATGCGGGAATTGAACTGTACGCGGAAGCGTTCGATGCGGTGAACGCGATCGACAAACTCGAAGGCTTCGCGAGTTTTTTTGGCGCGGATTTCTACAGGATGCCACGCAACGCCGAGAAAATTACGCTGGAAAAATCAGCATGGCGAGTGCCCGCTGAAATCAAATTCGGCGACAACACGCTGGTGCCGATGTGCGCGGGAGAAACCATTATTTTTAAGGTTTCCGGCAATTAAATCTAATTTTTTCGATGAAGTCGCATGACTCCAGCGAATGCAAACGCTCTTTATTTCGTTATGCTATTTTTTTTCTCTGGCCGCCTTGAACTCTGAACCGGGCTTCCATGTCGGGTAGGCACTAGTCTCGGCGACGCGCCTGCCGATATCAAATAACAGCGCCATGTCCTCCACCGCACCCGCGGTAGTCCAGTCGTCGTGGATCACGTCGCTGACTTTGTGATAATCGTTGGCGATATAGTTATCCACTTTCTGTTTGGCATAGTCGGCGGGCTGACCGATATATTGGGTCCGGCTTTTCATGTACAGCGCCGGTATGCCGACTTTGGCAAACTCGAAATGATCGGAGCGAAAGTAGCCGCCGAGTTCGGCGCGCGATTCGGGATTCACGCTGCGTTTTTGTCTGGCCGCCGCATCGTTAAGCACGTCTTCCAGCGTAGAGTTGCCGAAACCGAGTACCTCGACATCCGAGGTGCGTCCCCACATGTTCATGCCATCCATATTGATATTGGCGACGGTTTTCTCCAGCGGGTAAAGCGGATGATTGGCGTAATACTGCGCGCCGAGCAATCCTTGTTCTTCCGCGGTCGGCGCCATGAAAATAATGCTGCGCCGGGGCGCGACCGGCAGCTGCTTGAAAGCGCGCGCCAGTTCCAGCAGGGCCGCTACACCGGACGCGTTATCCAGCGCGCCGTGATAGATTTTTTGCGTCTTGCTGCCTGGCAGTTTTTCATCCATGCCGAAATGGTCCCAGTGCGCGGTGTAGACGATGATTTCGTTTTTCAGCTGCGGATCGCTGCCTTCTATTTTCGCCAGCACATTATTCGAATCCACCGTGCGCCAGGTATTTTTCACTTTTATGTTGATTTTGCTGTTCAACACAACGGGGCGAAACTCCTTGCTCAGCGCGGCTTTTTTCATGGCGTTAAAATCCAGATTGCTGGCGCTGAAAAGTTCCTTCGCGCGATCCAGATGAATCCATGCCGGAATGGGCGGAAAATTTCCGTTCGGGCCGTCGTTAATGCTGAAATTTTCGCGCGACCAGCTATTCATCACGACGGAATAAGGATAAGCCGCCGGTTTGGTTTCGTGCACGATAATGGCCGCCGCCGCGCCGAGCCTGGCCGCCATCTCAAACTTATACGTCCAGCGCCCGTAATACGTCATGGCGTCGCCCTTGAACATTTTCGCGTCGAGCCTGGTTGGGTCGGCGGGGTCGGGCAGTGGCGGATCGTTGATCAACATCACGATGGTCTTGCCCTTGACATCCATACCTTTGTAATCGTCCCAACCGTATTCCGGCGCGATCACCCCGTAACCGACAAACACCAGGTCGGCATTATCCAGCGAAATTTCCGCCTGCCGTGTGGCAGACCATGCGACGTAGTCCTGCGGAAATTTGAGCGGCGCGGAAACCCGGTTGGTGCTGAAGGAGGCTTCGGGCAATGAGGTGTAGCCGATCAGCGGAACTTTTTGCACGAACGTTCCATCCGGATTGCCCGGTGCGAGACCCATTTGCTTGAATTGGCTGATCAAATAATCCGTGGTCAGGGTTTCGCCGCGCGTCCCCGGTGCGCGGCCCTCGAACTCATCAGACGCGAGGATTTTTACATGCTGCAAAAAACGCTCGCCCCATGCAGGCGAGGAAAAATCGCCCGGCGTAGCAGCAGCGCGCTTGAGGTCTTGCGCGCCGACTTTTTCTGCGCTGGTGCTGATCGTCGGCTGGCTGCAGGCGGCCATCAGCCCGAAAAAAACCGCCGCCGAAAAAACGCCAAGTCGTTTCATGTTTTCCCCGTTGAAATAATTCTGTTGCCGCATAGTACCCGATTCGATGCGGTATTTCACGGCATGAAAAAGCCCCGCAATGCGGGGCTTTACAGTTGCGTCGCCGTTCAGATGCGGCGAACTAAGCGCAGTTGGTTCTGCGTCACGCGCGGTAACTTGCGCACTTCATGGAAAGGCTGGAATGGTTGGCTCGATTCCTCCTTGCGCCGCTTCTGGATGGCGCTTTTCCAACAACGAACGGATGGCGTCCACTCGATGCAGAGGCACATCCACCATCATCAGGATTTTACCGTCGGCAATATCCTGGGCAAACTTTTGCAGGCGCGAGTTCGGAATCCCTGCCGCCGCAAGACTCGACACCCAAGCGCCAAACAGCGAACCGAGCAGCGCGCTGATCAACAGCGTGATCATTTGCAATTCGACACCGTGGGGCGGAAACAGGATCAACAGAATACCCAGCGCCGCGCCGCCAAGCGCGCCGATCACCAGGCCCGTTTCGGCGCCATGTACGACATCGGTTTTGTGCAGCACGTTGCATTCGTGCAATCCTGCGAGCGGCACGTCGCGCCGTGCGAGGCAGTGAACATGTTTTTCTTCAATGCGCGCGAGCAGCAGATCGTTCATGGTTTGCTGTGCGCTGGAAATATCGGGAAGAACTAAATAAAGTCGGCGCCTCATTTAACACCTCCAAGTCGGAATGTTGCAGGACATCAAGATTCAGATAGACAACACAACGTCGCGCCGGATAACCGTTGGACGCAAACGCCAGCGCTTCTCTCTTTATTTATAGTCCAAATATGCCCAAAAGAAAGCTGAAACTAAATTATTTTAGTAATAATTTATTTATTATAATCAAATAGTTAAATACACTCTGAAATTCGCATCACGGCTCAGTGTGGTAGAATTAAAACGTGAAGCAGGTCAGACAGTCGCTGCGGAAATTTATTTCCGTGGAGGAAAGTCCGGGCTCCATAGAGCAGGATGACGGCTAACGGCCGTACGCCGTGAGGCGAGGAACAGGGCCACAGAGACGAGTCGCGACGCAAGTCGCGGGTGAAACGCGGTAACCTCCATCTGGAGCAACACCAAATAGGCAAGCATTGACGCGGCTCGCGTAAGCTTGCGGGTAGGTGGCTTGAGCGTGCGAGCAATCGCCCGCCCAGAGGAATGACTGTCATAGGGGCAACCCCGTAACAGAACCCGGCTTATCGACCTGCTTCACATTTGTTTTCGATATCCGCATTTTTGTTGCGATTCCGCAAAATTCTTTTTATCTCCGTTTCTACTTAGCAAATCACTTTGACTATGGCAGCTATCCCATTAAATTTATTGGGATTTTTTCCCTCACGCGACATGTAGAATCGCACGTAAGTGCCTGTTCCACATAGAAAAATCCCCGAAATACAGGCTTGACCTACCTTTTTGTTTGCTCTACAGTGGGAAATAGTAGTAAAAACTGGGTAGTTCTGGCTTTTCAGGGAGTTCGAAGACATGTTTCAAGGCGCCTCAGCCATTAATCTGGACGCAAAAGGCCGCATGGCCGTACCTACCCGGTATCGCGAAACCCTTGCGCCCAGCGGAAATGGCGGGTTAGTGCTCACTGCACATCCCGATTCCTGTCTGCTTCTCTACCCGCTCGCCGACTGGATTCCCATCCGCACCAAAGTCATGGGCTTTCCCAGCCTCGACCGTCAGGCAAGTTTGTGGAAAAGACTGCTGGTCGGATTCGCCGAAGACGTGGGATTGGACGCTGCTGGCCGGCTGCTGATTTCGCCCGAGTTGCGCGACTTCGCCAAAATTGAAAAAAACGTCATGTTTGTCGGCCAGGGCAGCCACTTCGAGATCTGGAGCGTAGACGCGTGGAATAAACATCTTGAATTACTGACAGCTGGCGGCAACCCGGTGTTACCGGCCGGCATGGAGAATTTTTCGTTGTGAGTGAGCCGCCAGCTGGCTCGGAACATATACCGGTTTTGCTGCAAGAAGCCGTCGCTGCGCTGAATATCCGCCCCGACGGCTTATATATTGATGCAACTTTTGGCCGCGGCGGTCATAGCCGCGCTATTTTGCGAAACTTAGGCGCTGGCGGCCGTTTGGTCGCGCTGGACAAGGATCCGGCTGCCGTTAAAAGCGCTAACAGTATCAATGACAGGCGATTTTCGATTTTGCACGCAGGTTTCAGTTCGCTGAGCGAATCGCTGAAGCAGATCGGTATAAAACGTGCGGACGGAATCCTGCTCGATATCGGCGTGTCGTCGCCGCAAATCGACGATGCGGGACGCGGGTTCAGTTTTCGCTTCGATGCGCCGCTCGACATGCGCATGGACACCAGCCGCGGCATGACCGCCGCGCAATGGCTAGCGACGGCAGAAGAAGCGGAAATAAAGGGAGTAATAAAAGAATATGGCGAAGAACGGTTTGCTGGGCAGATTGCAAGAAAGATTGTTGCGACAAGAGGCGAGCGGCCCATTCGCACCACTCGTGAGCTCGCGGCCCTCGTCGCCGGCGCGGTACGCACCCGGGAACCTGGGCAGGATCCGGCAACGCGTACCTTTCAAGCTATCCGGATTCACATTAACCAGGAACTTGAGGAGTTGTCGCTAGTGTTACCGCAAGCACTCGAAATATTGGCTCCTGGCGGACGGCTCGCGGTGATCAGTTTTCATTCGCTGGAAGACCGTATCGTCAAACGCTTTATGCAGGATGCGGCAAAGCCGGATCATTTGCCCGCGCGCCTGCCAGTGCGCGCGGCGGATATCGCGAGTGCGCGGATCGAATTAATCGGCCGCGCAATCAAAGCCGGCGACGCGGAAATTTCCGCCAACCCCCGTTCGCGTAGCGCGGTATTGCGCATTGCGGAAAAATTGAGGTAAAGCGAATCCATGTTTGCGACGCGACTGAATATTTTGCTGCTGCTGATTCTTATCGGCTGTGCGTTGTCAGTGGTGACGACGCAGCATAAGGCACGCAAATTCTTCACGGCATTGCAGAACGAAAAAGAACAAACAAAACATATCGATACCGAATGGGGTCAATTACAGCTCGAACTCAGCACCTGGGCAACGCATGCGCGCGTGGAAAACATCGCGACCAAATCATTGCGTATGCGCGTGCCGGAAGCGGCGCGCGTGCGCATCGTCACGCCCTCACGCGACGACAGTAAAGCGGGAACCCGATGAATAACTATGCCCCGAACCGTGAACTGCGACTCAGGCTTGAAGGCTGGCGCGCGCGTGTGGTGATGTTCGGCCTGATGGGTTTGTTTCTCGTGCTGAGCGGGCGGGCGTTCTTCCTGCAGGGAATGAAACGCGATTTCCTGCAGCAAAAAGGCGAGGCGCGCTACAGCCGCGTGATCGAATTGCCCGCTAACCGCGGCATGGTGAAAGACCGCAACGGCGAATTGCTCGCTATCAGCACGCCGGTCGAATCGATCTGGGCCAGCCCCGACGACGTGGAAGCATCGGCGCAGCAAATCGAAAAACTCGCCAGACTGATGAGCATGACCCGCGGCGAATTAAACAAAAAGCTGCAAAACGACGACAAGAATTTCGTTTATTTGAAACGCCAGCTGCCGAAGGAGGACGCGACAAAAATAATGGCGTTGCAGATTCCCGGCATTTTCCAGACGCGCGAATACCGTCGCTATTATCCGCTCGGCGCAGAAACGTCGCACCTGCTCGGCTTCACCGGAGTGGAAGATAACGGCCAGGAAGGCGTTGAGCTGGCGCACCAGAAGTTACTCTCCGGTAAATCCGGCAGCCGCCGCGTCATCAAGGATCGCAAGGGTCAGATTATCGAAGACGTGGAAACGATCAAGGCGCCGCAGCCCGGTCAGGATCTGACTTTGAGTATCGACGAGAGAATTCAACACGCGGCGCACAAAGAACTTAAAAATGCCGTGGTAAGGAATAAGGCGAAAGCCGGCGCGATTGTCGTGCTCGACGCGAAAACCGGTGAAGTGCTGGCGCTGGCGAACCTGCCCGATTTTAATCCCAATAACCGGGAGAAATTAACAGCGGCACAATCGCGCAACCGTGTCATGACCGACACCTTCGAGCCGGGTTCGACCATGAAACCGTTTACCGCGGCGGCGGCCATCGAAACCGGAAAATTTTCACCCGGAACCTTTATCGAGACAAGCGGCGGTTCGATGACCATCGGCCCGGCGACGATACACGACGCGCACAAGGAAGGGCGCCTCACCGTCGAGCAAGTGATACAGAAATCGAGCAATGTCGGCTCGGCGAAAATGGCGCTGGCCTTGCCGGCGGAGTACTTATGGAACGTATTTAATCACGCAGGGTTCGGCAACCTGCCGAAGTCCGGATTTCCCGGCGAAGTGAGCGGCCGTTTGCGCCCATTCAAAACCTGGCGCCCGATCGAGCAGGCGACAATGTCTTACGGCCACGGCATCACGGTAAGCCTGCTGCAGCTCGCGCGCGCCTATACCGTGTTTGCCAACGGCGGAGAAATACTGCCGGTGACATTGCTCAAAGCGGGATCATCGCCGGCTGGCGAGCGCGTTTTTTCCGCGAAAACCACCTCTGCTGTGAACAAAATGCTGGAAATGGCGACGCAGGCAGGTGGCACCGGCATTAAGGCACAGGTCCCGGGCTATCGCGTCGCCGGCAAGACCGGAACGACGCATAAACTCGAAGATGGCGTGTACTCGCCGGATAAATTCGTTTCTTCATTTGTCGGTTTTGCCCCGGCGTCCAACCCTCGCCTGATTATCGCCGTCATGATTGATGAACCCAACGGCGGCGAGTACTTCGGCGGCATTGTCGCCGCGCCGGTCTTCTCCGCGGTGATGGGCGACAGCCTGCGTCACATGGGTATTGCGCAGGATGCGCCGCTGCCTGAAGGCCCGCTGATCCCGCAGGAACACCCGCTGATCAAGGAAGAAGTGTGAATGTCGCCGCCAGCGCTCAGGAGTTGCGAGTGAGTTCCAGCGCGCCTGCGGTGTTCGACATCAGCCGGCTGCGGCGGCTGGGTGTGGAAATAAACGCCCTCAGCGCCGACAGCCGCAAAGTGCAAAACGGCATGACCTTCGCCGCTTATCCCGGCGGGGTGGCCGATGGCCGCCACTATATTACCGACGCGATCGCCCGTGGTGCCAATGCCGTGCTGTGGGAGAAGGAAAATTTTTCCTGGCGCGCGGAATGGAAGGTTCCCAACCTCGCGATTGATGATCTGGCGCAAAACATCGGATTTATCGCCAGTCATGTCTATGGCAATCCGTCACAAAAAATGTGGGTGGCTGGCGTCACCGGCACGAACGGAAAAACAAGCTGCAGCCACTGGATCGCCAGCGCTTTCTCGCTGCTCGGAAAAAAATCGGCCGTCATCGGGACGGTCGGCAACGGCATTATCGGGAACGCGCAGCTTGACGAAACCACCCATACCACGCCGGAAGCAATCGGCCTGCAGCAAATGCTGCAGGATTTTCTACGCCGGGGCGCGAGCCATGTGGCGATGGAAGCATCCAGCCACGGCCTCGACCAAGGGCGAGTGAACGGCGTGAAATTCGACGCCGCGCTGTTTACCAATCTGACCCGCGACCATCTGGATTACCACGGCGACATGCAGCGCTACGGCGCGGCAAAAGCCAGGCTTTTCCGCCTGCCGCAGCTGAAAACCGCGGTCATCAACATCGACGATGAATATGGCAGGCGCCTGGCGCAGGAACTGGCGTCATCCGACCTCGACGTCATTACCTACAGCCTTCATCACGGTGACATTCGTGGCAGCAATTTATTATTGACGCGCGACGGCATGCAGCTCGATGTTGCCTCGCGATGGGGCAGCGGCCAATTGCGTTCACGCATGCTCGGAGCGTTCAACGCATCGAACCTGCTCGGGGTATTGGGTGTGTTACTCGCCGGCGGTATCCCCTTCGCTGACGCGATGCCGGTGTTGGCCCAACTCGATGCACCGCCCGGACGCCTGCAGCGACTCGGCGGCGTTGACAAGCCGCTGATCCTCATCGATTACGCCCATACACCGGACGCCCTGGAAAAAGTGCTGCTCACGCTGCGTGAAATTGTTCCTGCCGGAGGAAAGTTGGTGTGTCTGTTCGGTTGCGGCGGCGACCGCGATAACGGCAAGCGCCCATTGATGGGCGCAATCAGTGCGCGACTGGCCGATTTCAGCATTGTGACCAGCGACAATCCGCGCAGCGAAAGTCCGGCGCGGATTATCGACCAGATCGTCGCAGGCATGGGCGCCGCGAACAAAACAGTTCAACCGGACCGCGCCAATGCAATTACTCAAGCTATTAATTATATTGATAAAAATGACGTCCTGCTGATTGCCGGCAAAGGCCACGAGGCGACGCAGGAAATCGCCGGCGTTAAAACTCCATTCAGCGACATGCAACATGCAGCAGCCGCGTTACGCCAGAAATATGGCCAATAGAAATGAAACGGGAATTATTTGAGATGGCCGATGCAGCAAGCGCGACCATGATGAAACTCAGCGAAGTAGCGGCGGCGCTGCATGCCGACCTGCGCGGCGGCGACGCCGCGTTCAGCGGCATCTGCACTGACAGTCGCGCGGTTAATCCGGGAGATCTGTTCGTCGCGCTCACGGGCGAAAAATTCGACGGGCACAATTTTCTCGACGTCGCAGCGAGGCGCGGCGCAATCGCCGCCCTCGTCCATAAGCCGGTTGCCGATAGTGCCCTTGCGCTGATTGTCTGCAGGGATACGCTTGCGGCGCTCGGCAAACTCGCCGCGTATTGGCGCGGCAAATTCACGCTGCCCCTGGTCGCTCTCACCGGCAGCAACGGCAAGACCACGGTAAAAGAAATGCTTGCCGGCATTCTGCGCAGCCACTGCAACGATGAAGCGAGCGTGCTTGCCACCGAAGGCAATCTCAACAACCACATCGGCATGCCGCTTACCTTGTTGAAGCTGCGCGCGCAACATCGCTACGCTGTGATTGAAATGGGGATGAACCACGAGGGAGAAATTTCCTATTTGACGCAAATCGCCAGACCGCACGTGGCGCTGGTAAACAACGCGCAGCGCGCCCATGTCGGCGAAGTTGGCGGCTTGGAAGCAGTGGCACGCGCCAAAGGGGAAATTTTTTCCGGCCTCGACACCGGCGGCATCGCGATAATCAACGCCGACGACCCGAGTGAACCGCTGTGGCGATCGATGGCGCACAAATATCGCAGGCTAACCTTTGGCCTGACTCAACCGGCTGACATCACGGCAAAAATTCAACTCAATGCCACAGGGACGCCGATGTCGGTGCAAACTCCGCAAGGAAGCTTTTCCACTTTGCTCATGGTTCCTGGAGAGCACAACGCGCGCAATGCGCTTGCCGCGTGTGCCACCGCCGTCGCGCTGGAAATTCCGCTGCCTGCCATAGCCAGGGGACTCAGCAATTTCAGCGGCGTCAAAGGTCGCCTGCAACGCAAACCCGGCATCAACGGCGCCGATATCATCGACGACACCTATAACGCCAACCCCGATTCGGCCGCGGCTGCGATTGCCGTATTGGCTAAGTCCGCCGGCAGAAAAATCCTCGTCCTCGGCGACATGGGCGAACTCGGCGCAGAGGGCGCAGATTTAACGAGGGAAATCGGCGGGTATGCAAAAAAATCCGGTATCGATGTGCTGTTAACTCTCGGGGAATTAAGCGGCCATGCGGCGGCGGCATTTGGGCCAGGCGCGACGGAATTCACCACCATCGAGGATCTGGTCGCCGCGCTGGCGCCGCTGCTCAATGCAGATGCCGTCGTGCTGGTCAAAGGATCGCGCTTCATGCGCATGGAACGGGTGGTCGATGCCATTGCGCGGCCCAACCTCAGCGCTGCCGTCGGCACGCTGGACGCCAAAGAAAGCAAATAACCATGCTACTCGAACTATTTCAATGGCTGGCGAGGGAACACGGCGTCCGCGCCTTCAATGTATTCAATTACCAGACTTTGCGCGCGGTGCTGGCAATGATGACCGCGCTGATCATCTCGATAATGGTTGGCCCGTATATGATTCGCCGGCTGGCGGAATTGAAAATCGGCCAATCGGTGCGCGACGACGGCCCGCAAAGCCATCTCACCAAAGCCGGCACGCCTACCATGGGCGGCGCGCTGATCCTTGTATCCATTTCGGCTGCGACTTTGCTGTGGTGCGACTTATCCAACCGTTACGTGTGGGCGGTAATTGTCACCACGCTCGGCTTCGGCGTCATCGGATGGATCGACGACTACCGCAAAGTGGTGTATCGCAATCCCAAAGGTCTGTCGGCCAAGTCCAAGCTCATCTGGCAAACGCTGATCGGCGTATCGGTCGCGGCATTCCTCGCCTACAGCGCAAAACTGCCGCAGCACACTGAACTGATTGTGCCTTTTATCAAAACCGTGGCGATTCCGCTCGGGCCGATCGGCTTCATCATTCTGGCATTTTTCGTCATCGTCGGTACCAGCAACGCGGTCAATCTCACCGACGGTCTCGACGGTCTCGCCATTATGCCGACCGTCATGGTCGCCAGCGGGCTGGCGGTTTTCGCCTACGTCACCGGCCGCGTCGATTACTCCAAATATCTGTTTTTGCCGTACATCCCCGGCGCGGGGGAGCTGATGATTTTCTGCGCCGCGCTGGGCGGTGCCGGACTCGGATTTCTCTGGTTCAACGCGTATCCGGCGGAAGTCTTTATGGGCGATGTCGGTGCCCTGGCACTCGGCGGCGCGCTCGGTGTCGTCGCGGTGATTGTGCGGCAGGAAATTGTATTGCTGATTATGGGTGGCGTGTTCGTGGTGGAAACCTTGTCGGTCATTATTCAAGTGGCGAGCTTCAAGTTGACCGGCAAGCGCGTGTTCCGAATGGCGCCGCTTCACCACCATTACGAATTGAAAGGCTGGAAAGAGAACCAGGTGGTTATCCGCTTCTGGATTATCACCATGATTCTGGTATTGATCGGCTTGTCGACTCTGAAACTACGCTGATGACACTCGAACTGAAAAACAAACGCGTGTTAGTGCTCGGCCTCGGCGACAGCGGCCTGTCGATGGCACGCTGGTTGCACGCGAACGGAGCGCGCGTGCGCGTGGCCGATAGCCGTACCGATCCGCCACTGGCGCGCGAGTTGGGCAAATATGTTCCCTCGACGCCGCTCGACACCGGGCCCTTCGCTGCAACGAGTTTTGCCGGGATCGATTTCATCGCCATCAGCCCTGGCGTGCCGCTGACGGAGCCGCTTGTGGCAAAGGCGATTGCATCGGGCATTGCTGTTGCCGGAGATGTCGAGCTATTCGCGCAGGCATTGAATGCGATGGACGTTCGCCCGAAAGTCATCGCCATCACTGGCAGCAATGGCAAGACCACCGTCACCACCCTGGTTGGCGAGATGTGCCGCGCCGCTGGGTTGAAAACCATTGTCGCGGGCAACATCGGCCTGCCGGTGCTCGATGCACTGATCGAAGCGCAGGAGATCGGCCAGCCGGATGTATATGTGTTGGAGCTATCCAGTTTCCAGCTTGAAACGACGAACAGCCTGAAGATCGACGCGGCGACGGTGCTCAATATCAGCCAGGACCATATGGACCGCTATGCCGATATCGCATCGTACGCAATAGCCAAAGCGCGCATATTCCGCCATTGCAGCACGCAGGTTTTGAACCGCGACGACGCGGTTGTCATGGGCATGCGCGTGAGTACCCTGCACTGCATGACCTTCGGCCTGAGCGCGCCGGAACAGGCCGATGAATTCGGCGTCGGTAGTGTTGGCGGAACAAAGTGGCTATTTGAAAATACAAAAAAACTTAATAAAATCAGTGAGTTAAAGATACACGGTCTGCATAACGCAACTAACGCGCTGGCCGCATTCGCGCTATGTCGCGCAATCAAACTTCCTGAAAAGCCGCTTATCGAGGCGCTGCAAAACTTTACCGGCCTGCCGCATCGCGTGCAGGAAGTGGCGCGCATCAGCGATGTGACTTTTTTCGATGACTCTAAAGGCACTAACGTCGGGGCAACCGTGGCGGCGTTGAACGGCATGTCGCAACCTGTTGTGCTGATCGCCGGTGGGGACGGTAAGGGGCAAGATTTCGCGCCGTTGCATGAGCCGGTGAAAAATCACGCGCGTGCCGTGGTGCTGATTGGACGCGACGCGGAACTTATTGCCGCTGCGTTAAAAGATAGCGGCGTGCCATTGTCGCGGGCCAGCAACATGCCCGATGCGGTGAAACAAAGCTTCGCGGCCGCGCAACCCGGCGACGCCGTGCTGTTATCGCCCGCCTGTGCCAGCTTCGACATGTTCCGCAACTATGTACAACGCGCGGAGGTATTTATTCAGGCGGTGCTCGCGCTTGCGCCGAAGCCGGCAATGGGGGCGCGCACATGATGAACATCGGCTTATATTCCAGCAGCGCTGCGCGCCCGCAGGAAAAAGCAGATTACGACCAGGGGTTGGTCTGGGTCACCCTGCTGCTGTTATCGTTCGGCCTGGTGATGGTGTATTCCGCGTCGATAGCGATGGCCGATGCCGAGCGCATGACAGGGCATCGCTCCGCGTATTTTCTTGCGCGCCACAGCCTCTATCTGGTTTTCGGCATAGCCACCGGTTACGCCGCATTTCGCCTGCCCATGCGCCAGTGGCAAAAATATGCGCCGACAATATTCACCGTCGGATTAATAGCATTAGTGCTGGTGCTGCTTCCGTTCATCGGACGTGAGGTCAACGGCAGCCGCCGCTGGATTTCGCTGGTGGCGTTCACAGTCCAGCCGTCGGAATTCATGAAGCTGTTCGCCGTGCTTTATGCGGCCGATTACACCGTGCGCAAGTTCAAAGCCATGCACAGCTTCAAAAAAGGCTTTCTACCGATGTTTGGCGTCATGTTCCTGGTCGGCGCACTGCTGCTGCGCGAGCCGGATTTCGGCGCGCTGGTCGTCATCAGTGCGATCGCGATGTCGATATTATTTTTGGGTGGTCTTAACTGGCGCCTGTTCGTCGGTCTGATTCTGATGTTGATCGGGGCGTTCGTGATCATGATTTTTGCGTCGCCTTACCGCATGCAGCGCGTATTGAATTTTATGGATCCCTGGGCCGATCCGTTCGGAAAAGGTTATCAACTGTCGCACGCACTGATCGCGTTCGGCCGCGGCGAATGGTTCGGCGTCGGTCTCGGCGCCAGCGTGGAAAAATTATTTTACCTTCCCGAAGCGCACACCGATTTCCTGCTCGCGGTTATCGCCGAGGAGCTGGGATTGGTGGGGGTGATCACGGTGCTGGCCTTGTTTGTTTTCCTGATTTTGCGCGCGTTCAGCATCGGACGCGAGGCAGCAACGCTCGAGCGCTATTACTCGTCGTTGGTCGCGCAGGGAATCGGCGTATGGCTTGCCGTGCAATCGGTAATCAATATGGGCGTCAACATGGGCATTCTGCCGACCAAGGGTTTGACCTTGCCGTTCCTGAGTTTCGGCGGCAGCGGCATCGTCGCCAATTGCATCGCCGTTGCCATTCTTCTCCGCGTGGATTATGAAAATCGCCAGATGAAAAAAGGCCGATCCGTATGAATCGTACCATTCTCATCATGGCGGGCGGTACTGGAGGCCACGTATTCCCCGCCCTCGCCGTTGCCGACTATTTGCGCGAGCAGAAATGGAACGTGGTCTGGCTCGGCACGCAGAACGGCATGGAGGCCAAGCTGGTCCCCGCGCGAGGCTACGACATGGAATGGGTGAAAATGTCCGGCGTGCGCGGCAACGGCATCGCGAAATGGCTGATGCTGCCGTTCAGTTTGCTGTTGGCGTTCAAGCAGGCTCTCGCGGTTATTCGCCGGCGCAAACCCGACGTGGTATTGGGCATGGGCGGTTATGCGTCATTCCCGGGCGGCATGATGGCTACCCTGATGCGAAAGCCGTTGGTGCTACATGAACAGAATTCCGTTGCCGGCCTCACCAACCGCGTGCTTGCTTTGTTCGCCGACACCGTTCTGGCCGGATTCCCCGGCGCATTTTCGGCGCCGACTAGCAATACGCTGGGCAGGCTGCTGCCGAAGAACAAATCCGCGCTATGGTGCGGCAACCCGGTGCGTAACGACATCGCCGCCTTGCCCACGCCAGAAAAAAGATTCGCCGCCCGCGCAGGTAATCTGCGCGTGTTGATTATCGGCGGCAGTCAGGGCGCGAAGGCGCTGAACGAGGCATTGCCCGAAGCATTCAAATTGATCCCCTCCGCGCAGCGGCCCGAAGTGGTGCACCAGGCCGGCGCCGCCCATATTGATGCCGTGGCGGCAGGATACCAGTCGGCCCAGGTCAAGGCGGATGTGCTGCCGTTTATCGACGATATGGCGGGACGCTACGCATGGTGCGACCTGCTGGTGTGTCGCGCCGGCGCGCTGACAATTGCGGAAATTACCGCTGCTGGCATCCCCAGCGTGTTGGTACCCTTCCCCTATGCCGTCGACGACCATCAAACCGGAAACGCCAAATTCCTCAGCACGGCGGGGGCGGCAATTCTGCTGCCACAGGCAGAGGCCACGCCGCACAAGTTGGCAGAACTATTGACGGGAATGACGCGTGAAAAACTATTGACCATGGCGGTAGCCGCGCGAAACCTGGCCAAACCTGATGCGACCCGGATCGCTGCGGAAATGTGCATGAAGGCTGCCGCATGAAACACAAAGTCAAACACGTTCATTTCGTCGGCATAGGCGGATCCGGCATGAGCGGCATCGCTGAAGTGTTATTGAACCAGGGCTTCCGCATCAGCGGTTCCGACCTTGCCGATAACGCAGCGACACAACGCCTTGCCTCCTTGGGCATCAAGATCCATCACGGCCACGACGCCGCGCACATCGCCGGCGCCGACGCAGTGGTGACGTCCACCGCCGTGAAAAACGATAACCCGGAAGTCGTTGCCGCGCGGGAAAAACATATTCCTGTGGTGCCGCGCGCGATGATGCTGGCGGAACTGATGCGCCTTAAACAAGGCATCGCTGTTGCAGGTACCCACGGCAAGACCACCACCACCAGTTTGATTTCCAGCATTCTGGCGGAAGCCGGCATGGACCCAACCTTCGTCATTGGCGGACGGCTCAACAGCGCCGGCGCAAACGCCCGGCTCGGTTCAGGTGAATTCATAGTCGCCGAAGCAGACGAATCAGACGCGTCGTTCCTATATCTACAGCCGGTGGTTTCTGTTGTGACCAATATCGATGCCGACCACATGGAAACCTACGAACATGATTTCAACAAGCTGAAACAGGCATTTGTCGATTTCATTGAACATCTGCCTTTTTACGGCCGTGCTGTGCTTTGCGCCGACGACGAGAACGTGCGCGACATCATGACGCGGGTGACCAAACCAATCACTTCATACGGCGTGGCCGACGGCGTGCAGGTGCAGGCAAAAAATATCCGTCACAGCGGTGGACAAATGCACTTCGATTGTGTGATCAACAACGGCAGCTCAAAGACCCTGCCGATTACGCTTAACCTGCCCGGCCACCACAACGTGCTGAATTCGCTTGCGGCGATCGCCGTTTCCCAGGAGGTCGGCGCCAGCGACGCAGCGATCATCAAGGCACTGGCGGAATTCAAAGGCGTCGGACGCCGCTTTCAACGCTACGGCGACGTGGCGATCCCCGGCGGCAGCTACACGCTGGTGGACGATTACGGTCACCACCCAATTGAGATGGCGGCAACTATCGGCGCCGCGCGCGGCGCATTTCCCGACAGGCGTTTGGTGCTGGCATTCCAGCCGCATCGTTTCAGCCGGACGCGCGACCTGTTCGAAGATTTCGTAAAGGTGCTGGCGACTGTCGATGCGCTGTTGCTGGCCGAGGTGTACCCCGCCGGCGAGGCGCCGATCGTCGCCGCGGATGGCCGGGCACTGATGCGCGCCTTGCGCGTACAGGGGAAAATCGAGCCGATTTTTGTCGAGGCGATCGGTGACTTGCCCGAAGCCATCCGGTCGGCGGTAAAGCCCGGTGATGTGGTGCTGACCATGGGCGCGGGTTCGATCGGTGCAGTTGCCGGTTTATTGACGAAAGCGTGACACACGAATGTTTATGAGCGAGCCGAAAAAATTCTCCGCGAATCCTCCGGTCCTAACGACCGCACTGCGCGGACAGTTACGCTTGAATGAACCAATGGCCGGGCACGTGAGCTGGCGCGCCGGCGGATCGGTCGCGCGTGCGTATATTCCGGCTGATCTCGCAGACCTCGCACGATTTTTACGCTCTTGCGACGGGCATGAAGAAATTTATTTCGTCGGTCTAGGCAGCAATCTGCTGGTGCGCGACGGCGGGCTTGCTGGCACGGTGATTTTCATGCACGCGGTGCTGAATCAAATCAATCTGGTCGACCCAACGCATATCGACGTCGAAGCGGGTGTCGCCGCGCCGAAAGTCGCCCGTTTCGCCGCGCGCCATGACCTCGCCAACGCGGAATTTCTCGCCGGCATACCCGGCACCATCGGCGGCGCACTCGCAATGAATGCGGGATGTTACGGATGGGAAACCTGGCAGATTGTCGAGAGCGTGAAAACAATCGACCGAAGCGGCCTGATCAAAACGCGCACACCGGATGATTACGAAATCAGCTACCGGCACGTCGAATTGAAGAACGTAAAAGAAGTTCTCCAACCTTTAAATCGTGTCGTTAATTCATCTGAAGAGTGGTTTGTCAGCGCGGCGCTGGTGCTGCCCGCGGGCGATGGCGAAATTGCGAAACGCAAAATCAAGGAGCTGCTGACCAAACGCATCGCAACGCAGCCGCTCGGCGATCCGAACGCGGGGTCGGTTTTTCGCAATCCCATGGGCGACCACGCCGCGCGCCTGATTGAAGCCTGCGCGCTCAAAGGTTTTCGCATCGGCGGCGCGGAAGTATCGCGCAAGCATGCGAACTTCATCGTAAACACCGGCAATGCCACCGCGGCCGATATTGAAAAAACGATTGATCACGTACAGGCGAAGGTGTTGGCCGAATACGGCGTGAACCTTGTCCGTGAAGTAAGAATCATAGGTAAAAATAATTAATGAAAACAAGTACTTATAACCTTGGCAAAGTCGCAGTGTTGCTCGGCGGAACCAGCGCCGAGCGCGAGATCTCCCTGCTCAGCGGCAACGCGGTTTTGAAAGCCTTGCAGGCCAAAGGCGTCGACGCGCATGCCTTCGATCCCAAGCTGCGCAGCGTGTTTGATTTGCCACGCGAGAAGTTTCAACGCGCGATGATTTCCCTGCATGGGCGACCCGGCGAAGACGGCACCATCCAGGGCGCGCTCGAATTGATGGGCATTCCATACACCGGCAGCGGCGTAATGGCGTCAGCGCTGGCGATGGACAAGTGGCGCACCAAGCTGGTATGGCAAGCGAGCGGAATTCCGACGCCGAAGTGCATGTTGCTCACGGCTGACAGCGATTGGAAAAAAGTCATCGATACGCTCGGCCTGCCGCTGATGGTGAAGCCGGCGCACGAAGGTTCCAGTATCGGCATTACCAAAGTGAACACGCCGGGCGAATTGCAGGCGGCCTACACGCTTGCGGCGAAGCTGGATCCGCTGGTGCTGGCAGAGGAATTCGTCGCCGGCCTGGAATTGACCGCTGCTATTCTCGGCGCGGACGCCCTGCCGCTGGTGCGCATCGAAGCGCCGGAGGGCAAATACGATTACCAGAATAAATATTTTACCGACGAAGTGAAATACCACTGCCCCGCCGGCGTGCGCGCAGAAACCGAAACGCAGATTCGCGCTGTCGCGCAGCAGGCGTTTCAAGTTTTAGGCTGTCGCGGCTGGGGGCGCGCCGATGTGATGCTGCGTCCCGACGGGTCATTCTCTTTTCTGGAAATGAACACGTCGCCGGGAATGACCGGCCACAGCCTGGTGCCGATGGCGGCAAAGCAGGCCGGATTATCGTTTGAAGATTTGTGCTTGAGGATTTTGCAAGATGCCGCTCTGGGCTAAAAAAGGCGCTAAAAAAACCATGGGGCGGCCGGCGCGCCGGAAAGACGATGTGCCTTCCAACACGCCGAAAATCCGCTACGTGCTGGTCGGATTGGGAATGTCGGCGATGATTGCAGGCGCGGCATGGTGGGTAATGACGACGCCGCTGATGGAAATAAGGCAGGTAAAGGTGATGAGCAAAAGCGGAGCAGGCGAACTGCAATATGTCAGCGACGAGGATCTGAACAAAGTGGTGAAGCGATCGGCAAAGGGCGGTTTGCTTGCGCTCGATATGCCGTCGATACAGAGCGCCTTCGAGCAATTGTCCTGGGTACGCAGCGCAAGCTTGCGCCGTTTGTGGCCCGACACGCTCGAAGTGCAATTAGAGGAACACCAGCCGCTGGCACGCTGGGGCAGCGGCGGATTGGTGAATACATTTGGCGAACATTTCAGCGCCGTGTATGACGATAAGTTACCGTTGCTGAGCGGGCCGGAAGGCAGCGAGGCAGAAGTGGCGCAGGAGTATGCGCTGTATGTGGACGCGCTGAAACCGATCGGGCGCCAGCCGCTGCAGGTGTCGTTGTCGGCGCGGCGCGCATGGCAGATTCGTCTCGACGACGGCGCACTGATTGAACTCGGCCGAAACGACATGCAAAAGCGACTCGCCCGTTACGTATCGGTGTACAGCAAGACCGCCGGACAGCCGGGCATCTTCGCCAAGTATGCAGATTTGCGCTACCCGAACGGCATCGCGATGCGCCTCGCGGCAAGCGCACCTTCGAATGAATCAGCAACCGGGAACAAACAATGAGTAAAGACCTATGAGCAAAGCGCGAGAAACCAAACATCTGATCGTCGGCTTGGATATCGGCACGTCGAAAATCGTCGCCATCGTGGCGGAAGTAGTGCCCGACGGCCGGCTGGAAATCATCGGCATGGGCCAGCACCCGTCGCGCGGGCTGAAAAAAGGCGTAGTGGTGAATATCGAATCGACGGTGACGGCGATTCAACGCGCGCTGGAAGAAGCCGAGCTCATGGCGGATTGCAAAATTCGCGAAGTGATTACCGGCATCGCCGGTTCGCACATCAAGAGTTTCAATTCGCACGGAATGGTGGCGATCAAGGACAAGGAAGTCGCTCAGGCCGACGTTGATCGCGTCGTGGAAACCGCGCGTGCAGTGAACATTCCGATGGATCAGCAAATTCTGCATATCCTGACGCAGGAATTCATTATCGACGGGCAGGAAGACGTGCGCGAGCCGCTCGGCATGAGCGGCGTGCGGCTCGAAGTAAAGGTGCATATCGTCACCGGCGCCGTAAGCGCCGCGCAAAACATCATGAAATGCGTACGTCGCTGCGGCCTTGAAGTGCGCGACCTCATTTTGCAGCCACTGGCTTCGGCCATGGCAGTGTTGTCGGAGGATGAAAAAGACCTCGGTGTTTGCCTGATCGATATCGGCGGCGGCACGACCGACATTGCGGTGTTTATCGGCGGCGCAATACGCCACACCGCAGTCATCCCCATCGCCGGGGATCAGATTACCAACGATATCGCGATGGCATTACGCACGCCGACCAAGGACGCGGAAGACATCAAAATCGCGCACGGCTGCGCGCTGCGCCAGCTGGCCGGAGCGAGCGAAATGGTCGAAGTGCCCAGCGTCGGCGAACGCGGTCCGCGTCAGTTGTCGCGCCAGACGTTGGCTGAAGTCATTGAGCCGCGCGTCGAAGAATTGTATTCCCTGATTCAGGCCGAACTGCGGCGTAGCGGGTTTGAAGAATTATTGTCCAGCGGCGTCGTGCTTACCGGCGGCTCCAGCGTGATGCAAGGCATGGTCGAACTAGGCGAAGAAGTTTTTCATATGCCGGTGCGCCTCGGCATTCCGACCTACGTCGGTGGGCTGGCGGAAGTGGTGCGCAATCCGCGCTATTCGACCGGCCTCGGACTTATTCTCGCAGGTTATGAACAGCATAAGCGCCACCAATTATCTTCGCTCGGCGGCGGCGGCTTCAAACAAATTTTTGAAAGGATGAAATTATGGTTCACACGCAATTTTTGAATTGGCGATGCGCGCTCAACAGTTCGTAAGAATTCTAGCAGTAAATTTTTGGCGGCAAGGGAACGTAAAACAATACTTTTATAAGCAGATTTACACTTTTAATTTTTGAAACAAGGAGAGACTCATGATTGAATTAATCGACAACCCAACCTCGGATGCAATGATCAAAGTAATCGGCGTGGGTGGCTGCGGCGGCAATGCCGTGGACCACATGATCAGCAACGGTGTGCAGGGCGTGGAATTTATTTGCGCCAACACGGACGCGCAGGCGCTGAAACGCACCTTGGCGAAAACCTTGTTACAACTCGGCACCACCGTCACCAAAGGGCTCGGCGCCGGTGCGAATCCGGAAGTCGGCCGCCAGGCTGCGCTGGAAGACCGCGACCGCATCGCGGAAATGATCGAAGGCGCAGATATGCTGTTCGTCACTGCGGGCATGGGCGGCGGAACTGGTACTGGTGCAGCGCCGATCGTGGCCGAAGTCGCGAAAAGCATGGGCATCCTGACAGTTGCCGTGGTCACCAAGCCGTTCGCGTTTGAAGGAAAGCGGATGAAGGCAGCGCTGCATGGCATCGAAGACCTGCAACAGCACGTTGATTCGCTGATCATTATCCCCAACGACAAATTGATGGATGTGCTGGGCGACGACGTGACATACGAAGATGCGTACAAAGCAGCCAACGATGTGTTGCTGGGCGCAGTTGGCGGTATCGCGGAAATCATCAACGTACCTGGCGGCGTCAACGTCGATTTCGCCGACGTGAAAACCGTGATGTCGGAAATGGGCGTAGCAATGATGGGTTCGGCCATTGCCAGCGGACTCGACCGTGCGCGCAGCGCGGCAGAACAATCTGTGTCCAGCCCGCTGCTCGAAGGTGTGGACTTGTCCGGCGCGCGCGGCGTGTTGGTCAATATCACCGCGAGCAAATCACTCAAGTTGAAAGAAGTGCATGAAGTCATGAATACCATCCGCGAGTTCACCGCGGAAGATGCAACGGTGATTTTCGGTAGCGTGATCGACGACACTATGTCGGACAACTTGCGCGTAACGATAGTGGCCACCGGCTTGGGCGGCGGCGTGAAAATTCATCGCCAACCGGAAAAAACCTTCACTGTCGTACAACGCACCGGCACCGATGATGCAGTGGGCCACAACGAAGTCGATTACCACGACCTCGACCAACCCGCCGTCTACCGCAACCGCCGCAGCACCAGCAGCACAGTAGAAGCCATGCGCCAATCCGGCGTCGAGCTACTCGACATCCCAGCCTTCTTGCGCAAGCAGGCGGACTAAGTAGGATTTATTGCACGGTATCTTTGTTTCAGCGAGTTGTTTTTTTTGCAATTCGCTGAACCAACCTGTGTGAGTTGCGTCTGACGGCAGAATTAACTCTTATGGATTTATCTGCCACAAACAATTGAAATCAGATGGCGAATATAAATTTCTTTTTTTCCTGAATTTAAACTCATAAATTAAAACCCCGCCGAAGCGGGGTTTTAATTTGACCATTAATTTAAGCTGCTTTTTTTGGTGAGTCTTCTTTCTCTAATTCGGATTGAAGTTTTGCCTCTTGCTCACGGCGAGCTTGTGCCTCCCGGATCATCGCTTTTATTTCATGTTCCACAAATCTATCGCACAAATTACGTATTAGAGGCTGATATCCAGTGCCATTAAGCTTTGCGATAAATTTCAAATCCTCAATCATTTTTTTTGGCAGACGAATAGATATCATCTGCAAACCCAATGCATCGTCAACCTCAATGCCTCTTTCAGGTTTTGCTCGCTCTACGTATTGTTCATCACGACCAAATTCACCTGTGTCCCAAGGCTCGTCCTTGGTAATTGTGTCGGATTTATTCATAATTTTTCCCTCTAAGGTTTTTAAATATACGCATTTCTATTATATATACTTACTTCTATTTCATTCGGCTCATAAGCCGTTTTAATATCTATCTGCATTCCAACTTGCACAAAACAAACCTTTAACTTCCGTCCCGAATTGGTTTCTGCAATAAACCATTCCGTTGCTGGATTTGTTTTATGCTTTGCTCTTGGATCGAGAAGAAATATACCGTGTCTGTTAATAAAACACTGTCTTACTTCAGTTATATCGACATTATGTTCAGTAGAGAGTTTCTGAAGCACTTTAGGAGTGCAATTGATGTTCAAACAACAACCTCTTTGTGATGCGCAGAATTAAATCTCATTTTAATGATTGTATATACAAACCTAATCAGCCGACAAGCAATTATTAAGTATTTTTTTATAGGCTCATTGTTCTCAAAATTCAAATCCGCGACAAAAACAATAAAATATTCATAACATACAACTAGTTAAGCTTAGCCATGAAACCCCTAGGCTTGTATGTTCTATATTTTGTGGAAATCAATCCCGCGAATTGACATAGCTAGCGTTAGCTGAGCAAAACGAAGTTTGCCCGTAAATCGTTCATCGTGGGTACGCTATCGCTTTGCCCACCCTACTAATATTCGGTCTGTTCAACGGCCATTGAGTTTACGCGCCACTTCGAGGGCATGGGCATCATCCCAAGCGTTGAATTGAGCGTGTGTGCCACGTAGGATTTGGCACTTTATCGGGGGCTGCGTTGCCTTGAGCATCTTGCCCAATACGCGCCCGCGTTTCCACGCCTCAACCGGGTCAAGGATATATTCGCTGCGATTTTGATTGCCTACGATTCGATTCATATTAAAAATATGGAGATGAATGTTGGAAGTTTCAAGCGCATATAACGCTAAGAGTTGTGTGAAAACATTCACAGTTATTTCATCGCACGCATGTTATTTTGCGCGTCGGCTGAAATTTGAACTAAGCGTTTATATCGCTGACTTAGTTGAATAATATTTGCGTCTAAAGCAAATTTGCATCTGCAGCAATTATTCATTATAATCATATACTTACTATTTAGTCGTTTTTTGCGGCCTCTGCATGATTAATCAACGCACATTAAAAAACGTAATTCGCGCTACCGGCGTGGGTTTGCACACAGGTGAGAAGGTGTTTCTCACTTTGCGCCCGGCTGCGGTGGATACGGGCATTGTGTTTACGCGCACGGATTTGCCGACTGCGGTGGAGATCAAAGCGACGCCGTACGCGGTGCAGGACACGCGCTTGTCTTCGTGTTTGGAAAAAGACGGCGCGCGGGTTTCGACTGTCGAGCATTTGATGTCGGCGCTCGCAGGTCTTGGTATCGACAATGCGTATGTGGATGTGTCCGCACCCGAAGTGCCGATCATGGACGGTAGCGCCAGTCCGTTTGTTTTCCTCCTGCAATCGGCAGGCATTGAGGAACAAAAAGCACGCAAGAAATATATCCGCATCAAAAAAGCGGTCGAAGTAAAACAAGGCGACAAGTGGGCGCGCTTTGAACCGTTCAATGGCTACAAGCTGACTTTCACTATCGACTTCAATCATCCGGCATTTGAAAACTCCGGCTCGAAGGTGAGCATTGATTTCAGCTCGACTTCTTACATCAAAGAAATCAGCCGAGCGCGTACTTTCGGTTTCACCCACGACGTCGAAGCGATGCGCGCGCAGGGGCTCGCGCTCGGCGGCAGCTTGGACAATGCCATTGTCATGGACGAATACCGCGTTTTGAATAATGACGGTTTGCGTTACGACGATGAATTCGTGAAACACAAGATTCTCGACGCGGTCGGCGATCTATATTTGCTCGGTCATCCGGTAATCGGCGCGTTTTCCGCATACAAATCCGGCCATGCGCTGAATAACCAGCTTTTGCGCGCGCTGCTGGCTG
>JBAVXA010000162.1:0-2605 GCA_049698095.1 Burkholderiales bacterium
GTGACGGGCTCTTTGCTCGCAATCTGGTTTGTCGTTTCGTTTGGCCTGACGTATTTTGCCAACGCGCTCACCTTCGATTTTTTCGGCTGGCCATTTTCGTTCTATATGTCGGCGCAAGGCGCGTTGATTATTTACATGCTTATTATCTGGCTGTACGCGCGCTACATGAACAGGCTGGACCAGCAGTACGGCGTAAGCGAGTTGGAAGAGGAATCGTAATTTTTTTGTGCAAACGGAAGATACTCTCCAACCGATTTCTATCCTCTGAGTCTTTTTCATTGAAATAATCGTAAATGTATTTAGCTAAACTATCCGGAGCAAAAAATGAAAGTTGAAAAAATCAAAGCGCAGTTCGATTGGGCGGACCCGCTATTACTGGAACAGCAACTCACACAAGAGGAACGCATGGTGCGCGATACCGCGCGGCAATATGCGCAGGACAAACTCGCGCCGCGTATACTTGAAGCGTTTCGCCATGAAAAAATGGACGCCAGTATTTTCCGCGAGATGGGCGCGCTGGGTTTGCTCGGTGCGACGATACCGGAGGAATACGGCGGAGCGGGTTTGAATTACGTCTCCTACGGCTTGATTGCGCGCGAAATTGAGCGTGTCGATTCCGGCTATCGCTCCATGATGAGCGTGCAATCCTCGCTGGTGATGCTGCCGATTTACCAATTCGGCAGCGAAGCGCAACGCAAAAAATATTTGCCCAAACTTGCGACCGGAGAATTTATCGGCTGCTTCGGTTTGACTGAACCTGATCACGGCTCCGACCCCGGCTCGATGATCACGCGTGCGAAAAGTGTGCCCGGCGGCTACGCCGTGACCGGAGCGAAAACGTGGATCAGCAACAGCCCCATCGCCGATGTGTTTGTGGTGTGGGCGAAAACCGATGACGGCGTCATACGTGGCTTCATTTTAGAAAAAGGCATGAAGGGCCTCTCCGCGCCGCCGATACACGGCAAGATGGGCTTGCGCGCATCGCTCACCGGTCAAATTGTCATGGACGAAGTATTTGTGCCGGAAGAAAATTTACTGCCCAATGTAAAAGGCCTAAAAGGCCCGTTCACCTGCCTCGACTCCGCGCGCTTCGGTATTTCATGGGGTCCGTTAGGCGCGGCAGAATTCTGCTGGCACACCGCGCGACAATACGTGCTCGACCGCAAGCAATTCGGCCGCCCGCTCGCGGCGAATCAGTTGATACAGAAAAAATTGGCCGACATGCAAACCGACATCACGCTCGCGTTGCAAGGTTGCCTGCGTTTAGGTCGCATGAAAGACGAAGGCACAGCATCGGTAGAAATCACTTCCATCATGAAACGCAACTCCTGCGGCAAGTCGCTCGAGATTGCACGTGTCGCGCGCGACATGCTCGGCGGCAACGGCATCTCCGATGAATACGGCGTGATACGTCACATGCTGAATCTGGAAGTGGTCAATACCTACGAAGGAACCAGCGACGTCCACGCGTTGATCCTGGGCCGTGCGCAAACGGGTATTCAGGCATTCTTCTGATTGCTCCGTAGTCACGTTCTATTTGATGGCTCGACCCAAAAGTGGTTTGGGTCATTGCTATTTGTGCCTCTCAATTAAGCGACATGCTCTAGCGAACGGCTGCAATTGAGATTTTGGACATAAGGCAAAAACGGCCCAATGCAGACGGTCGAATATTTGCTCCAAAGCAGACGTTGACGAAAAAATTTCATGAAAAATTCCATCGGCCGCTATCGAGAATGTTCAACATCGTCGAAGCCGGCCAAAACCAGACTTACGAATTGTTCCCCGTTAGCGGTCATTCGGCGATATTTTTGATAGTAGATGGCGAAAGCTAGAATATAAGTCGAATCCCTTTGATTTGATTCTTCTTTGATTACAAAGATCAAAGCTCAAAGGCCCCAAATTTTTTATACAGAACCTGCAGTTGTCCAACAGAAATTCTGAACTGACTTCTTGCCTTCACTCGTCCGGTAGATGAACTTGCGTCTGTAACTTTTGAACCGGGGTCGTATATGACCAGTCCGTCATGCAAGGCAGTAAGGTAAAGAGGAAACTCAGTTTCTTCTCCAAGAAGGATAGGACTTTTGTAATGGTATTCAGGCGGCTTTTCAGGTTTTTTGTCATAAGGAACAAATGCTGCTGCGGAATGTTTCCGCGACCAGTGCGCGATTAATCCTTGAAAAGTCCAAGAAGCTGATATATTTCCTTGAGAGTCTACTAACTCAATACCACCATCAACTTCGGTTATTTTTTTCTTCACGTGGTCAAAGCCGCGCAGGCGAAGCGTCTGACCAGATTTGCTACACAGCATATTTGCTCGGTGAACCCCGGTAAAGTATAAAACGTCATCGCCCGCATCATAACCATACTTCCGAACAAACTCTCTTACGCCATGTTTACCATAGTAGCCAGCGTCGGGCTCTGGCGTCATTAATGTCACCTTCCCGCTAGAGTAAGCTTTAATTTCCCAGCCTAAGAAGTCGGGTGTTGAATTTGCATTGGGCTTTACACCAAGCAATGCTTCCAATGTATAGCCGCCACCATTTTGTGCAGCATATGGGATTACTTGTCCATCTCGATTTAATCTGCAGGAAATATGCCATCCTGC
>JBAVXA010000163.1:0-20445 GCA_049698095.1 Burkholderiales bacterium
CCGGAGGAATTGCTCAAGACGGTCGAGAATGCGCTGCATCAGCGCTATCTCAAGCGGCAGCTCGGTTACATGCATCAAAAGCTGGATAAATCCGAAAAGTGGCACCGATATCTGGTCGATAACTCGCCTGACGTGATTTACACTCTGGATAGCGAAGGTCGATTTACTTATATTAATCAAAGAGTTAAAACGTTACTCGGATACAGCAAAGAAGAGCTGATCAATCGTCATTACACCATGTTGATTCATCCCAACGATCTTGAGCAGGCCAAATATGCCTTTAACGACAAGCGCACCGGCCCGCGCTCGACGCACAACGATGAGCTGCGACTGTTGTGCAAGCCCGAAGCTGATTCTTCACTTCAATCCGAGCCGCCGCACATTACTGTCGAGCTGAATGCGATGGGCATCTACGACACGCCCGAACCCACCGAGTTAAGCAAATTTTTTGGCACGTACGGCGTCGCAAAGGACATCAGTGAACGCAAGCAAGCCGAGGAGATGATTTATCACCAGGCGTATCACGACATGCTGACCGGCTTGCCGAACCGCCTGTTGTTCAAGGATCACCTGATACTCGGGATCGCGCAGGCCAAACGTAACCGGCGCAAACTGGCGGTGATGTTCCTCGACCTGGACCGATTCAAAGTCATCAACGACACCATGGGCCACGTTGTCGGCGATCAGCTGTTACAGAGTGTCGCCATGCGTCTGGCAAAATGCGTGCGCGAAGGCGACACTCTGGCGCGCCAGGGGGGTGATGAGTTTACTTTGTTATTACCGCAAATCGACGACCCGAAAGATGCTGCCAATGCCGCAGTAAAATTGCTCGAGACGCTGAACCGCCCGTTCCGCGTCGGCGGCCAGGATCACTACTTCAGCGCCAGTATCGGTATCGCGATTTACCCGGACGACGGCGATAGCGTCGATACGCTGGTGAAAAATGCCGATATCGCTATGTATCACGTCAAGGAATTAGGGCGCAACAATTACGCGTTTTTCTCGCAGGCAAAAACGGCGGTCTATTCGCATCGGCTGCTGCTGGAAAACGATTTGCGCAGCGCCATCTCGAATAATGAATTCGAGCTATATTATCAGCCGCAAGTCAATACGCTGAGCGGCGGCATTATCGGCATGGAAGCATTGATCCGCTGGAATCACCCGGATCGCGGCATGTTGCTGCCGAACGATTTCATTCCGCTGGCGGAGGAAACCGGGCTCATTTCAATGATCGGCGAATGGGTTTTGAATACTGCCTGTAGCCAGGCGAAGCAATGGGGTGACAGCGGCCTTGCGCCGATTCGCGTCGCGGTTAATCTGTCGGCGCACCAGATCGAACAACATGATTTTGTCGATAAGGTCAAACTGGCGCTTCAAACCAGCGGTTTGGAAAGCAGCAAACTCGATCTCGAAATCACCGAAAGCGCGATGATGAAAGATGTCGATAACAGCCAGGAGAAATTGCGCCAGATCGCCAACCTCGGCGTGCATATTTCGATCGATGATTTCGGGACCGGCTATTCGTCGCTGGCGTACCTGAAAGACCTGCCCATCAATACCCTCAAAATCGACCAATCTTTTATCCGTGATTTGAAAGAAGATTTCGCCGAGACATCGATCGTCAGCGCGATGATCCAGATCGCCCGCGGGCTCAAGCTCAGACTGCTTGCCGAGGGCGTCGAGCAGGCGCACCAGCTCGAGTTTCTGATCAAAAACGACTGTGATGTTTGCCAGGGATTTTATTTCAGCAAAGCAATGCCGGCGCAGGAAGCAACCGATCTGCTCACCAATCAGGCATCCTACTACCCGGCAAAACCCACGGTGCTGAGCTTTAGCTGAATAATAAATCGATTGCCAGTCCGGCAAAAATTGCAGCGCCCAGCCAGTTATTTTGTAAAAACGCTTTAAAGCAATTGGCCGGCTCACGCCGCCTGATTAAACGGTAGTGGTAGAGCGCGATCGTAATGGCAAGCATGATCCCGGCGTAATAGAACATGCCGCGCCCGTATTGCATTCCGGCGAAAATCATAATGGCAAAAAAAGCGGCGTAGCAAAGCATGACCGCCGCCACATCAAATTTCCCAAACGTCAACGCCGACGTCCTGATGCCGATTTTGATATCGTCTTCGCGATCGACCATGGCATATTCGGTGTCGTAAGCGATCGCCCAGAAGATATTTCCCAGCAGCAGCAGCCATGCCGTCGCGGGCACCTCGCCAGTCGCTGCGGCAAACGTCATCGGGATGCCGAAACCGAACGCGATTCCGAGGTACGCCTGGGGAATGGCCAGAAAACGTTTTGTAAACGGATAGCTCGCGGCGAGAAACAGTGCTGCGAACGATAAATAAATCGTCAGCCTATTCAGCGGCAGGACGAGGCAAAATGCCAACAGGCTGAGCGCCGCGGCGAGCAGGGCGGCTTCTTTGGCGGAGATCTTTCCTGCCGCCAGAGGCCGATTTCGGGTGCGCGCAACATTCAGATCGAAATCCCGATCCGCATAATCGTTCATCACGCATCCGGCCGAACGCATCAACACGGTACCGGCAACAAAGATGACCACGAGGGAAAAATCGGGTTTGCCTGATGCGGCAAACCACAACGCCCAAAGCGTTGGCCACAGTAACAGCAGAATACCAATGGGCTTGTCGAGGCGCATCAGTTGCGCATAGAGTTTAAGCCGGTGTATGAGATGGATCTTCACACCTTCAGATAGTCTTCGCGTGACGACAACCAGCGCTTCAGATGCTGCTCGGCCACATCGGGCTGGTGCTTAAGCAAATCCTCTGCCGTTGTCTGCGCGGCCTCGAGCAGCTCCGCGTCCAGGATCAGATCGGCAAAGCGCAACATCGCTGCGCCGCTTTGCCGGCTGCCAAGAAATTCGCCCGGTCCGCGCAAGCGCAGATCGGCCTCGGCGATGATGAATCCGTCGTGATTTTCGTAAATCACTTTCAGCCGCCCGCGCGCTTCCTCGGAAAGCGGTGTCTGATACAGCAGGATGCAGGAGCTTTTTTCCGCTCCGCGGCCGACGCGCCCGCGCAGTTGGTGAAGCTGCGACAGGCCCATGCGCTCGGCATGATCGATCACCATCAGCGACGCGTTAGGCACATCGACGCCCACTTCGATGACGGTTGTGGCGACCAATAACTGAATGTCGTTTTGCTGAAAGGCTTTCATTACCGCGGCCTTTTCCGTCGGCTTGAGCCGGCCGTGAACCAGGCCGACTTTCAAATCCGGAAATGTTTTTTGAATCGTCGCATAAGTTTCTATGGCGGTCTGCAGTTGCAATTTTTCCGATTCCTCAATCAGCGGACAAACCCAATAGGCTTGCGCACCTTTTTCGCACGCCTTGCGCACGCGATCGATTACCTCGTCGCGCCGCGCATCGGAAATCAAGCGCGTCACAATCGGCGTGCGCCCGGGCGGCAATTCATCGATCACCGAAATATCGAGGTCGGCGTAATAACTCATCGACAGCGTGCGCGGAATCGGCGTCGCAGTCATCATCAGCTGATGCGGTTCACCGACGCTGGCGCCCTTCATGCGCAATGCGAGTCGTTGCTCGACGCCGAAGCGGTGTTGCTCGTCAATGATGGCGAGGCCGAGCTTCTTGAACTTAACGTCTTCCTGAAACAGCGCGTGCGTGCCCACCACGAGCTGCGCAATTCCATCTGTAACTAATTGTTTATGTTTAATTTTTTCTTTGCTCTTCATTGAGCCGGTGAGCCATACCACGTTCACTCCCAGCGGTTCCAGCAGCGTCGAGAGTTTTCGGTAATGTTGCTCGGCGAGAATTTCTGTCGGCGCCATTAACGCCGCCTGGTATCCGTTTTCGATCGCCTGCAATGCGGCAAACGCCGCGACGATCGTCTTTCCGCTTCCGACATCGCCTTGCAACAGGCGTTGCATCGGATGGGCCTGTGCCAGATCGGCGCTGATTTCCGCCATCACTTTTTTCTGCGCGGCAGTCACCGCGAAGGGCAACGCTCCGAGCAATTTTCTGCTCAACGTGTTTTTCATTTTTAAAACCGGCGCCTTGCGCTTACGCCGTTCGCGATAATGCTTGCGCATTGATAGTTGCTGCGCCAGCAGTTCATCGAATTTGAGCCGTTGCCACGCCGGATGCGTACGCTCCTGCAATTGTTGTTGCGGGATGTCCGGCGGCGGGAAATGCAAGGTATCAAGGCTCGGTTTGAGCGATGCAAGGCGCAATTTCTTCAGTAACGGCAACGGGAGTGTATCGGCGAGTTCGGTGACGCGCATGGCTTCGCCGATCCACCTGCGCAGCGTGGATTGCTGCAAACCCGCTGTGGTCGGATAGACCGGCGTGAGCGACTCGGACAGCGGCGCGTCTTTTTTAATCGACCGATATTTGGGATGGACCATTTCCGCGCCGAAAAATCCCTGGCGCACTTCGCCCAGCACGCGCACCCGCGCGCCTTCGGCAAGCTGTTTCACCTGGCTGCCGTAGAAATTCAAGAAACGCATATATAAAATGCCGCTGGCATCTTCGATCTGACACACCAACTGCCGGCGCGGGCGGTACATGACTTCGGTTGTCAGGACCGTGCCTTCGACCAGAACCGTGGTTCCGGTCAACGCATCGTGAATGGGCGTCAGGTGGGTTTCGTCCTCATACCGCAGCGGCAGATGCAGAATCAGGTCGAAGCGATTGCGGATGCCGAGTTTGACGAGTTTGTCGGCGACTGCCCTGGGAATGCGGAATTCTATTTTGCCAGCTCCATGATACCGTCGGCTTCCACCAGTGCGCCGCGCGGCAGCGAGGCAACGCCGACCGCGGCACGGGCCGGGTAGGGCCCGGAAAAGTATTGCGCCATAATCTCATTCACTTTGGCAAAATTCGCGAGGTCAGTGAGAAAGATATTCACTTTTACCATGTCGTTAAGCGTCCCGCCGGCAGAGACTGCCACCGCTTTCATGTTTTCGAACACGCGGACGATTTGCGCGTCAATGCCATCCACCAGTATCATGGTTTGCGGGTCGAGGCCGATTTGTCCGGAAAGATACACGGTGCGATTGACGCGAACCGCCTGCGAATAGGTGCCGATTGCCTCGGGCGCGGTGGCGGTGCGAATGATTTCTCTCGGCATGATTTTTCCTGAATTGATGACTGAATTTCAAATTTCGGCGATGAAAATTATTTTTCCTGGCCGATTTTCCTGTTGACGCGAACTACCTGCGGCAACTGGCGCACATTTTTCATCACCGTAGCGAGATGCGAGCGGTCGGTGACCTGCAGGGTGATATTCCAGGTGCCGTAGTTGGCGCTCTCGCGTTCCTCAGCGCTGAGGTTTTCGATGTTCGCGCCCGATTCGCCGATGGCCGCAGCGACTTTGCCGAGCACGCCGCGCTGGTTATGCGTGACGATTTTGATGGTTACGTCGAAATACTTCTTGGTTGCCGGGTCCCATTCCACGTCCAGCCATTTGTCCGGATCGGTATGAAACTGGCGTATTGACGGGCAATCGTGGGTGTGAATCACCAGACCCTGGCCTTTTTTGATAAAACCGAGTATCGGATCGCCGGGAATCGGGCGGCAACATTGCGCCAGTTGCACCGCCATCCCCTCGGTTCCGCGAATGGTGAGCGAACCCAACTGCTTTGCCTCAGGTTGCTGCGCAAGAGCGTCGTTGAGCGACAACAGACGCCGCGCCACGACCACATTCAGCTGCTTGCCCAGTCCGATGTCGGTCAGCAGATCGGTTTTATTCTTGGCGTTGTCTCCTTTAAGCAGCTTTTCCCAATGCTGGTCGGTGATGTCGGCCGGGTCGGCTTTCAGGGCGCGCAGCGCCTGATTGAGCAGGCGTTCGCCGAGTTCTGCCGACTCTTCCAGATGCCGGTCCTTGAAATAATGGCGTATGTGCGCACGCGCCTTGCCGGTGGTGACGAAATTCAGCCAGGCGGGATTTGGATGCGACTTCGGGTCGGTGATCACTTCGATTCGATCGCCGTTATTCAGCGGGGTACGCAATGGCGCGAGCTCATTATTGATGCGCGCGGACACACAATGGTTACCCACATCGGTATGAATGTTATAAGCGAAATCCACTACGGTCGCCCCGCGCGGCAGGGAGAAAATCTCGCCTTTCGGCGTGAACACATAAACCTCATCCGGAAACAGGTCCACCTTGATGTGTTCGAGAAATTCCACCGCATCGCCGCTTTCCGACTGGATGTCGAGCAGCGATTGAAGCCATTGATGCGTGCGCTCCTGCATATCGTCCATGTTGGCCGGCGAGGATTTATAAATCCAATGCGACGCGACGCCGCTCTCCGCGATGCGATGCATATCCTGCGTACGGATCTGAATTTCGATCGGCGTGCCATAGGGCCCGAACAACGTCGTGTGCAACGACTGGTAACCGTTCGCTTTGGCGATGGCGACATAGTCCTTGAATTTGCCGGGAATCGGCTTGTACAAGGTATGCAACGCGCCGAGGGTCAGATAACAACTCGGCACATCTTTGGTGATAATGCGGAAACCGTAAATGTCGAGCACTTCGGAAAAGGTCAACTGCTTCTCCAGCATCTTTTTGTAGATGCTGGAAATATGTTTTTCGCGCCCGGTAATATTTGCTTCCACCTTGAATTCCGCCAGCCGCTGTTTGATGGCGTCGAGAATCTTGCCAATGATTTCGCGCCGGTTGCCGCGCGCTGCCTTGACGGCCTTGGTCAGCACGCGATAGCGGTTGGGATAGAGAAATTTGAAACCCAGGTCCTGCAATTCGTAATACACGCCGTTCAGACCGAGGCGATTCGCGATCGGGGCGTAAATCTCCAGTGTTTCGCGCGCGATGCGTTCCTGTTGTTCCACCGACATCGATTCGAGCGTGCGCATATTGTGCAGCCGGTCGGCCAGCTTGATCAGGATCACGCGTACGTCGCGCGCCATGGCAAGCAGCATTTTGCGAAAATTTTCAGCCTGCTGGTGCTGCAGCGTGTCGAATTCGATCCGATCGATTTTTGAAACGCCATCGACAAGATCGCCGACTGATTTGCCGAAATTGTCCGCGATTTGATTGCTGGTGGTGGCCGTGTCTTCCACGGTGTCGTGCAGCAGCGCGGCCATGATGGCCTGCGGGTCGAGATGCCACTCGGCGAGAATTTTGGCGACGGCAACCGGGTGGGTGATATACGGCTGGCCGCTTTTGCGGAACTGCCCTTCATGGGCGGTGCGGGCGGCTTCGTAGGCGGCGCGAACCTGAGTGATGTCCTCCGGCTTCAGATAACCGGACAGTACGTCAGTAAGTTCGGCAACCTCAGGCATAAAGATTGTGACGAGGCAGGAAGAATGAAATCGAGTTTGCCTATGCGCTACCTAGCGTCCGCGGGTTCATCCTTTCGACTTCATCTTTCCCCCTTTTATTCTGCAATAACAGGCGCGACGGGTCCGCGGTTAAGGATTTCGACCCCGACTTTTCCGGCGGCGATTTCACGCAATGCCATGACGGTCGGCTTGTCGCGGCTATGGCCTTCAACCAACGGCGTGGCGCCGGTAGCCAGCTGGCGCGAGCGATAGGTTGCCGCCAGGGTCAGCTCGAAGCGGTTAGGGATTAATTTAATGCAGTCGTCAACGGTGATGCGAGCCATGCTTACCTCTTGATTAATTTGGAAATAATACCGTTGTTGCGCTTGAATTGAGCGTCCCGCCTCAGCCTTTGGCTACGGAATATCGCCAGCAGGTCGCTTACGGCCTCAATAAACTCATTATTAATAATAACATAGTCGAACTCGCCCAGATGGCTCATATCGTCATGCGCAGAGGCGAGGCGGCGTTCGATCACTTCGGCAGAATCCTGGCCTCGCGCCGTTAGCCGTTGACGCAATACGTCGAGAGACGGCGGCAGGATAAACACGCCGACGGTTTGCGGAAATATCCGGTGAATTTGCTGCGCGCCTTGCCAGTCGATCGCCATCACCACGTCAAAGCCGTTTTGCATCGCCTCGTCAATCCATTTTTTCGATGTGCCGTAGAAATTCCCGTACACCTCGGCATGCTCGAGAAAATCCCCGTCTTCGATCATGGCCTGAAAAACCGCAGGCGTCACGAAATGATAATGCTTGCCTTCGATTTCGCCCGCGCGCGGCGCACGAGTCGTAAACGATACCGACTGGCGTACGTTTTTATCGCGTTCCAGGAGTGCCGCGATCAGACTGGATTTTCCCGCGCCGGATGGCGCCCATACGATAAAAAGGTTGCCTGACATAAATAGGGGTTTATTCGATGTTTTGAATTTGTTCACGCATTTGTTCGATCAGCACTTTGAGTTCCATCGAGGTTCGCGAAATATCCACGGCAACGGATTTCGAGCCGAGTGTGTTTGCTTCGCGGTTTAACTCCTGCATCAGGAAATCCAGCCGCTTACCCGCCGCACCGCCGGCTTTGAGAATACGGCGCACTTCGGATAAATGGGCATTCAGCCGGTCGAGCTCTTCTTCGACATCGACTTTGCTGGCAAACAATACGACCTCGGCGCGGATGCGGTCATCGTCTGGCGTCAGGTTTGACTCGACAATTTTCGCCGCAAGTTTTTCTTCATAGCTTTTGACGATTTGCGGAACCAGCGGTGCTGTTTTCTTCGCCAGGTCTTCCATGCGCGCTACGCGTTCAAGCAGCAGCGCGGCAAGTTTTTCGCCTTCGCGCCGGCGCGTGTCGTGCAATTGCGCAATAGCATCTTGCAGTAGCGGCATGGTCGCATCGCGCAGCATGTCCGTGGATACGCCTGGCATGTCGACCACGCCGGGCCAACGCAGAATCTCCGCCACCGACATCGGCGGGTTGGCAGGGAAACGCGCCGCGATTTTTGCGGAAAGCTCAGCAAGTTGCGCCAGTACGTTGTCGTTGAGTTGCGGCGTGCCGCTGCTGTTCGGTTTGGGGGCAAATGCCACCCGGCAATCGACCTTGCCGCGCGTGAGCCTGGCGGCAATCGCTTCACGCATCGGGTTTTCGACGCTCTTGAATTCGTCGGGCAAACGAAACTGGATTTCCAGATAACGATGGTTGACCGAGCGAAGTTCGAGCGAAATCGCGCCAAAATCATATTCGCGGGCAACATTGGCGAAGCCGGTCATGCTGGTAATCATAGGGACTCTCGTTGATTTTTGCGGCGGCGAGCGCCGCCTTTTTGCTTTACAAGCCAGCGTCAAATATCCACAATAGCTGCACTAAAATATAATCATACCGCACAACGCCCACCAATATGGCATCGCAACCCAACGAACCACTGCCGAACGGCTACCGGCTGAATAACTACCGGATCGAAAAACAGCTCAGCGCGGGCGGGTTCTCGATTGTCTATCTGGCGCGGGACGAAAACAGCAATCCTGTAGCGATCAAGGAATACCTCCCGTCCGGCCTGGTCACGCGCACCGGTGGCGACGTCGTGAATGTCACGTCGGAAGATAAGCTGGCTCACTTTCGCAATGGGATGAAATGTTTCTTCGAGGAGGGCCGCGCGCTTGCAAAAATCGCCCATCCGAACGTGGTTCGGGTGGAAAATTTTTTCCGCGCCAACGAAACCGTCTATATGGTGATGGGATTCATGCGCGGGCGCACCCTGCAGCACCACGTTACCTATAACCGCGAACAGTTCACTGAAAGCTTTATGCGCCGCCTGTTCATGAATTTGCTTAACGGTCTGCGCGAAGTGCATACGCATAAATTGTTGCATCTGGATATCAAGCCAGCGAACATTTATATTGCCATGGACGGTACGCCGGTGTTGCTGGATTTCGGCGCCGCGCGCCAGGCGCTCGCCAACGATCGGCCATTGCTGAAGCCGATGTACACCAATGGCTTCGCTGCGCCTGAGCAATATCTGGGCATGCAGGATCTCGGCCCGTGGACTGACATATACAGTATCGGCGCAACCATCTATTCGTGTTTTATTGGCGGGCCGCCGCAGGCCGCGAACGAGCGAATGAAGCAGGATAACCTGCCATCGGCGCATGATTTGTGGGGCGACCAATACAGCGCTGAATTCCTCAATATTATCGATTGGTGTCTCAAACTCGACCCGAACGAGCGTCCGCCCAGTGTTATGGCGCTGCAAAAAGCTCTGTTGATGGAGCCCACCCCTCTGAAAGTGGGGACGACAACTTTGTTCGGTAAAATAAAACAAAAGCTCACGGCGAAGAAAACCGTGGTAAGGAAAAAACCGAAAGCGGTTGCC
The DNA here is from genome assembly GCA_049698095.1 of Burkholderiales bacterium. Classification (GTDB taxonomy): domain Bacteria; phylum Pseudomonadota; class Gammaproteobacteria; order Burkholderiales; family JBEEJL01; genus JBEEJL01. Next base: position 10,191 of record JBAVXA010000163.1, read on the forward strand.
AAGGCGAAATCCGCCCGCCAAAGCGAAAAATAGTCATGCGCTTTTCCATTTATCAGCAAAGCCTGGTCGGTGCACGGCGCAATAATCAGGATCGCGTTGCTTATTCCTATAGCAAGGACGCGCTCCTGCTTGCCGTGGCGGACGGTATGGGCGGACATATAAAAGGCGAAGTCGCCGCAGAAATTACCGTCTCGTTGCTGGTCGAGCGCTTCCAGCGCAATGCGCGTACTACGATCAAGAATCCGTATGAATTCCTGTCCGAGACCCTGCACGCCGCGCACCAGGCAATATCCGACTATGCCGACGAAAACGGCCTGAGCGAATCACCGCGCACCACCATCGTAGCCTGCGTGATTCAAAACGGTAAAGCCTACTGGGCGCATGTTGGGGACTCGCGTTTATATTTTTTCCGCGATGGAAAAATCATTGCCCGTACCAACGACCACTCGCGCGTACAGCAAATGCTCGACGCCGGAATTATTACCGCGGAGCAGGCGGCAAAACACCCGGAGCGCAACCGCATTTACAATTGCCTCGGCGGTCCGCAGCTGCCTTTAGTATGGCTGGCGAATCCCCTGCCGGTAACGCCCGGTGATACCATCATGTTGAGCTCCGACGGCTTCTGGGCGCATTTACCCGACGATGAAATCGGCAGCGCCGTTGCAAAAAACTCCATCGTTGATTGCCTGCCCGGCCTGATGCAGGTCGCGGAAAAGCGCGGCGGCAAAAAAGCAGACAATATTACTGTGGTGGCGATGACATGGGAAAATTCGGGTGCCGGTGAAGTGGAAAACGGCAAGAAAATCATCACCGACGCCATGGCGCAGAACATATTCACCACGGAAATGGGCGCCTCGCTTACCGACAAACAATCGCAATACGAGGACGTGACGGAAGAAGAAATCGACAAGGCAATTGCAGAGATACAAAACACAATCAAGAAATTCTCCCGCTAGCGGATTTTCTGATGATCTGCATCTGCATCTATTTGATTAAATTAAATTATTCTCTAACCTGTCGAAGGGCGTAAATTTCATGATCCGACCCAGCAAGCGCACGCCCGATCAACTGCGCGACATACGCATTACGCGCCACTACACCAAACATGCTGAAGGCAGCGTGCTAATCGAATGCGGCCACACTAAGGTTATCTGCACCGCAAGCATCGACGAAAAAGTGCCGGGTTTTCTAAAAGGCAAGAATCAGGGTTGGTTGACCGCGGAATACGGCATGCTCCCGCGCTCGACCAACACGCGCATGGATCGCGAGGCGGCGAGGGGAAAGCAATCGGGGCGCACGCAGGAAATCCAGCGCCTGATCGGCCGCTCGATTCGCGCCGTGGTTGACATGCAAAAACTTGGCGAGCGCACTATTCAAATTGATTGTGATGTGATTCAAGCCGACGGTGGGACCCGAACAGCCAGCATCACCGGCGCTTTTGTGGCGGTCAGCGATGCAATAACCAGGCTTGTCAAAGACGGCACGCTCAAAGACAACCCCATTCGGGACCACGTTGCTGCGATTTCAGTTGGTGTTTATAAGAGCGTACCCGTGCTCGATCTGGATTACGACGAGGATTCCGACTGCGATACGGATATGAATGTGGTGATGACGGGCAGCGGCGGAATCGTCGAGGTTCAGGGTACGGCAGAAGGGGCGGCCTTTTCGCGTGCCGAAATGGATGCCATGCTCGATCTCGCCGCGCAGGGAATCATGCAACTGGTCATCGCGCAGAAAAACGCCCTGGCGCAATGATCCGGCGTTACGCGATTTTCTTCATTGCTGTTTCGGCCATTAGCTTTTTCTCCGGCTGCGCGGCGTTGCAGATTGCGTCGGCACATTTCGCTTCAACCGAACACTTCTCTTCTTTGCCTGCAGACCCGCGCATTCGTTACGAAGCTGGCGCGGAAAAACTGGCAGCACTTGTACAAACGGCGCTGGATCCGGCTATGCGCCAGGTCGAAGCCAGCCACTACAGGCGCTTTCAAAAACCCGTTGTGCTCTACGTCTGCAATACGTCGCAAAGCTTCGCGCGCCTGTCCGGGCAGAAAGTGACGATTCGCGGCGGCGTTCACCCCACGCAGGGGCTGTTTTTGAACCCGATTCTGCTTGATCGCCCGGCGAGCATCGCACCGGTGCTGACGCACGAGCTTTCGCATTTGCAGCTTAATCAGAACCGGCAAATGAGCTTTGTTGATTATCCGGCATGGTTTAATGAAGGGCTGGCAACTTTTGTCGCCGAAGGAAGCGGCGCGGAAGCAGTTTCCGCCGATCAGGCAAAGGTGCAGATCGTCGCGGGAAAGATTTTTCCGCCGCGGCAAAGCGGCAGCCGATTATCGCTGGATCAATCGGGCCCGCTTGCGACCCTGCCAAACGGCTCTCACCTGTTTTATCGGCAAAGCATGATGTTCATTGCATTTCTGAAACAGCGCGATGAAAATCGCTATCGGCAATTTTTGCTCGAACTGCAGGACGGCGAAATTTTCTCCACAGCATTTTCGCGCGCATTCAATGGCAGTGTGGATATGCTGCAAAAGGAATTTATCGCGGCGGTAAGCAAATCATGAACAAGCTGGTCATTGCATCGAATAACCCCGGCAAGCTGAAAGAAATCCAGCGCGTCCTCGCCTCGCTCGACTGGCAGGTGGCGCCACAATCCGCTTTCGATATTCCCGAAGCGGAAGAGCCGCATCACACGTTTATTGAAAATGCCCTGGCGAAGGCGCGCCATGCAAGCAAGCTCTCGGGTTTGCCGGCGCTGGCGGATGATTCGGGTATTTGCGTCGCCGCGCTGGGCGGCGCTCCGGGGGTGTATTCGGCGCATTATGCTGGGCTGCCGAAATCCGACCGGCGCAATAATCTTGCATTGCTGGAGGCAATGCAGAACATTTCTGATCGCCGCGCGCATTATTATTGCGTGCTGGTCCTGATGCTTCATGCTGACGACCCACAGCCGATCATTGCGGAGGGCGTATGGCACGGGGAAATCGCGCTGGGACCGCGCGGCGCGAACGGCTTCGGTTATGATCCGCTGTTTTATTTGCCGCAATTGGGCAAAATGTCGGCGGAGCTCAGCCACGATGAAAAAAATAAAATCAGCCATCGGGGTTTGGCGTTGGCCGCATTGAGAGAGAAAATCTCCACGTCATTCTAAGCGGCTTCATCCGGCGCACCGGCTATTCCGGCGGGTCAAAACGTATGCAGGACGTTCATCTGGTTCAGGATGGCAAAGCTTTGTCTGCGTGCATTAGCGTAAAATGGTTGTATGACATCTCTTGCCAACATTTCGCCCCCTGCCTCCGGCATTCAATTTACGTCCCTGCCGCCGCTGTCGCTGTATATTCATATCCCATGGTGCGTGAAAAAGTGTCCGTATTGCGATTTCAATTCGCACGAGGCGAAAGGCGCGCATCCTGAGGCGAAGTACGTTGCCGCGCTGATATACGACCTGGAGCAGGCCATCCCGCAAATTTACGGGCGCAAAGTGCAAAGCGTATTCTTTGGCGGCGGCACGCCGAGCTTGCTGTCCGCCGCCGCGCTGGACGATATTCTCGCAGCGGTGCGTGCTTTGGTGCGGCCGGATGCAAACGCGGAAATTACCCTCGAGGCCAATCCGGGGACGTTCGAGGCGGAAAAGTTTTCTGCTTACGCCAGAAGCGGAGTCAACCGTTTGTCGATTGGCATCCAGAGTTTTAACCCAAAGCATCTCGGCGCGCTGGGGCGCATCCACGACGACAAAGAGGCGCGCCGCGCCATCGACATGGCCAAACATGAATTTGAAAATTTTAATCTCGATATCATGTATGCGTTGCCACAGCAAACCTTAGTCGAGGCGTTGCAGGATATCGACACAGCGCTGTCGTTCAGCCCGCCGCACCTTTCCGCCTACCATTTGACGCTTGAGCCGAACACGCTGTTTTATCTCCATCCGCCGAAGTTGCCGGACGACGAGCTCGCCGCCGACATGCAGCAGGCGATTGAAAAAAAACTGTGCGATGCGGGTTACGAAAACTATGAGACGTCCGCGTTCGCGCAACCTGCTCAACGCAGCAGGCATAACCTGAATTACTGGGAGTTCGGCGACTATCTCGGCATCGGCGCTGGCGCACACAGCAAAATATCATTTAAAAACAATATATTACGTATGATGAGGCGCAAGCACCCGCAATCCTACATGGACAACGTTGCGCGCGCCGAGCATGTAGCGGAACAATCCGAGGTGTCGCTTGATGCGTTGCCTTTCGAGTTCATGATGAATGCTTTGCGTCTGCGCGAGGGCTTTCCCGTCGCGCTGTTTCAGCAGCGCACGGCGTTACCGTTGAGCGTGATGGAGAAAGAATTGCGTGAGGCGGAATCGCGCGGATTGATTTCGCGCGATTATCAACGCATTGCGCCGACGCAAACGGGTCGTTTGTTCCTGAATGATTTGCTGCAGATTTTTTTACGCTGAACGGATTGCTGCGGATTAATGGCAGGAGCCGACACCGCTGTCGCGGGGTTCGGTCGGCGCAACCGGAATAAACTCCCAACTGAATTTCCCCTGTTGCAAATCGAGGCGCAGAACGCCGTGATGTCCGACGGTTTGCGCTTCACTGTTTTTGCGCGCCGGATCGGTAATGCTGGATAGATTCGCGCCGCCGGTGCCGACAAGAAATTGTCGGATTCCGCGCGTGGGGTCGGCATTCCCGTCTGCGTCCTGGGCAGCGAAGCGTTCGTAGTGATGGTCATGCGCGGACAGAACGATGTCCGCGCCTGCATCGTACAGGATTTGCCAGGCCGTTTTCATTTGCCTGTTATTGCCGCGCAGTCCGGAAGTGAATAAGGGATGGTGCCAGTACGCGATGGTGCAAAGCAATTTGTTCGCAGCGAGATCCTCGCGCAGCCATGCAATTTGCTCCGCACCTTGGTCGTCCGCGATATTGCTGTTGAGCGAAACGACATGCCAGCCGGCAACGTCGAAGCTGTAATAGCCGCGCCGCGCAGGGCCGGCGCGCTGGGCAAAATAATCGTAATAACCTGATGCCAGCGGCGTAAGGTAATCATGGTTGCCCGGACTGGGAAAAGTCAGATGTTTAAAGCGGCCCCAGGTCGGCGCATAACAGTCGCTGAACTCCTGCGCCGTACCGTTAGGATAGGTGTGATCGCCAACGCTAATCACGCTGCTGGCGGCAGACTCGCGCAGCAGCGAGGTGAGCAGCAGCGCCGTTTTTTCTGCCGCACTCTGCGCAGCAGATTTGCTCTGGCAGTCGGCAATGTCTCCGGCGATGAACAAAGTGTGCAGGGCGTTTTTTCGAGCGGTGTTTTCAGCAGCGGGTTTTGAATCGGGCATTGATTGATTGGGCGAGCAGGCGGCAAGCAGCATAAATAAGCCGGTCGAAAAGCGCCTGATGACAATTGCAGCTTCGAAAATTCGCATAGGCCTTTACTTATTTCCGCATGAAAATAATATCCCAAACGCCGTGGCCCAGCTTCAACCCGCGCTGCTCGAATTTGGTCAGCGGCCGATAGGCCGGGCGAGCGGCATAGCCGGCCGCATTATTCGACAATGATGGCTCGGCGGATAAGGTTGCGAGGATATGCTCCGCATATTCCTGCCAGTCGGTGGCGATATGAAGGTAAGCGCCGGGCCGCAGCTTTTCACACAGGGTTTTCACCAGCGGCGTCTGAATCAGGCGGCGTTTGTGATGGCGTTTTTTCGGCCACGGGTCCGGGAAAAAAATATGCACGCCCACCAGCGATGCAGGCGCAATCATGTCGCGCAAAACTTCTATTGCGTCATGCTGGATGATGCGCAGATTGCTGATGCGTCGCGCCTCCATTTCTTTCAGGAGATTGCCAACGCCGGGCGTATGCACTTCGATCGCAAGATAGTCGTTCTGCGGATTGGTCGCGGCGATGGTCGCGGTGGTCTCGCCCATGCCGAATCCAATCTCCAGAATCACCGGGGCGTTTCGCTTAAAAACATCAATATAATCAATAAGTTGGTTCGAAAAAGGGATGCCATATATTGGCAATAAGGTTTCGACCGCACGGCCTTGCGCATTCGATACGCGACCCTGTCGTAACACGAAACTGCGAATATGCGCGTGCTGGGTTTCTGGCATGAGAAATTATTTTCCGCCGATCATTCCGCCAGTCGGCGAACTCGGGCTCGCACTATAGAATTTTTTCGGCATGCGGCCGGCGAGGAAGGCTTCCCGTCCCGCTTCCACACCCTTCTTCATTGCGCTGGCCATCAGGACGGGATTTTTCGCTGTCGCGATCGCCGTGTTCATCAATACGCCGTCGCACCCCAGTTCCATCGCGATTGCCGCGTCGCTGGCAGTGCCGACTCCTGCATCGACAATTACCGGCACTTTCGCGGCGTCAATGATCAACTGCAAATTCCACGGATTCAGGATGCCCATGCCCGAGCCGATCAGCGACGCGAGCGGCATCACCGCGACGCAACCGATTTCTTCCAGTTGTTTTGCCATAATCGGATCGTCGCTGCAATACACCATTACGTCAAAACCATCCTGCACCAGCGTCTTCGCGGCGATTAAAGTTTCCGGCATATTTGGAAACAGCGTATTGGCATCGCCCAGAACTTCCAGTTTCACCAGGTTGTGGCCATCGAGCAATTCGCGCGCGAGGCGCAGCGTACGCACCGCATCATCCGCGCTAAAACATCCGGCCGTATTTGGCAGCAGCGTGTATTGCGATGGCGGCAGCACATCCAGCAGGCTTGGCTCGTTCGGATTCTGCCCGATGTTGGTCCGCCGGATGGCGACAGTAACGATTTGCGCGCCGCTGGCGTCAATCGCCGATTTCGTTTCCGCGAAGTTCTTGTATTTGCCGGTACCGACGAGCAGGCGCGAGGTGTAGGCGGTGCCGGCGATAAGCAGATTATCTGTGCCCTGCAAATTCATTTGCTTAACCTCCACCCACTGCCACGACGATTTCCAGTTTGTCGCCGTCGCATAAAACTTCATCGGCGAAACGGCTGCGCCGCACGATTTCGCCATTGCGTTCGACGGCAATGCGCTTGCCTTTGAGATCAAGCTGCTCCAGTAATTGCGCCACATTCGGGGAGTTACCGAAGCGATGCGGCGCGCCGTTGACGGTCACGGAAATCATTTTGGCGGTGCAAAAAATAGTGATTGAATAAATTCATATTTTACCATGCGCATGGCATCGGCAGGGCGCGCCTTACGCTTGCGGGCCGTTTGGTTTTTTTCCGAACATTCGCGCGATACTGCGATCTATCCGTTCGCACAATTGACGCTGCAGAATCGACGCATAAAAAACGGCACCCGAAGGTGCCGTTGGATTTGGTGTTTCTGTAATTGTGATGAAGCTGTTTTAGAAAAACAGGATTGCGCCCAAGGCGAAGGTTTTGGCGTTGGCATCGTTGAAGCCCGATTGCTGGGTTTTCTCGTCGATGTATTCGCCGACCAGTGTCAGGCTCTTGGTCAGGTTGTGATATACGCCGACGGTAAACGCCTTATTCTTGGCATCAGCCAGGTCTTTATTCTTCGTCTCACCGTAATTGAAACCGAACTTGGTATTCAAGCCCGGCGGCTTGTAGGTGATTTGACCAAGGAAGCCCTGGGTTTTGAATTTGTTGCCAGCGGCGTCAGTACCACCGGCGAACAATATTGCATTACCGACGCCTTTGGCATCAAAGCCGACCAGCGTGCCTTCAAATCCGGCTGCCCCAATTTTCCCGCCTAGTTCGAAGCCTGTCGCATCGACAGATGTTCCGGCAGCATTCTTCGCGCTCTGGCTGACAAACGATGCCCATGCTTTGCCGGTCATGCCGCCCGATGCGGGGAAATCGTAGGTTGCCATGCCTTGCAGCATCGGGCTGCTGTGGACGGTAAAGGTATCGATATCCGCCGGCTGAAATACGCCGATGGAACCCTGAAAGCCGGAGTAGTTCGGCGTGGTGTAGGTGATTTGCGGCTGAAAGGCGGTGTAAATGTATCCTTTGCCGATCATACCTGTCGTGGTGTTAATCGCACCGTTCAGATTCGCCTGACCACCGACGCCGAGCAGGGTCATATCGGCGAGAATTGCTTGTTGCTGGAATAAACCAATATCGCGCCCGATCTTGATCGTTCCCCAGCTTTTGTCGCCGAAACTCAAATAGACATTACGCGTGTCGATGGAAGTAAATGCGCCGCCTCTAGGAACGTTCGCGTCGCCCGACGTGCCCGGAGCGAAACCGAAGTGTGCCTTCAGGTCCAGATCGTTCTGGCGTGTCGTCGCAACAAAACTAATCCAGCCCGGCAGCAAACCGTTTTGGACATTGCTGGTCTGATTGCCAGAATTGCAAGCCGAAAAAACGGCCCAGTTCGCCGGATTGGCGACGCTGCTGCAATCCGTGTTGGTATAAAAGCCGTTGACTGTGCCATTGATGTCCATGTTCCAGTCGTTTGCGCTGAAACTGATCGCCTGCGCCGGTGCGGCCAATATGGTGAGGGCGCTGCATACTGCGATTTGAAGCAGGTTACGTTTGTTCATTTTGAGTGCCTCCTGGTTAAAAAATAAATTCTTAGGGACGCCAAAAAAGCTGGCCTTCCATTTTTTTACTGTGCCGCAATTACCAGTTCAACTGAAAAAACAACAAAACATACTGTGCGTTCGATAAAAACGAATCAAATCAAGCCTTCGTCTGCAAGTGGCGGGCGATGCTGGTGGCAACGGACGCTATTTGTGAAGAGGCCGTAGGGCCGAGGCGGATAAGCCTGTCGCGGTGTAATTAGGTTAAGGCAATTCCTGTACCAATTAGTATAGAAATTACATCAAGCAAGTGGTTATATTCCCCTATACTTTAAAATTTATATAAAAATCAATATGTTATAGTAATTTTATTTGTCGCAATTTTGCGACAAATGTGGGAAATCGGGAAATGACCAGGAAGAAATCGACCAAAGCCGGGCAGGATTGTAAATAAGTGTGAAGCAATTGGAACGAAAAGTGACGCCTCGTCGTTCGTGCACCAGCAAACTGAAATAGCTGGCGAGATAGCCCGTGTCAGCCCGAATGTTGAGACATCATTAGCCGAGTCGTAGAATGCGTAGGTCGATCGATTTCTAAAAGGAACACGTGCTCATCAAAAACAGATGCTCCGCTTCGCTAAGAACGCCAACGAGGCGGGAGGCGACCCCGACGCAGCTGCGGGGCCCTCGAAATAAATAAAGTGTTATGACTGCGGGTGTAGCTCAATGGCAGAGCAGAAGCTTCCCAAGCTTACGACGAGGGTTCGATTCCCTTCACCCGCTCCATGATTTTTCCGCGGAGAATGTCCGCACGCTTACCTAGAGCATCTCCTTGAAAAAAATCTGGAAAATTTCCCTAATCGCGTCATTGGTTTTATTGTTACTTGCCGCCGCTGCTGTTACGTATACGGTCGCCATATTCAAGCCCAACGATCTCAAGCCGCGCGTTATTAATTACTTCCAGCAAAAATACCAGAGAAAGCTGGTTATTCCCGGCGATCTTGGTTTGTCCTTGTTTCCGGTTTTACATATTGAGAGCGGGCAGTCCAGTCTGATGGAAAAGAATGGCCAGGAAATTTTCGCCAGCATCGAGTCGGCCAAGGTATCGTTGAGTTGGCCGGCGCTCATTAACAACCGCTTCGATGTGAGCGAAGTGACGCTCGACGCGCCGTCCATTCATTTAAAACGCTTCAGCGACGGTACCATGAACATCGACGACTTTTTGGGCAAAGACGGTGCGTCGTTGCCCGTGTTCGATATCAAGGGGCTGAAAATCCACCGTGCGACATGGATTTTCGAAGACCAGAATAACCATGTGCAATTAAGCGATGCCAATCTGCAGGTGGGCCGACTGGCTAACAGCGTGCTGTCCGAGTTCAGCTTTGAAGGCGATATGCGTGCGAATCACGACGAATACAATTTACATTTAGCGCTGAAAAGTCCGTTGCTGTTCGACCTGAACAAACAAAATCTTTCCCTCGACAAAATCGCGTTCAGTATTAAGGGCAAGGCGAAAGCTGCCGATAAAACGGTTGAAAACGACATCGCCCTGAGTGCGACCGGCGCGTTCATGTTTGACGGCGAAAAAAAACGCAGCCGCTTCGCCGCATGGAATTTGCAGAGCCGGTTAACAAACGGGACAGAGCAATGGAATGCCAAGGTCTCGTTCAGCGAAGCCGTGCAGGAAGGAAAAAACTGGCGCGCGGCAGATATCGTCAGTGAAGCCGAGCAGCTTACCGCTACCTACCGCCTCGTGTCGTCCCTGTCCT